>NZ_JBWKPM010000010.1:0-163800 GCF_059418245.1 Roseateles sp. GW821-FHT09B06 | reverse complement strand
GCCCAAGCCCGTCACGCTGCTGCCCGAGGCGGCCGCCGCCACGCTCGCGCCGGCCGCGCCGGCCGCCCCGGCCGCGGCGCGCAGCCTGCTGTCCGGGCTGAGCGGCGCCACCGGCTGGATCAACAGCGCCGCGCCGCCCAGCGCCGACAGCCTGCGCGGCAAGGTGGTGCTGGTCGACTTCTGGACCTATTCCTGCATCAACTGCCTGCGCGCCCTCCCCTATGTGCGCGCCTGGGCCGAGAAGTACGAGCGCGCGGGCCTGGTGGTGCTGGGCGTGCACACGCCCGAGTTCGCCTTCGAGAAGCAGCCGGCCCATGTGAAGCGCGCGGTGCAGGATCTGCGCATCGGCTTCCCGGTCGCGCTCGACAGCGACTACAAGATCTGGCGCGCCTTCGACAACCGCTACTGGCCCGCGCTGTATTTCATCGACGCGCAGGGACGCCTGCGCCACCAGCAGTTCGGCGAGGGCGGCTACGAGGAGGCGGAGCGCGTGATCCAGCATCTGCTGGCCGAGGCCGGCCGCAGCGACGGCATGCCCGCCGGGCTGGTGGCGCCGCAGGGCCGCGGCGTCGAGGCGCCGCCGGCGGCGCAGCCGGCGCGTTCGGGCGAGACCTATCTGGGCCATGCGCGCGCCAGCGGTTTCGCCTCGCCCTCGGGCCTGCGGGCCGACCGGCCGCAGGTCTACGCCCTGCCCGCCGCGCCGCTGCGCAACGACCAATGGGCGCTGGGCGGCAGCTGGACCGTGGACGCGGAGCGTGCCGTGCTGCAGCGCGCCGGCGGCCGCATCGCCTACCGCTTCCATGCGCGCGACCTGCACCTGGTGCTGGGCCCGGGGCCCGACGGCAAGCCGGTGCGCTTCCGCGTGCTGGTGGACGGCCAGCCGCCGCTGGCGGACCATGGCGCCGACACCGACGCGCAGGGCCAGGGCAGCATCGACGCGCAGCGGCTCTACCAGCTGGTGCGCCAGCAGGGCGGCCCGCGCGAGCGCCTGTTCGAGATCGAATTCCTCGACCCCGGCGCCCAGGCCTATGCCTTCACCTTCGGCTGAGGAGGCGGCGGGCACGGCCGCGCCTGCGCGGAAGGTTCAGCGCAGCGGGCGGAAGGCGGCTCGCAGTTCGTCGCTGAACAGCTGCGGCTCTTCCCAGGCGGCAAAGTGGCCGCCCTTGTCGACACGGTGGTAGTAGACGAGATTGCGATAGCTCCGCTCGACCCAGCTCCTCGGCGGCCTGTACACCTCGCCGGGAAAGATCGTCACCGCCACCGGGATGGCGATGCTCGCGGTGCTGGGGGCGCTGCTCTCCCAATAGATGCGCCCGCTCGAGGTGCCAGAGTTCGTCAGCCAGTAGAGCGTGATGTCGTCGAGGATCTCGTCACGCGTGAGAGCGCGCTCCGGTTCGCCGCGCGTGAACACCCAGTCGGCCAACTTGTCGTAGATCCACGCCGCCAGGGCGACCGGCGAGTCGGCGAGGCCGTAACCGATGGTCTGAGGGCGCGTCCCCATGATCGCGGCGTAGCCGAGGCCCTTGCCGAGGAACTCGCGCGCCTCGTCGAACACGGCCCGCTCTTCCGCGTTCAGTCCGGTCGGTGCGGGCTCGCCGCTGCGCAGCGCCTTCGCGACGTCGGGCGGAAGCGTCGCCGATCGCTCGACCCTGTTGACGTGCATGCCCAACAGGCCCGCAGGCGCCTGGCGTCCCATGGCGTCGCAGATGATGGCGCCCCAGTCGCCGCCTTGCGACACGTAGCGCGCGTAGCCGAGGCGCTTCATCAGAACGTCCCATGCGCGTGCGATGCGATCGGGGTTCCAGCCCGTTCCCCTTGGTTTCTCGGAGAAACCGAACCCGGGTATCGAGGGAAGCACCAGGTGGAAAGCGTCTTCGGCGCTGCCTCCATGCGCGGTGGGGTCGGTCAGCGGGCCGATGACCTTCAGCAGTTCGAAGACCGAGCCGGGCCAGCCGTGCGTCATCACGAGCGGCATCGCATCGGGATGACGGGAGCGCACATGGAGGAAGTGAATGTCCAGGCCGTCGATGTTCGTGAGGAACTGCGGCAGGGCATTGAGTCGGGCTTCGCCCTTGCGCCAGTCGTAGCCCGTGCGCCAATGGTGCACGAGCGCCTGAAGCGCCGCGAGCTGCACCCCCTGCGAGCGCCCGTCGAGCGTTTCCGCGTCGGGCCAACGCGTCGCCGCGAGACGCCGGCGCAGATCCACGAGCGCCGCTTGCGGAACATGGGCACGGAACGGCCGGACCGCATCGGAGGCCGCGGAGCCGACGGCTCGTGCCGCCGCCTGCACCGGCAGCAACATGGACAGCGAACCCATTGCCGTGGTTCCAATGAGCAGTTCGCGGCGCGACAAGGTCTTCATGGTTTTCGTGGTTTTCATGGTTCGATCAGCGTGCCTTCGGGAACATCGGCGACCTCCGCGCCCGGGGCGGAGCCGACACGCACCTGGATGAGCTGCGGCCCGCTTCCGGCGAGCGACGCCGTGGCCGCGATGATTCGATTTGTCTTCATGGGATGGTTCCTTTCAGAACGGATTGAGATGGCACCTAAGCGTCGGTCTGGCGGTTCGACTCTTTTGGTGAGAACGCATTTACGGCAACGGCAGCCATCGAGAGCAGCACGCCGGCGATCGCGAGGCCCAGCCATGCGGCGTGTTGCGCGCCGTAGCCTCCCAGGGCGGCACCGGCGGAGGCGCCGAGGAAGCAAGACCCGACGAAGACCGTGTTGAGCCGGCTGCGCGCCTCGGGGCGCAGTGCGAAGATTCGTGCCTGGTTGCCGACCAGGCCGGCACGGTTGCCGAGATCGAGCAGCACCATGCCGACGATCAGCCAGACCAGGCTGTGCGCCGCAACCGCGACGAACGCGAAGCCCGCCGCGATGGCGATTGCGCCCGCGAGAACCATGTTGCGGGCGCCGACACGATCGACCAGCGCTCCGATGCGCGGGGACAGCGCAATACCGATCGACGCGGCGAGCCCGAACGCACCGATGGCGGCGGGCCCGTACTGGTACGGCGGCCGCGCCAGCAATCCGGCAATGCTGGCCCACAACGCACTGAAGGCCCCGAACATCAGGAATCCGGTGGCCGCCGAGAAGCGCAACAGGACTTCTTCGCGCACCAGCACACCCAGCGAGCGAAGCAGCTGGCCGTAGCGAGTCGTCGTGAGGCCGGTCATCACGGGCAGGTGTCGGATGACGATGACCAGCAGGGCGAGGTCGGCCAGCGACGCGAGCGCGAAGACCGGGCGCCAGCCCCAGCGCGCGCCGATGAAGCCACTGACGGTGCGGGCCAGCAGCAGGCCAGTCGAGAGCCCGCTCAGCAGCGTGCCCGCGATGCGCCCCCGAGCCGAAGGATCGGCCTGCCCGGAGATGGCGGGAATGATGATCTGTCCGGTGACGGCCGTCACCCCGACCGCGAAACTGCACGCGATCAGCATCGCGAGCGTGGGCGCCGCCGCGCAGGCAAGCAGTGCGACGGCGTTCGCGCAGACGGCCAGCGCGGCGAGCACGCGCGGCTGGCAGCGGTCGGCGAGCGGCACGAGGAACAGCAGGCCGGCTGCGTAGCCCAACTGCGTGAGCATGGCGATGAGGCCGACCTGCGCCGGCGTCGCCCCGAACGATGCCCCCACCTGTGAGAGCAGCGGCTGGTGGTAGTAGATGGTCGAGACCGCCAGCGCGCAGCCCAGGGCCATCAGTCCGACCAGCCGCGACGAAACACCGGGGGGATTGGCCGCGGACACCGGGGCCGGCACGCTTGACATGATGGAGGGCTCCTTGCTGATCGATGCCCGAAATCTAGGTGCGGACTGCGCGCCGAAAAAGCGTCCCCCGCGAAACGCCGCGTTGCGTTCACGCCGGATCGGCCGATGCCACGATCGTGCCGGCCGTTGAGACACAGTGGCTGCTCCGGCCCCGTTCACCTGCGGGCATCTCAGACCTATCAAGGCGCTCGTCTTCGACAGCGCCGATCCCGACTTCCGCCCGGCCCACGGGGATGTCTGCGGCGCCGCGCGTCCGGCCGCCCCGGCGCAACCGGCGCCATCCTGGACCGGCATCAGCTTGCGCCTTGCACAAGCGCCGGTGGTCGGCATCGCCCTCGCCCGCAGCCGCGTGCGCGGGATGGGCAGCGAGATCGCGCCCGGCGCAGCCGATCGCGAATCGGCGTGTCCGCGGTGTGGAGCAGCCATGGCCACGGCGGTTCGAGCGAGGTCCAGGCCGGCCCGCCCGATTGCCAGGACGGCGACGGGGGCGCTCACGGCGATGCTCCACCTCGCGTTGACGGCGCAGCGCTCCTCGCCGCGTTGCAGCGCGCAGGTGGGCGGAAGCTGCTCTTCCCTGGACCGTGCGGTGCGAGATACAGGGCCATGCCTCCGGCTTCCGAACCGGTGCAGGCGACGGCGTTGACGAGCGGATGCTTGCTCAGCGCCGCTGCGATCTCCAAATCAACTCAGTCGCCGCGGCCTCACCGCAGCGCCTCCAGGAGCTCGCTGGTGTCGACGATGCTGTGCGCATAGGTCGGGCCGTTCAACTCGTGGGCGGCATGCATCATTTCTCGCTTGAATGCGGCCGTGGCGTCCCTGACGAGCGTCACGTGATAGCCGAGCTCCTGCGCATAGCGTGCGGTGGTCTCGATGCAGGTGTTGGCCAGCAGCCCCACGACGATCACGTGGGAGATGCCGTGCTGCTTGAGTTGGAAGTCCAGGTCCGTATTGGCGAAGCCGCTGGATCCCCAGTGCTCGCCCACGACGATGTCCTTGTCCTTGGGCGCGAAGTCCGGATGCCATTCCCCGCCCCACTCGCCCTTGGAGAAGGTCTTGCGTGTCATCAGCAGACGCTGTGTCGGGCTCGGGTGGCACCAGCATTCGTAGTCGCCGGGTTGCCAGCGTCGATGCGGGACGATGATCTTCTGGATGCCGGCCGCGCGAACCGCGCTCTGGATCGCGCGCAGATTGTCCAGCAGCTTGACTTCCTCGGCAATCGGCTTGATGAGGGGCCAGAGCTTGCCGCCCTCGGAGAGGAAGTCGTTGTAGGGGTCGACGAAGAGGAGCGCAGTCTTGCGTGCGTCGTAGTGAACTGCTGTCATGGTGGACTCCTTGTAGAAAAGCGTGCATCAAAACGATAGGATCAAAGGCCTCGCGAATAAATCCTGCTACGGCATTCGCAGCGTTTCAATCCTCAGGACAATCGAGGCCGACCGGCCCGGCGCCCGGACAGAGGACCGACCATGGACAAGTTGAGCGCGATGAAGGCCTTCGTGCGGGTCGTCGAAGCCGGCACCTTCACCAAGGCCGCCGACTCCCTCGACGTGCCGAAGACTCAAGTGACACGCCTGGTGCAGTCGCTGGAGGGCGAGCTCAAGACGCTGCTGCTCAACCGCACCACGCGGCGAGTCAGCGTCACGGTAGACGGCGGCGCCTACTACGACCGGGCCGTGCGCCTGCTCGACGAGATCGAAGAGCTCGAGTCGAGCATGTCCCACGCCAAGGTGAACCCGAGAGGAAGGTTGCGCATCGACGCCCCGTCGGCGATTGCGAACTACATCATCATTCCCGCGCTGGGGGACTTCTGCGCGCGCTATCCCGACATCCAGGTGGACATCGGAGGCAGCGACAGGCCCGTGGATCTCGTCGCCGAGAACGTCGACTGCGCGCTTCGTGCAGGCGATGTGACGGATGAGTCCCTCGTGGCCCGCCGCCTCGGCGAGATCCGCCGCATCGTGTGCGCTGCCCCTTCGTACTTGAAGCGCTTCGGCGTCCCACGGCACCCGTTGGAACTCGAGGATCGCCACCGCGCCATCACCTACTTCTCGCACGGCGGCGGGCACTTCACCTTCGTGCTGCAGCGTGGCGACGAGCGTCATGAGGTCAACGCCAGGCCGGCCATCGCCGTGAACGACACCGGCGCCATGCTGGCGGCCGGGCTGGCGGGCTTGGGGCTGGCTCGGACCGCCCCGTTCATGGCGGCGCCCCACCTGGCCGCCGGCACGCTGCAGGTCGTCCTGCCGGAATGGTCCGCAGGCGCCTGGCCTCTGTATGTCGTCTACCCACCCAACCGCCACCTCAGCGCCAAGGTGCGCGTGTTCATCGACTGGGCGGCCGAGCTTTTCGCCCGCACGCTCGAGGCATCACCGGCGCGACAGGTGGCCGCCGGGGAACGCAGCGTTCAAGACACCGGCCGTTGAACCCGGGGCGTGACTGCCGCTCGCTCGGTCGCTGCCACGACCGATCGATCCGATCGGCTCCTCGAAGACAAGAACGCCGAGACGGCCCATCTGCGGAGCCGTCGATGACTCGTGCGCCGATCTCGATTGTCCCGAGGAGTGAAACACAGCGGCCCTCGGCGCTTGATTTATCCGCGCGGTCTTTGCTCCTATCGTCCCGTTCGCACCCATCCCATCTCTTTGAACGGAGTTCCATTGTGAAGACCATTGCCACCAATGACATGAAGCTCGAAGTTGTCGTCATCCCCGTTTCGGACGTGGATCGCGCCAAGCGCTTCTACGCCGGCCTGGGCTGGAAGCTCGACGCCGACTTTCCCAAGGGCGACGCGTTCCGTGTCCTGCAGTTCACGCCTCCGGGCTCGTCTTGTTCGATCCACTTCGGCACGGGAGTCACGTCGGCCGTGCCGGGATCGGCGCGCGGACTCTATCTCGTCGTGTCCGACGTCGAGGCAGCGCGCGCCGAACTCGTCGCACACGGCGTCGACGTGAGCGAAGTGTTCCACCGTGGCGTCGGGGAACCCGCTCAGAGCGGCCCGCATCCGCAGCGGCAGACCTATTCCTCGTACGCCACGTTCAGCGACCCGGATGGCAACAGCTGGCTGTTGCAGGAAGTCACCGCACGATTGCCCGGACGCGTGGATGCGGACACGACATTCGCCTCATCGGCCGACCTCGCAGCCGCGCTGCGGCGCGCGGCGGCTGCGCATGGCGAGCACGAGAAGCGCAATGGCGGCGAGCACGATGAGAACTGGCCGGCCTGGTACGCCGAGTACATCGTGCGCGAGCAGTCCGGTGAGCCGCGGCCGGCATAAGCGGCCTCTGCGACGCCCCCTCATCAGTTGACATGGAGTTTTGTTATGAATGATTCCCCCGACTTCAACCGCCGGCGCTTTTCCGCCGCCGCAGCGGCAAGCGTTGCCGCAGGATCGCTCGGAGTGTTCGGTCTGGCGCAGAGTGGCCGCGCCATGGCCACCACGGCCCCGCCGGCAGGCGGCGCCCGCGCCGCCATTCGTCCGTTTCGCGTGCATTTCCCGGACGCGGACCTCGCCGAGATGCGCAGGCGCATCCGGGCGACGAGCTGGCCCGAGCGGGAGACGGTTCCCGATTCGTCGCAAGGCGTGCCGCTCGCCACGATGCAGGCCCTCGCGCGCCATTGGGCGACCGACTACGACTGGCGCAAGGTCGAGGCGAAGCTGAACGCGCTGCCGCAATTCGTGACCGAGATCGATGGCCTGGACATCCATTTCATCCACGTCCGCTCGAAGCACGAAGATGCGATGCCGCTCGTCATCAACCACGGATGGCCGGGCTCGATCATCGAGCAGCTGAAGATCATCGATCCGCTGATCAACCCGACGGCCCATGGCGCCAGCGCATCGGACGCCTTCCATGTGGTGATCCCGTCGATGCCCGGCTACGGCTTCTCCGGCAAGCCCACGGGCACCGGCTGGGGCCCCGAGCGCATGGGCCGGGCGTGGGCGGAGCTGATGCAGCGCCTCGGCTACACCCGCTACGTGGCCCAGGGCGGCGACTGGGGGGCGTTCGTCGTCGACCAGATGGGCCTGCAGGCGCCCGCGGGCCTGCTCGGCATCCACACCAACATGCCTGGGGTCGTCCCGGCGGACGTCGACAAGGCGCTCGGCCGCGGCGAACCGGCGCCGCCCGGACTCTCGGCCGAAGAACGGCGTGCCTACGACCAGCTGGTGAGGACCTTCAAGGAGGTCGACTACGCCAGGCTGATGGCAACGCGCCCGCAGACCCTGTACGGCATCGCGGACTCCCCGGTCGGCCTGGCCGCCTGGCTGCTCGACCACAACGATGCCGGCGGCCAGCCGGCCGCCGCGGTCGCCTCGGCCCTGAACCGGACCGCGAGCGCCACGGGGGAACTGACGCGTGACGAGATCCTCGACAACATCACCTTGTACTGGCTGACGAAGACGGGGGTCTCCTCGTCCCGCCTCTACTGGGAATACAAGGGCGGCTTCTTCAATGCGAAGGGCGTGTCCATTCCGGTGGCCGTGAGCGTGTTTCCCGGCGAGCAATATGAAGCGCCGCGGAGCTGGACGGAGCGGGCCTATCCGAATCTCATCCACTACAACAAGGTCGCCAAAGGGGGCCACTTCGCGGCCTGGGAGCAGCCAAAGCTCTTCTCGCAAGAGCTGCGCGCGGGGTTCAGATCGCTGCGTGCCTAGCAGGTCATACGGCGGAGGCGCCCTGAAATGCGCGCATCCGCCGTTTGACGATGCCCCCTCCCCGGCACGACGCCCGACCGGGCCCGGCGCCCGCCGCACGCCCTCCTTCCTAGATGCAGCGCCCGCCGTCCACCTCCAGCGCCACGCCGGTGATGAACTCGGCCTCGTCGCTCGCCAGGAAGGCGGTGGCGCGGGCGATGTCCAGCGCGGTGGAGAGCCGGCCCATCGGAATGGTCGCGACGATCTTGGCGCGGGTCTCCTCGCTGTCCTCGCCGGGCAGGAAGTCCTGGATCAGGCCGGTCGCGCCCATCACCGGGTTGACCGCGCAGACGCGGATGCCCTCGGGCGCCAGCTCGACGGCCATGCCCTTGGTCAGGTTGATCGCGGCGCCCTTGCTGCCGTTGTACCAGCTCAGCCCGGGCCGCGGCCGCACGCCGGCGGTGGAGGCGATGTTGACGATCACGCCGCCACGGCGCCCCTGCTCCTTCGCCTGCCTGCGGAACTGCGGCACCGCGTGGACGGCGCCCAGGTAGATGCTCTTGACGTTGGTCTGGTAGACGCGGTCGAAGGTGGCCTCGTCCACCTCCAGCATCGGCTGGTTCTTGTGCGTGGTGCCGGCGTTGTTCACGAGGATGTCGAGCCGGCCGTATTTGTCGACGGCGGCGGCCACCATCGCACCGACCGAGTCGTTCTTGGTCACGTCGGCATGCACGGCGATCGCCTCGCCGCCGGCGTCGCGGATCGCCGCGGCCACGCCCTGTGCGGCCTCCAGCCGCAGATCGGCCACCACGACCTTGGCGCCGCGCGCGGCGAAAAGCTTGGCGATGCCCTCGCCGAAGCCGCCGCCGGCGCCGGTAACGATGGCCACGCGGTCCTGCAGGTTCTTGCTGTTCTCACTCATGCGTTGAACTCCTCAGCCATGCGAGATGGCAATGGTCTTGATGGTCGTGAAGCCGCGCAGGCCCTCGAAGGCCTTCTCGCGCCCGTAGCCCGAATGCTTCATGCCGCCGAACGGCAGCTCGATGCCGCCGCCGGCGCCGTAGTTGTTGACGAAGACCTGGCCGGCCTCGATGCGCTGGGCGCAGCGCAGCTGGCGGCCGCCGTCGCGCGTCCACACGGCGGCGGTCAGGCCATAGGGCGTGCCGTTGGCCAGCGAGACGGCCTCATCCTCGTCGTCGAAGGCAAAGGCGGCCAGCACCGGGCCGAACACCTCCTGCTGCGCGATCGCATGCGCGGACGGCACATCGTCCAGCAGCAGCGGCGGGAAGTAGAAGCCGCCGGCCGGCGCATCGGCCACCAGCCGCGCGCGCGCCGCGACCTTGATGCCATCGGCCAGTCCGGCCTCGATCATGGCCGTGACGCGGTCGAGCTGGCGGCGGTTGATCAGCGGACCGCAGTCCAGGCCGCGCGCGCCCGGACCGGTCAGCAGGGCCTCGAAGCGCGCCTTCAGCTTGTCCATCACCTCGGCGTAGATCGCGCGCGCTATCAGCACGCGGCTGCCGGCCGCGCAGGTCTGGCCGGCATTCTGCACGATGGCATTGACGACCACCGGCAGGGCCTTGTCCAGATCGGCATCGGCGAACAGCAGCTGCGGCGATTTGCCGCCCAGCTCCAGGGTCACCGGCAGATGGTTGACCGCGGCGGCCTGGGCCACCGCGGTGCCGGTGGCCGCCGAACCGGTGAAGGAAATGTGATTCAGGTCCGGGTGCGCGGCCAGCGCGGCGCCGGCCTCCAGCCCCAAGCCGCAGACCATGTTCAGCGCGCCCGCCGGCAGGCCGGCCTCGAGCGCCAGCGCGCTGATGCGCAGCGGCGTCAGGCAGGCGTCCTCGGCCGGCTTGACCACGCAGGCATTGCCGGCCGCCAGCGCGCCGCCGATCGAGCGGCCGAAGATCTGCGCCGGGTAGTTCCAGGGAATGATGTGGCCGGTCACGCCATGCGGCACGCGCATGGCGATCACGGTGCTGCCGGCCGCGTAGGGGATGCTCTCGCCATGCAGCTTGTCGGCCGCACCGCCGTAGTACTCGAAGTAGCGCGCGCAGGCCGTGATGTCGGCCTGCGCCTGGGGCAGCGGCTTGCCGGTGTCGCGGCATTCCAGCGCGGCCAGCTCGGCATGGTGCTCGGCGATCAGGGCCGAGAGCCGGCTCAGCACGCGGCCGCGCTCGGTGGCGGTGGCGCGGCCCCAGGGGCCGTGGAAGGCGCGCCGCGCCGCGGCCACCGCCGCGTCCACGTCGCGCGCATCGCTGCGCGGCAGGGTCGTGAAGACCTGGCCGTCCGAGGGATCCAGCACCTCGAGGGTGCGGCCCGAGGCGGCGGCGCAGGCCTCAGCGTCGATGAAATTTGATTGTGCAGGCACAGCCATTTCGATACTCCATTCGCATTCGCACGGCATTCAACCGAGCAGAGCCCGCGGATCCGGCTCCGCCGGTCCATCGGGCTCGCCCCCTTGAGGGGGTGGCCGCAGGCCGTAGGGGGTGGGTCATTTGAAGCCCAACTGGTGCGGCAGCCAGGTGCTCAGCGCCGGGATGAAGGTGATGATCATCAGGATCGCGCCATGCGCCCACAGGAAGGGCTTGAGCTCGCGCACCAGCGCGCCCAGCGGCACGCGCGAGACGTTGGAGGTGACGAACAGCAGCCCGCCCACCGGCGGCGTGATCATGCCCAGGGTCAGGTTGAAGATCACCACCATCGCGAAATGCACCGGCTCGACGCCCACCTTGGCCGCCACCGGCGCCAGGATCGGCACCAGCACCATCACGCCCGGCAGCGGCTCGATGAAGATGCCGAACAGCAGCAGGAAGATGTTGACGGCCAGCAGGAAGGTGACCGGCGAGAAGTTCTGCGCCGCCATCCATTCGGCCAGGTGCTGCGGCAGGCCCTCGATGGTCAGCACCCAGGCAAAGGCGGCCGAGAGGCCGATGATGATCAGCACCGAGGCGGTCAACAGGGCCGAGCGCGCCAGGATGTCCGGCAGCGCCTGCCATTCCAGCGTGCGGTAGATCCATTTGCCGCAGACCAGCGCGTAGAACACCGCCACCACCGAGGCCTCGGTGGGCGTGAACCAGCCGGCGCGCATGCCGCCCAGGATCAGCACCGGCAGCAGCAGGGCCGGGAAGGCCTTGATGCTGGTGGCGAGGATCTCGCGCCAGCCGGGATGCTCGCCGTCGCCGCGGTAGTTGCGCGCGGTCGAGACCCGCCAGTTGACGAAGCTCATGCCCACCGCGATCAACAGGCCCGGCAGCAGGCCGGCGACGAACAGCGCGCCCACCGACACGCTCTCGTCCTGCAGCGCGTAGATGATCATGATGATCGAGGGCGGGATGATGGGTCCGACGATGGCGGTCGCCGCGGTCAGCGCCGCCGCATAGGCGCGGTCGTAGCCGGCCTTGTCCATCATCTTGATCATCATCGAGCCCGGCCCCGCCGCATCGGCCAGCGCCGAGCCGGAGATGCCCGAGAAGAAGGTCAGGCCGACCACGTTCGTATAGCCCAGGCCGCCGCGCTTGTGGCCGACGAACTGGCTGGCGAAGCGCAAGAGCACCTCGGTCAGCGAGCCGCCGCTCATCAGCTCGGCCGCCAGGATGAAGAAGGGCACGGCCATCAACGGGAAGCTGTCGATGCCGGTGAAGGTCTCCTTCAGCAGCACGAACAGCGGGAAGCTGGTGCCGAGGACCAGCGCCGTCAGGGTGGACAGGCCCAGCGCGAACGCGACCGGCACGCCGATGGCGAGGAAGGCGCAGGCGCTCAGCAGGAGAATCAGACTCGCACTCATAGAAGCCCCTCGGCCGATGGATACATAGGCCGGCCCCCGGGGGAGGCCGATGCCCGCGGCTCCCTGCTCGCCTGCGCGAGCAGGGACGGGCGGAGTGCCAGCTGCGTCTCGCAGCTGGCGCGGGCCGGCTTGGGAGCGGCCCGGTGCTCGGTCCCGGCCTGCAATGACAAAGTCTTCATAGGGAGGCACTCGCGTTCGCGTCGAAATGCGCATCGGCCGCGAACAGGCGTTCGCTCAGATAGCCGCGCACGATCAGCAGCCAGTGCACGACCAGCAGCAGCCCGCCGACCGGCATGGCCGCGTAGATCCAGGCAAAGGAGATCTGCGTGGCCGCGGTGGTCTGGTACTGGGTGCGCTCCAGGTAGAGCATGCCGTACCAGATCATGAAGCCGAAGAAGCCCAGCAGCAGCAGGGCGATGGCCCAGCGCAGCAGCACCGCCAGCGGCCGCGGCAGGCTGTCCTGCAGGTTGTCGACCGCGATATGGCCGCCGTAGCGCAGCACCGGCCCGGCGCCCAGGAAGGTCAGCCAGATCATCATGTGGCGGGCCACTTCCTCGGCCCATTCGATCGATTCATTGGTCAGGTAGCGCAGCGCGACATTGGCAAAGATGATCAGCGCCATCGCCGCCAGCAGCAGGATCAGCGCCCAGCGATTCGCCGCCAGGAAATACTTCTCGAAGGTCTTCATGCAGCAAGGCTCCTGCGCCGGCGCGCCCGCGTTCATCGGGACGCACCGGCGCGACAGGTCAGCTCGTCGTCATCACTTCACCGCCTGGACGGCGGCGATCTTGTCGGCCCCGAACTCCTTGGCGAAGTTCGCGTAGGCCGGCGTCACGGCCTTGCGGAAAGCCTCGCCATCGACCTTCTCGACCACCTGCATGCCGTCCTTGCGCAGCTGGGCGATGCCGCTGGCCTCGTCGTCGTTGACCTTCTTGCGCTGGGCGGCCGCGCCCTTGGCGGCGGCGTCAACGAAGACCTTCTTGTCGGCGTCGGAGAGCTTGTTCCAGACCACCGGCGAGAGCAGCAGCACGGCCGGCGAATAGACATGGCCGGTCAGCGACAGGTGCTTCTGCACCTGGGAGAACTTGGAGCTCAGGATCACCGGGATGGGGTTCTCCTGGCCGTCCACCGTGCCCTGCTGCAGCGCACCGAACAGCTCGGGGAAGGCCATCGGCGTGGGCAGCAGGCCGAAGGTCTTGTAGCCCTCCATATGGATCTTGTTCTCCATCGTGCGCAGCTTCAGGCCCTTGGCGTCCTCAGGCTTGACGATCGGATGCTTGTTGTTGGTCATGTGGCGGAAGCCGTTCTCGGTCCAGGCCAGGCCGACCAGGCCCTTGCCCTGCAGCTTCTTCAGCACGTCCTGGCCGATGGCCCCATCCATCGTGTGGCGCGCATGCGCGTAGTCGCGGAACAGGAAGGGGATGTCGAACAGCTTGACGTCGGGCAGGAAGTTGCCCAGCGGGCCGGTCGAGGTGTTGGTCAGGTCCTGGGTGCCCAGCTGCACCGCCTCGATCTGCTCGCGCTCGCCGCCCAGCGCCGAGCTGGGGAATTGCTGGCACTTGTAGCGGCCCTGCGTGCCCTTCTCCACCTCGTCGCAGAACGCGGTGGAGCCGACGCCGTAATGCGATTCCTTGCTGGTGGCATAGCCGATCTTCAGCACGGTCTGGGCCGAGGCCGCGCCGCCGGCCAGGGTCAGCAGGGCCAGCGCCGCGATCCGGTATGCGGATTTCTTCGGCTTCGTCGTCTTCATCATCATGGCTTGTCTCCGTTGTCGTGAAGGAAAGAGGAAAAGACTGAACAACATCTCAGGGCCGCAGCGGCACCTTGATCGCATCGGGGTTGTCGCGCAGGTACTGCAGCACGATGCTCTTGAAGTCGGCATCGGCAGCCAGATCCAGGCGCGCCACGCGCCGCGACTCGAAGCGCGCCGGCCAGCCGCCGACAATGCGCGCCACCGCCGCATCGGGCTCGAAGCGCACGCGCGCCACGGCCTCGGGCCCGGCCACCTCGGCCAGCGCATCCAGCATCTGCCGCACGCTCACCGTCAGCGCCGGCAGGTTCAGCGCGGTGCGGCCGCCGAAATCCTCGCGGCTGGCCTCGTAGACCCGGATCAGCCCCTCGATGGTGGCGGCCGGCGAGGCCAGCGCCACCGTCGTTTCCGGCGCCACCGGGCAGACGGCGTCCAGCCCGGCCAGCGGCTCGCGCACGATGCCCGACAGGAAGCCCGAGGCCGCGCCATTGGGCCGGCCCGGCCGCACCGCCACCGTCATCAGCCGCGCGCTGCGGCCGTCGATATAGCCCTTGCGCGTGTAGTCGGCCACCAGCTGCTCGCAGACGAACTTGTGGATGCCGTAAGAGGACTGCGGCGTCGGCAGGGTGTCGTCGCGCACCACGGCGGGCAGCGGCAGCGCCGGGTCGGCGCCGAACACCGCGACCGAGCTGGCGAACACCAGCCTGGCAGGCCGCTGCGTCTGCGCGCGCAGCGCATCGAGCAGCGCGCGCGTCGTGTCCAGGTTGGAGGCCAGGCCCAGCTCGAAGTCCCGTTCGCATTCGGCCGACACGGCCGAGGCCAGGTGGAACACACCGTCGAAACCCTGGCCGCCCAGGGCCGGGGCCTGCTCCAGCAGCGCGCCCGTCAGCGCCTGCACGCGGGCGTCGGCCAGCAGATCGGGCGGCGGCGGAAACAGATCGGCCAGTACCAGGTAGTCGAGACGCTCGCCGCCCAGCTCGCCGCGCGCCAGCAGCGTGCGCGCCAGACGCGCCCCCAGAAAGCCGGCACCGCCGGTGATCAAGAGCTTCAAACCCATTTGCTGTCAACGCCTCCGTGATTCGTCATGCTCGTACCTTGCTCCGCCCGCCGGCCGGCAGGAAGCCGCCCTCCACCAGGCGCTGCGCCGCCTCGGCCATATGGCCGGTGGCGATGCGGCGCGCCGTTTCGGCATCGTGGGCGGCGATGGCCTCGACCAGCGCGCGGTGCTCCTCGCGCACCGCGGCCGCGAAGGCCTGGTGGCGCGCCTCGTTGCTGCGCGTCACGCGCATCGCCTCGCGCAGGTACTGCTCCAGGAATCCCAGCAGACGGCCGAACTGCGGGTTGCCGGTGGCCTCGGCGATGGCGCGATGCAGGGCCATGTCCTGCTCAACCCCGTCGCCGCCGGCCGCCACCGCATCCTCGATGGCCTGCAGGGCCCGGCGCAGCGCGGCGATCTGGCTGCGCGTGGCGCGCTGCGCGGCCAGCGCCGCGATCTCGCCCTCCAGCGCGCGCCGCACCTCGACCACCTGGACCACGGCCTCGCGCGACTCCAGCACCGCGGGGTCGAAGGCCAGCGGCCGGTGTGCCGCGGGGGGCGCCACGTAGACGCCCGAGCCCTGGCGCGAGATCAGCAGCCCCTGGGACTTGAGGCGGTGCACGGCCTCGCGCACCACGGTGCGCGACACGCCATGGCGCTCGGAGAGCTGCTGCTCGGTGGGCAGGCGGTCGCCCGGCGCAAGCGCGCCCTCCTGCACCTGCGCGGCCAGCAGGGCGGCGAGGCGGTCGGACAGGCTGCTGTTCGGCTGCAGACGCGCGTCGAGGCGCGTTTCGGCCAGGCTCGGCGATGCCACGGGCTTGTCTCCGATGTCGTTGAATTTATCTGGTCATCGTAGAACTTTGCGCTCAAACCGCCGTCCGTGATTACCCTGGAGCGGGCCCGGCCCTCGTTGTTCGGCCCCGGCGACTTCCCATATCGCGTCGCGATTCCTAAAGTGTGTCCTGGCCACTCGGCGGCCGAACGCATCGCCGGGCGCGGGGTACCGGCTCCCCTCTCACGCGAAGGAGATCACCATGAACGAGTTCCTGGCCCAGGTCATCGACGCTCACGGAGGACTGGAGCGCTGGAAGCGGCACAGCACCCTGAGCACCACGATCGTGACGGGCGGCGGGCTCTGGGCCATGAAGGGCCTGATCCAGGATCCGGCGCCGCGCACGATGCGGGTGTCATTGCACGAACAGCGTGCTTCGGTGGCGCCCTTTGGCAAGCCGGAGTGGCGCACCGCCTTCACGGCCCAGCGCGTGGCGATCGAAACCGTCGATGGCGAGATCGTCCAGGAGCGCCTGCACCCGCGAGCGTCGTTCGAGGGGCATGGCATGAACACACCCTGGGATCCGCTGCACCGTGCGTACTTCAACGGCTACGCGCTGTGGACCTATCTGACCACGCCCTTCTTCATGGCCATGCCCGGCTTCGAGCTCGCCGAGATCGAGGCTTGGAACGAGGGGGGCGAGCCGTGGCGCGGCCTGCGGGTGCGCTTTCCGGAGCATGTCGCCAGCCACAGCACGGTGCAGGACTTCTACTTCGGCCCCGACTTTCTGTTGCGTCGCCATGACTATCAGGTCGATGTCGCCGGGGGCTTCGGCGCCGCGCAATATGTTCACGACATCGTGGACCGGGACGGGCTCAAGTTTCCGAGCCGGCGCCGGGCCTACCTGCGCGGGCCCCAGCTGCAACCGGTGCATGATCTGCTGCTGGTCTCGATCGACCTGAGCGATTTCCGGCTGGACTGAGCCGCTCGCCATCGAGACGCCTGCCGCGCTTGCGGCGCGGCAGCGGGCGGGGTCGGACGGCCGAACCGGGGATGCGGCGGGCGGGCGCCCGCCGCGGCGCGCCGCCTTAGCGGGCGCTGCGCTCCGCCAAGGCGTCGCCCGTCCCGCTCACCGAGCGGTAGCTTCCGGGATAGAGATCCTTGAGCTTGAGCGCGGATTCGCCGTCGGCGATCTTCTCGCCCGTGCGGACCGCCTCGGCGAGTTCGGCCTTGACCTGCTCGCGCGTCTTGCCGAATCCCGTGGCCACGCGCGGATACAGGTCGGGGCGGATCTCGTTGAGCTTGAGGGATGATTCACCGACGCTGATGTCGCCGGTCCGGATGGCTTCCGCGAGTTCCTGCGTCACCTGCCCGCGCGTCTTCTGGGGCGCCGCGGCGGTCTTGGGATAGAGATGCGGATAGCGCTCGTTGAGCTTGAGGCCGGACTCCCCGGCGTCGAGGATGTTGCCGGTGCGCACGGCCTCGGCGAGTTCGGCCCTGACCTGCTCGCGCGTCTTGCCGGTTTCGGCCATGGCCTGCGCACCGGTGAGGGCAACCAGGAGGATCGAGGCGGTGGTGAACAGCTTCATGATGATGGCGTCCTTTCGTGGGAGTAAGGGGGTCTGAATTGCCGGCGCGCACCTGGGACGCTTGCGTCTTTGGCGCCTGCGCCGCGGTGACCTTGATTCAAACGCCCGTTCGTATCCCGGGTGTTTCATCCAGGTCGTCGATTGGCCTGCCTGCGTATCCGCCCCGCCGCCGGACACCTTGCAATACAAAGCCGGGCGGCACCCTGGCGCGAAGCGAGATCTCGCGGCGCGGTCCTCGCAGAGGCGATCAAGGCCAGGCTGGGAGATCACGAATCAACGCGCAAAGAGCCTTTTTGTATGGCCGTGTTTGCGGTCCCGCCCCGGGGCTACAGAACGTTGCGAAAGCCGCCGCGCTCGACACACCGGAGATACGCGGGGGCGTTGCAATTCACGACACCGCACCGCAGGCATTCGCCGTCGAGGCTTCGCGCTGCGGCCAAGTCCCCCACCCTGCAACGCCTCTGCCGTGAAAGTCATCATCATCATGAAACTGCTTCGATTGCCCTCACTCCTGCTCCTGGCCCTCGTCGGTGCACAAGCCATGGCAGCGGAACCCGCCAAGACGCGCGCCCAGGTGAAGGCCGAACTCGCCGAGGCGATCCGCACCGGCGACATCAGCGTCGGTGAATCGTCCCTCAAGCTCAACGAGCGGCAGCCGCAGCGCTACCCGCAGGCGCCCGCGGCCGCGGGCAAGAGCCGCGATCAGGTCAGGGCGGCGCTGGCGGAGGCCATCCGTACGGGCGATATCAGCGAGGGCGAATCCTCGCTGAAGCGCAACGAAACTCGTCCCGACCTGTACCCCCCCGTGCTGGCGGGGCCCGGCAAGACCCGCGCCCAGGTCCAGGCCGAGCTCGCCGAGGCGACCCGCACCGGCAGCCTGACCCTCAACAACTCGTCGCTGACGCTCAGGGAGCGCTTCCCGCATCGCTATGCCAGCGCCGTCCAGCAGCCCTTGGAGGACAGCGTCGCCAGTTCGTCGGATGCCCCTGGTCCGCAGCGCTGACGTACGGCCCCCCCAGCGGCCACCGAGGTCTCGCCCCCGTCGGGGCGGGCCAAAACCGAGCGTCCGGGAGCGTCCGCCGCACGCTCCCGGCAATGACCCGGGCGACGCCCGTGGCGAGTCGGCGTCGGTCCGGCGAGCCCGTCGTCCGGGTCGGCATGGCCCCGACTGCAGCCATCGCCGACGCGCGACCTTCAGCTGAGTCCTTCCACAGTCCAGCTCCTATTTATTACTTCATGTATTTGTTGAATTGATTTCAGCATCAATTGAGTAATTCAATGGAACAACTAGATTAGAGGCATGCCGAGCGATGAACGCTCCGCTCCAACCCTCGAAAGGACGTCAGCATGAAGACTCAAGCCAAGACCATCGTCATCACCGGCGCTTCCAGCGGCATCGGCCTGGCGCTGGCCCGCGCCTACCTCCAGCGCGGCGACAACGTGGTCGGCAACGCCCGCAGCGCCGAACGCCTGCAGCAGGCCGCCGCCTCGCTGGGCTCGCCGGCCAACTTCCTGGGCGTCGCCGGCGACATCGCCGACCCGGCCGTCGGCGCCGCGCTGGTCCAGCGTGCCATCGAGCGCTTCGGCCAGGTCGACGTGCTGATCAACAACGCCGGCATCTTCAACGCCAAGCCCTTCGTCGACTACACGCCGGACGAGCTGGAAGCCCTGGTGAACACCAATCTGAAGGGCTTCGTCTATCCGTCGCAGGCCGCCGCCCGCCACATGGTCGAGCGCAAGTCGGGCCACATCATCAGCATCACCGCGAGCCTCGCATCGCAGCCGATCCAGGGCGTGCCGGCCGTGCTGCCGGTGCTGATCAAGGGCGGCATCAACCAGGCCACAAAGGCGCTGGCGCTGGAACTGGCGCCGCACAACGTGCAGGTGACGGCCGTGGCCCCGGGCATCGTCGACACGCCGCTGTACACCAAGGACATGCATGGCTTCCTCAACACGCTGCAGCCGGCGGGCCGCATCGGCAGCACGCAGGAAATCGTCGACGCGGTCCTGTACCTGGGCGACGCCGGCTTCACGACCGGCATCGTGCTGCCCGTGGACGGGGGCATGAGCGCCGGCAAGTGGTGACGCACGCGGCCACCCCGCGTCGCCAACCCTCGTCGCCTTCAGGCATCCGGCCCGCCCGATCGGCCAGCGTCGCCGGTCGGCTCGCCCTTCCCATGATTGGAGAATCCTCATGCACACCAAGTTCCGCATCCTTGCCGGCGCGCTGCTGATCTCGGCCGCTGGCAGCTTCACCCCCACCGCCTTCGCCGCCGACCCCGCACCGGCCGCCCGCACCGCGGCCCCGGCGACGGCCGCCGCGCCGCAGGCGGCGGCCAAGGTCCGCCTGACCCGCGTCAGCGAGGCCTACTGGAAGGTCACGCTCGCCAACCCGCCGCTGAACATCATCGGCCCCGACGAGGTGCGCGAGCTGGTGGGCATCCTCGAACAGATCGAGGCCGACAAGCGCGTGCAGGTCGTGGTCTTCGACAGCAGCGTGCCGGGCTATTTCTCGGCCCATTACGACCTGCTGACCCCGCTGGAGAAATCCACCTCGATGGCCGCGGGCCCGACCGGCATGCACCCGGTGCCGGACTTCATGGTCCGCCTGAGCAAGCTGCCCGTCGTGTCCATCGCCTCCATCCGCGGCCGGGCCACCGGCATCGGCAGCGAGCTGGTGCTGGCCGCCGACATGCGCTTCGCCAGCCGCGAGAAGGCGGTGCTCTCGCAGTGGGAGGTGAGCGTCGGCTTCGTGCCCGGCGGCGGCCCGATGGCGCGCCTGCCGCGCCTGGTGGGCCGTGGCCGCGCGATGGAGATCCTGCTCGGCTCGGACGACATCAACGGCGACATCGCCGAACGCTACGGCTATGTCAACCGGACGCTGCCCGATGCCGAACTCGATGCCTTCGTCGATACGCTGGCCCGGCGCATCGCCTCGTTCGACCGGCAGGCGATCGCCGACACGAAGCGGCTCATCGACCTGGCCAGCCTGCCGCCCGAGGCCGAGATGCAGCCGGGCTGGGACGCATTCATCAACTCCGTGCAGCGCCCCGCCGCCCAGAACCGCCTGAAGGCGCTGATCGGCCGCGGTCTGCAAAAGCCCGGTGAGATCGAAGAGAACCTGGGCCGGGCCACCGCGCCGGCACCGCGCTGAGCGAAGCGGCGCGGCGGGGCCCGACGGCGTGAGCGCCGTCGGGCCTCGCGCGCTAAGCTGCGCACCGATGAGCCGACCATCAGCGCAGGGCAAGCCGCCCCACCACCGCCCAGGCGGTTTCCAGAACAACTACACGGCCTTCGAGCCCAAGAGCCTGGCCGAGCTGCTGCGCTGGCGCTGGCGGGCCGCGCGCGAGGGACTGCCGCCGCGGCCCCGGGCGCCCACGCCCCAGGTGGCGCCCGAGCTGGATTTTCTGCATGCCAACGCGCGCGCCGGCGCGGCCATGCAACCCAGCATCACCTGGATCGGCCATGCCACCGCGCTGGCCCAGCTGGGCGGGCTGAACGTGCTGACCGACCCGATCTTCTCGGAGCGCGCCTCGCCGCTGGGCTTTGTCGGGCCGAAGCGCCAGCAGCCGCCGGGGCTGAGCGCCGCGCAGCTGCCGGCCATCGATCTGGTGCTGATCTCGCACAACCACTACGACCATCTGGACGAGGCCTCGGTGCTGGCCCTGGCCGCGCAGCCGGGCGGCACGGCCGCTTGCGCGGGGCCGCTGTTCGTCGTGCCGCTGGGCCTGGGCGACTGGTTCCGGCGGCGCGGCATCGCGCGGGTGCTCGAGCTGGACTGGTGGCAGTCGCATGCGCTGGGCGCGCTGGAGGTGCATCTGGTGCCGGCCCAGCATTGGTCGGCGCGCGGCCTGAACGACCGGATGAGCACGCTGTGGGGCGGCTTCGCGCTGTTCGCGCCCGACTGCCATCTCTTCTATGCCGGCGACACCGGCTATTCACGCGATTTCCTGGACATGCGCGAGCGCTTCGCGCCGCGCCAGACGGCGGCGCTGGGCGGCGGCTTCGACCTCGCGCTGCTGCCGCTGGGCGCCTACGAGCCGCGCTGGTTCATGCAGGTCCAGCATGTCAATGTCGAGGAGGCCCTGAAGATCCACCGGGATCTCGGCGCCAAGCGCTCGCTGGGCGTGCACTGGGGCACCTTCGAGCTGAGCGACGAGGCGCTCGACGAACCGCCGCGCGCGCTGGCCGCGCAGCGCCTGGCGCTGGGCCTGGCGGAGGAGGAGTTCTTCGTGCTGGCGGTGGGCGAGACGCGGCGGCTGCCGGCGCGTAGAAGCGCCTAGGGCCTGTTAACACTACGGCAATGGGCCCTAGCAGGATCGCTCGCCCCGCGCCGGCGCGGCCAGTTCCGGCGCACCGGTGCTCCCGCCCTTGCGGCCCGGCCGGGATTGGAGCAGGATCGCCCGGCGACCGGACAGGAGACCCCATCGTGCTGAACGAAAAGAATCCAACAAGCCTGCGCGGCGAGCGCCTGGACGAGGTCGGCAAGCTCGTGCGCAGCAAAGTGGTCGCCGATCAGCGCGAAACGCTGGTCGACTTCGTGCGCAGCTATTTCGGGCAGGTCGACCCCGAGGAACTGGCCGAGCGGCAGGTGGCCGATCTGTACGGTGCCGCGCTGTCGCACTGGAGCTTTGCCGGCAAGCGCGAGCCCGGCCATCCGCGGGTGCGGGTGTTCAACCCGACGATCGCCGAGCATGGCTGGCAGTCCACCCATACCGTGATCGAGATCGTCAACGACGACATGCCCTTCCTGGTCGATTCGGTGACGATGGAGGTCAACCGCAACGGCCTGACCCTGCACCTGATCATCCATCCGCTGGTCGCGGTGGAGCGCGCGGCCGACGGCACGCTGCGCGGCCTGGCCGGCCAGGCCAACGGCGGCGCCCGCGAATCCTTCATCCATGTGGAGGTCGACCGCGTGCCCGAGCCGCAGCGGCTCGACGCGCTGGCCGCCGACATCGCCCGGGTGCTCGGCGACGTGCGCCTGGCGGTGGGCGACTGGCAGGCCATGCGGCAGCGCGTGCTCGACCTCATCGAGGCCCAGCGCCGCAGCGCGCCGCCGCTGGCGGCCGAGGAGCTGGCCGAGGGCCAGGCCTTCCTGCACTGGCTGGCCGACAACCATTTCACCTTCCTCGGCTGCCGCCGCCACGAGCTCGCCTGCATCGACGGCCAGGACGCCCTGAACGTGGTGGCCGATTCGGCCCTGGGCATCCTGCGCGAGCGCACCGCGCTCGACGCGGTGGCCGCCTTCGCCGCGCTGCCGCCCGAGGTGCGTGCGCAGGTGCGCCGGCCCGAGCTGCTGGTGGTGACGAAATCGACCGCGCGCTCCACCGTGCACCGGCCCGGCTATCTGGACTATGTGGCGGTCAAGCGCTTCGCCGCCGACGGCCAGGTCTGCGGCGAAGACCGCTTCCTGGGCCTCTTCACCTCGACCGCCTACAGCGCCAACCCGGCCGACATCCCGCTGCTGCGGCGCAAGGTGGCCGACGTGGTGGCGCGTGCCGGCCTGGCGCCGGGCAGCCACGCCGGCAAGGCCCTGGTCAACATCCTCGAGACCTATCCGCGCGACGAGCTGTTCCAGATCGGCCCCGACGAGCTGCTGCAGACCGCCGTCGGCATCCTGCACCTGGGCGAGCGCCAGCGCTTCCGCCTGTTCGTGCGACGCGACCCCTTCGAGCGCTTCATGTCCTGCCTGATTTACGCGCCGCGCGAGCATTACACGACCGAGCTGCGCCAGAAATGGCAGGAGATCCTGGTGCAGGCCTTCAACGGCAACAACTCGGAATTCAATGTGCACCTGTCGGAATCGGTGCTGGCGCGCATCCAGATCATGGTGCGCACCCAGCCGGGGTCCATCCCGGGCTTCGATGTGCGCGAGCTGGAGGCGCGCCTGGTGCTGGCCGCGCGGCGCTGGGACGACGAGCTGCAGACCGCGCTGGTCGACGCGCTGGGCGAGGCGCGCGGCATCCAGCTGTTGCGCCGCTTCGGCGGCGCCTTCCCGGCCGGCTACCGCGAGCAGTTCGAGGCGCGCGCCGCGGTGCCCGATGTCGAGCTGATGGCCGGCCTGAGCGACGGCGCGCCGCTGGGCATGAGCCTGTACCGCCCACTCGAGGCGCCGCCCGGCAGCCTGCGCTTCAAGCTGCTGCGCCGCGGCGAGCCGCTGATCCTGTCGACCAGCCTGCCGATGCTCGAGCATATGGGCATGAAGGTGCTCGACGAGCATTCCTACCGCATCGCACCGCAGGACTCGGCACCGATCTGGATCCACGACTTCGGCCTGCTGGCCAGCGCCGGCACCGGCGAGCTCGAGGTCGATGCGCTGCACCAGGTGTTCGAGCAGGCCTTCGGCGCGGTGCTGCGCGGCGCGGTCGAGAACGACGACTTCAACCGCCTGGTCGTCGCGGCGCGCCTGACGGCCGAGCAGATCGTGGTGCTGCGCGCCTATGCGAAGTACATGCGCCAGATCGGCTTCGCGCTGTCGCAGAACTTCATCGAGGCCACCCTGGTCGCGCATGCCGGCATCGCGCGCCAGCTGGTGCGGCTGTTCGAGCTGCGCTTCGATCCCGCGGCCGACGCGGCGGCCGACGCGGCAGCGCAGGCGGCGGCGATCGAGACCGCGCTCGAGCAGGTGGCCAATCTGTCCGAAGACCGGGTGCTGCGGCAATACCTGGCCCTGATGCGCGCGACCCTGCGCACCAACTTCTGGCGCCGGCGCGAGTTCCTGTCCTTCAAGTTCGACGCGGCCAAGGTGCCGGGCCTGCCGGAGCCCAAGCCGATGTTCGAGATCTTCGTCTACTCGCCGCGCTTCGAGGGCGTGCACCTACGCGGCGGACGGGTGGCGCGCGGCGGGCTGCGCTGGTCGGACCGGCCGGAGGATTTCCGCACCGAGGTGCTGGGCCTGGTGAAGGCGCAGATGGTCAAGAACACCGTCATCGTGCCGGTCGGCTCCAAGGGCGGCTTCGTGCTGAAGCAGGCGCCGCCGGCCAGCGAGCGCGAGGCCTTCATGAAGGAGGGCGTGGCCTGCTACCAGGACTATCTGCGCGGCCTGCTCGACCTGAGCGACAACCGCGTCGGCGACGCGATCCAGCCGCCGCCGCAGGTGCGGCGCCACGACCCGGACGATCCCTACCTGGTCGTCGCCGCCGACAAGGGCACGGCGACCTTCTCCGACTATGCCAACGCGATCAGCAAGGAATACGGCTTCTGGCTCGGCGACGCCTTCGCCTCCGGCGGCTCGATCGGCTACGACCACAAGGCCATGGGCATCACCGCGCGCGGCGCCTGGGAATCGGTCAAGCGCCATTTCCGCGAGATGGGCCGCGACACGCAGAGCAGCGCCTTCACGGTGGCCGGCATCGGCGACATGTCGGGCGATGTGTTCGGCAACGGCATGCTGCTGTCGCGCCATATCCAGCTGCTGGCCGCCTTCGACCACCGCCACATCTTCCTCGACCCGCAGCCCGACGCCGAGCAGGCCTTCGCCGAGCGCGAGCGCCTGTTCCGGCTGCCGCGTTCGTCCTGGGCCGACTACGACGCCGCGCTGATCTCGGCCGGCGGCGGCGTGCATGCGCGCAGCGCCAAGTCGATCCCGATCACGCCCGAGGTGCAGCGCGCGCTGGGCATCGCGGCGGCGGCGCTGACGCCGACGGAGCTGGTCAACGCGATCCTGAAGGCGCCGGTCGACCTGATCTACAACGGCGGCATCGGCACCTATGTGAAGGCGGCCGGCGAGAGCCATGCGCAGGTCGGCGACCGCGCCAACGACGGCCTGCGGGTCAACGGCGGCGAACTGCGCTGCAAGGTGTTCGCCGAGGGCGGCAACCTCGGCTGCACCCAGCTCGGTCGCATCGAGTACGCGCTGGCCGGCGGCCGCATCAACACCGACGCGATCGACAACTCGGCCGGCGTCGACACCTCGGACCATGAGGTCAATATCAAGATCCTGCTGGGCCTGGCCGCCGGCGACGGCGAGCTGACCGACAAGCAGCGCAACGGCCTGCTACCCGAGATGACCGACGACGTGGCCGCCCTGGTGCTGCGCGACAACGTCTTCCAGACCCAGGTGCTGTCGGTCACCGGCCGCATCGCGCCGCAGCTGCTCGACGCCCAGGCGCGCTTCATGCAGTTCCTCGAGAAGAGCGGGCGCCTGAACCGCAGGATCGAGTTCCTGCCCGCCGACGAGGAGATCGCCGAGCGGCGCGGCAAGGGCCTCGGCCTGACCAGCCCGGAGCGCGCCGTGCTGCTGGCCTACAGCAAGATCTGGCTCTACGACGAGCTGCTCGACTCGCCGCTGCCCGACGACCCCTGGGTCTCGACCGCGCTGGCGCGCTACTTCCCGGCGCTGCTGCAGGAGCGTTTCAGCGCCTACATGCCGCGCCACCCGCTGCGCCGCGAGATCATCGCCACCCATGTGACCAACAGCATGATCAACCGGGTCGGCAGCACCTTCGTGCACCGCCTGCTCGAGACCACCGGCGCGCGCGCCTTCGAGATCGTGCGCGCCTATCTGCTGAGCCGCGAGATCTTCGGCATGGTGAGCCTGTGGCAGGCCATCGAGTCGCTCGACAACAAGGTGGCCGACGAGATGCAGTCGCTGATGCTGATCGACACCAGCCGCCAGCTCGAACGCGGCACCAAGTGGTTCCTGCGCTCGCGCCGGCTGGCCGACGACATGGGGGCCACGATCGAGCATTTCACCTCGAACGTCGAGAAGCTCGCCGCGCGGCTGCCGCAGCTGCTCGATGTCGACGAGCGCGCGCGCGTCGACGCCGCGGCGGCCCAGTATGTGGCGGGCGGCGTGCCGGCGGCGCTGGCCGAGCGCGTGGTGACCTTCGGCACGCTGTACGCGACCCTGGACATCGCCGAGATCGCCGGCGGCGCGCGCTGGCCGGTCGAGCTGGTGGCCGCGATCTATTTCGATCTGGCCAATCGCCTGGGCATGCCCTGGCTGCGCGACAAGATCGCCGCGCTGCCGGGCGACCAGCATTGGCAGATGCTCGCCAAGGGCGCGATGCTGGACGATCTGTGGGGCCTGCAGCGCTCGATCACCAGCGCGGTGCTGGCCGGCGGCAGCGACGAGGCCGACTCGCCGAGCGCCCTGGTCGAGGCCTGGCAGGCCAGCAACGGCCGCACGATCGAGCGCGCCGAGCAGCTGCTCGGCGAGCTGCGCGCGGTGCCGGCGCCGGACGCGGCGATGCTGTCGGTGGCCCTGCGGGAGCTGCGCGGACTCAGCTAGAACCTGTTCACACCCCGGCGGGCGGCTATTCGAAGGGGTAGCGCACGCCCAGCCGGCGCCGGATCTCGTCCATCCAGGCCAGCGTGGCCAGCGTTTCCGCATGCGGCATGCGCGGGCTCTCGATCAGGCCGGCGCGCACGCAGCGCATCGCCTCCTCGATCTCGCCCTCGAAGCCGTTGATGCGCAGCGGCAGGCCGACGCGCAGCTCGGGCTCGCCCCGCACCTGCAGCAGCGCCTCGGTGGCCTGCCAGAAATCGCGCGGCAGCGTGATCGTGCCGCGCGCGCCGAACAGGCGCAGCGCGTTGTCGGCGCAGGCATCCAGCGCACAGACGAACTGCGAAACCTGGCCGCCGGGGAAGCTCAGCGTGGCAGCCAGGCGCTGGTCCACGCCGCTGGGCGCCAGCCGACCCTCGACCTGCAGCGCGCGGTAGTCCGGACATTCGCCCAGCGCCTGCTGCAGCACCCAGCGGGTGACGCTGAGGTTGTAGATGCCGATGTCCAGCAGCGCGCCGCCGGCCAGGGCCGGGTCGAACAGGCGGCTGCCGGGGTCGTAGTCGGCCGGGAAGCAGAAGCTGGACTGGATCGCGCGCAGTTCGCCGATGCGCTGCCCGCGCAGCCACTCGCCCACCCGTTCGTAGGCCGGCAGGAAGCGCGTCCACAGCGCCTCCATCAGGAACACGCCACGCGCGCGCGCCAGCGCCACCAGGGCCTCACCCTCGGCCAGATTCGGCACCAGCGGCTTCTCGCACAGCACGGGCTTGCCGGCTTCCAGGCAGGCGCGCAGCGCCGCGCCATGCTGGGCATGGGGCGTGGCGATGTAGACGCCGTCGATGGCCGGGTCGGCCAGCAGCGCCGCCAGGTCGGTGCCGCTGCGCGGCGCCGCCCAGCGCTCGGCGAAGGCCGCGGCGCGCGCCGCGTCGCGGCCAATCACCGTCCGCAGCCGCGCGCCCTGGATGCCGGCCACGGCCTCGGCGAAACGGTGGGCGATGCGGCCGGGGCCGACGATGGCCCAGTTGAAGGAGGCGACGGTCGGATGCGTCATGGTCGTGATCAGCCCCGCTGCGGGGCCAGCATGATGATGGCCATGCCCAGCAGCGCGACGCCGGCGCCGGTCAAGTCCCAGGCCGTGGGGCGCAGGCCGTCCACCGCCCACAGCCAGCCCAGCGCCACGACGATGTAGACGCCGCCATAGGCCGCGTAGACCCGGCTCGCGGCCTGCGGGTGCAGGCTCAGCAGCCAGGCGAACAGCGCCAGGCTCAGCGCGGCCGGCAGCAGCAGCCAGGCCGGCGCACCCTTCTTCAGCCACAGCCAGGGCAGGTAGCAGCCGACGATCTCGGCCAGCGCGGTGGCGATGAAGAGAAAAAGGGTCTTGCAGAGTTCGAGCATGCGATCCGCATCATGCCCGAGGCGCGATCCGCAGTTCCGCGTAGCCGCTTGCCGCGTCCGGTTCGCGCGCGAAGGCCCAGTCCGGCAGCAGGGCCAACAGCAGCTCGGCCGTGGTGCGCACGATGCAGCCCGGCGCCACATGGCCGCCCAGCACGCGACCGGCCGCGTCGGCCACGCTGGCATGCAGATGGGCGCCGGCGGGCGACAGGCTGCCGCTGAGCGTCAGGAGCTCGACATTGCCCAGCAGGAGCAGCGGCTCGGCCGCGCCGGCCAGGCGCAGCCGGGTCTGGCTCAGGCTGCCGATGCCGGCCAGCACGAAGGCGGCCGCGACACCCTGCGCCGGCAGGACCTGCTGCAGCGCCAGCCGCAGGTCCGCGCCGGGAGTCAGGCGCAGCGGCAGCAGGGTTTTCATGCGGCCGAGCCTAACCGATGCCGCGGCGTCGCCGGGCAAGCAAGGGTTGCCAGCATCGGATGGCCGGTGCATAAAGCATGCGTTGGCCAGCCCAGGGAGAATGAAAAATGAGCCAGCTGCTGCTGCAATGGACCGCGAGCCAGGGATTCCTCCCGCATGGCTATTGTTTTCAGTGGAGTCCGACCCTGCTGGCGCTGATGGTCGGCTCGGACGCGCTGATCGCCCTGTCCTACTACTCGATCCCGCTGGCCCTGGTGGTGTTCGTCAGGCGCCGGACCGATCTGCAGTTCAACTGGATCTTCCTGCTGTTCTCGGCCTTCATCTTCCTGTGCGGCAGCACCCATATCGTCGACATCCTGACGGTCTGGTGGCCGCAGTACTGGCTGCAGGGCTACACCAAGGCGGCCACCGCGGCCGTGTCGGTGGTGACGGCCATTGGCCTGTGGTGGCTGATGCCCCGGGCCCTGCGCCTGCCCAGCACCGCCACGCTGGAACAGATGGTGGCCCGGCTGGAGGGCGAGGTGGCCGAACGGCGCGCCGCCGAGGCGCGGCTGGAGCAGTTGCGCGCCGAGCTGGAGACGCGCGTGCGGGAGCGCACCCGGGCGCTGGAGCAGGAAACCGCCGAGCGCCTGCGCCTGCAGGACGCCGACCGCGCCCGCGCCGTGGCCGAGCAGGCCAACCGCGCCAAGAGCGAATTCCTTTCGCGCATGAGCCATGAGCTGCGCACGCCGCTGAATGCGGTGCTGGGCTTCTCGCAGCTGCTGCGCAACGAGCTGGCCGACCTGAACGCGCGCCAGCGCGAATGGCTCGACCATGTCGAGACGGCCGGCTGGCATCTGCTGAAGCTGGTGGACGACGTGCTGGACATCGCCAGCATCGAGGCCGGCGTGCTGCGGGTGCAGCAGGAGCCGGTGGACCTGCAGGCGGCGCTGGACGACTGCCGCGACATGGTGACCCAGGCCGCGCAGGAACGCCAGGTCAGCCTGGATCTGACGGCCGAGAGCAGCGAGCCCGTGGTGGTCTCCGACGGCCGGCGGCTGCGCCAGGTGCTGGCCAATCTGCTGACCAATGCGATCAAGTACAACCGCCCCGGCGGCAGCGTCACCGCCCGGCTGTCGCTGCACGAGGACCGGCTGCGCATCGAGGTGGCCGACACCGGCGTGGGCCTCAGCGACGAGCAGCAGGCCCAGCTGTTCCAGCCCTTCAACCGCCTGGGCCGCGAGCGCGACTCGCGCGTGCAGGGCACGGGCCTGGGCCTGGTGGTGGTGAAGCAGATGATCGAGGCGCTGCGCGGCCGCATCCAGGTGAACAGCCGGCCCAATGTGGGCACGACCTTCGTCGTCGAATGGCCGGTGGCGCCGGCCTGAGCGAGCGAATGAGCGAGGCCGCTGCGCGCGCCACAATGACGGCTGATCCACGAGAGCAGCGCCGAGCGATGAAACTGGCGATCGACATCTACCACCACGGCGAGGGCGCCACCGCCACCGCCGCCGCCGTGACCTTCGAGGCCTGGGATGCGCCCGAACCGCTGCGCAGCTTCAGCTCCCGCATCGCGGCCGTCGAGCCCGCCCCGCGCGGCGCACCGCGCGACCTGCGCGATCTGCCCTGCCTGCTGCAGCTGCTGCGCGAGCACGCCGGGCTGCAGGCGCCCGAGCTGATCGTGATCAACGGCGCCGTCCATCTCGACGCGCAGGAAACCCCGGGCCTGGGTCTGCATCTGTTCCGGGCGCTGGGCGGCCAGGTCGCCGTCGTCGGCATCTCGAAGACCGCCCTGCCCGGCCTGCCGGCGCAGTTCGAGCTGCACCGCGAGGACGAGACCCGCCCGCTGATCATCACCTGCGCCGGCATCGACCTCGGCGCCGCCAAGGCGCGGGTGCGCGGCATGCACGGCAAGCGCCGCGTGCCGACCTTGGTCAAGCTGGTCGCGCGCCTGGCCAAGGAGGCGGCCGGGGGCTGAGCGCAGGCCCAGCCGCCGTCCCGCAGGTCTCGTTTTGTAGCGTTATGTATCGCGCCCGCACGGTGGCGCTACACACTCATTCAAAACGATGCGGCCGTGACACATCGCCGATACCGCGCGCCTGTCTACTGAGGGCCAGCGGAGGTCCCGGCTCGCCGGCCTCCTTTTTCCTTCCTTCCACGAAGAGGGGCATGCATGACCACGGCAACCCATTCCCTGCAGCACCCCGGCCGCCGCGACTTCGTCGCGCCGGCTGCGCGCCCGGCCCCGGCGGCGGCGAGCGCCCCGTCGTTCGCGCGGATGCTGATCCTGGCGCAGCGCCGCTTCGCTCGGCAGCAGCAGCTGCCACGCCCCGGCGCGGGCGGGCTCAGCGCTGCAGGCCCCAGCGCTGGACCGTCAGCCGCTCCAGCGTGTTAAACACCAGGCTCTCCACCGCCAGCCCGATCAGGATCACCAGCACCAGGCCGGCGAACACGCGGTCGGTGTAGAGCTCGTTGCGGTTCTGGAAGATGAACCAGCCCAGGCCGCCCTTGCCCGAGGAGGCGCCGAACACCAGCTCGGCCGCGATCAGGGTGCGCCAGGCGAAGGCCCAGCCTATGCGCAGGCCCGACAGGATGGCCGGCAGCGCCGCCGGCACCAGGATCTGCAGCACATAGCGCAGGCCCGTCAGGCCGTAGTTGCGCCCGGCCATGCGCAAGGTGTCGGGCACGGCCTGGAAGCCGGCAAAGGTGTTCAGCGCCAGCGGCCACAGCACCGAATGGATCAGCACGAAGATCAGGCTGCCCTGCCCGAGGCCGAACCACAGCAGGGCCAGCGGCAGCAGCGCGATCGCCGGCAGCGGGTTGAACATCGCGGTCAAGGTGGCCAGCAGGTCGCGGCCCAGCTGGGTGGACACCGCCAAGGTGGTCAGCACGAAGGCCGCCAGCACGCCGCCGGCATAGCCCTGCAGCAGCACGGCGAGCGAGATGCGTGCCTTGACGATCAGCTCGCCGCTGGCCAGGCCATCGGCCAGGGCCTTGGCGGTCTGCACGAAGGTGGGCAGCAATAGGTCGTTGTTCTGCCAGCGCGCGACGATTTCCCACAGCAGGGCCAGCACGGCCAGGATCAGGCCGCGGCGCAGCCAGCTCTGCTGCTGCCACAGCCGCGCGGCCAGCGGCAGCGCGGCCTCGGCCTGCAGCGTGGGCGGCAGCGGCGGCAATTCGCGCTCGTATTCCGGACGGACCAGGGGGGTCAGGGTGACGGTATTCATGCGATCCTCGCCGCGGCGATGGTCTCGGCGGCAACGTCAGGGGCCGGCTCGTCGAACAGCAGCCGGTGGATGCGCTGCGCGCTGGCCTGGAAGGCCGCGCCGCCCAGGCTCTGCAGGTCGTACTGATGGCTGTTGATCTCGGCGCGCAGCCGGCCCGGGTGCGGCGACAGCAGCGCGATGCGGCTGCCGACGACCAGCGCCTCCTCGATCGAATGGGTGACGAACAGCAGGGTGAAGCGCACCTCGTCCCACAGCGCCAGCAGCTCCTCCTGCATCTTGCGCCGGGTCAGCGCATCCAGTGCCGCGAAGGGCTCGTCCATCAGCAGCACACGCGGCTGCATCGCCAGCGCACGGGCGATCGCGACGCGCTGCTTCATGCCGCCGGACAGCTGGTGCGGATAGGCGCCGGCGAACTTGGCCAGACCCACCTTGGCCAGGTAATGCAGCGCGCGCTCGGCCGCTTCCTTGCGGCCCAGAGTCTTGGAGGCCAGCAGCGGGAACTCGACGTTCTGCTGCACCGTCTTCCAGGGCGGCAGCTGGTCGAACTCCTGGAACACGACGATGCGGTCCGGACCGGGGCCGCGCACGGCCCGACCCTCCAGCCGGATCTCGCCGCCGGCCGGCACGACGAAACCGGCGATGGCCTTCAGCAGGCTGGACTTGCCGCAGCCCGAGGGGCCGAGCAGCACATAGCGTTCGGCCTCATGCACCTCGAAGCTGACCTCGTGCGTGGCCTGCACCAGGCGCTTCAGCGTGCGGTACTGCAGACTGACCCGGTCCACCACCAGCAGCGGCGCGGGTTTGATGGGCGTAACGGCCGGCCCCATCAGCTGCCCCCTTGCGGGTAAGCCTCTTCGAAGAAGTAGTCCTTCCACGAGGCCGCCTTGTTCTTCAGAACGCCGATCTCGTGCAGTTTCTCGGCGTAGACATGGGAGCGATGCGGCGACACCGTGAAGTCGTTCTCCGGGTCCTCGACGATGCGCCGGACCAGGCCCGGCGCCAGCTTGGAGTTCTGCACGCGAATGAAGATCTCGGCCGCTTTCGTCTTGTCGGCCCTGATCAGCTGCGCCGCCTCGACCAGGGCCGCGTAGAAGGCCTTGTAGGTCTTGGGGTTCTCGTCGTGGAACTGCTGCGTCGTGTAGAGCACGTTGAAGGTGGCCGGGCCGCCAAGGATGTCGTAGCTGCTGATCAGCTTGCGCACGTTCTTGTTTTCGAGGGCCTGGTAGTAGAACGGGGCGCTGGAGAAATGCGCACTCACCTCGGTGGCGCCGGAGATCAGCGCGGCGGTGGCGTCGGGGTGCGGCAGGCTCACCGAGATGCTGTCGAAGCGCTTGTAGTCCTCGCGGCCGAACAGCCTGGCGGTCTCGATCTGCAGGGTGCGCGACTGGAAGCCGGTGCCGGCCGCGGGCACCGCGATGCGATCCTTGTCGCCCAGGTCCCTCAGGCTCCTGACGTTGGGCTTGTTGGTCAGCAGGTAGTTGGGCAGAGAGCCCAGCGCGGCGACCGCCTTGACGTTCTGCTTTCCGCGAGTGCGGTCCCACAGGGTCAGCAGCGGCGGCACGCCGGCCGACACCACGTCCAGCGCGCCGGCCAGCAGGGCCTCGTTCATCGCGGTGGCGCCGGAGATCTGGTTCCAATCGACCTCGATGCGCTCCAGTCCTTGCGCCTTCGCATGCTTCTCGATCAGCTTCTGGTCCTTCACCACGTCCAGGATCAGATAGCCGATCCCGAACTGCTGGGCGATGCTGATGCGGCCCTCGGCCTGGGCGGTGAGCGCGGCGCAGGCGAGCGCGGCGCCGACGAGGAAATGCTTGGTGACGGCCATCTCAGGTCCCGGACGCGTTGTGCGCATCGTCGAAGAAATAGTCCTTCGCCGAGGCCGGCTTGTTCTTGATCGCGCCGACGCGGTGCATGAAGTCGGCGAGCTGCAGGGTGTTCTGCGGCGCCAGCTTGAACTGCACCTCCGGGTTCTTGATGATCTTGATCAGGAACTCGCGGTCCAGCTTGGAGTTGTTGGTGCGCAGGAAGATGTCGGCCGCCTGCTCGGGATTGGCGGTCGCGAAGCGCGCGGCCTCGGCCAGCGCGTCGACGAAGGCCTTGTAGGTCTTCGGGTTCTCCTTGCGGAACTTCTCGGTGCCGTAGAGCACGGTGGCCGAGGCCGGGCCGCCCAGCACCTCGTAGCTCCGCAGCACGATGCGCGCGTTCGGGTTGCCGGCCAGGCCCTGCTCCTGGAAGGGCGGGTTGCCGAAATGCGCGGTGATCTCGGTGCCGCCCTTGATGATGGCGGCCGTGGCCTCGGGATGCGGCACCGCCACCTGGATCTTGTCGAGCTTGTTGTAGTTGGCATCGCCCCACAGCTTGGCCGAGGCCAGCTGCAGCACGCGCGACTGCACCGACACGCCCACCGCGGGCAGCGCGATGCGGTCCTTGTCGGTGAAGTCGGCAATCGTCTTGACCGCCGGATTGTTGCTGGTCAGGTAATAGGGGAAGTTGCCCAGCGAGGCGATGCCGCGCACGTTCTGGCGGCCATAGGTGCGATCCCACAGGGTCAAGAGCGGGCCCACGCCAGCGCCGGCCACGTCGATGCTGCCGGACAGCAGCGCGTCGTTGACCGCGGCGCCGCCAGAGAGCTTGACGTTCTCGACCTTGATGTCGAGACCTTGGGGCTTGCCCTGCTTCTCGATCAGCTTCTGGTCCTGCGCGATGTTCAGCAGCAGGTAGACGATGCCGAACTGCTCGGCGATACGGATCTGGCCTTCGGCCCGGGCGGCACCACTGAGGGCGAGCGCGGCCAGACCCAGCGCCACAAGGCGCGTGGTGAATGTCTTCTTCATGGAAATTCCTGGGGTCAGAAGGGCTTGTCGCCCTCGATGGTGGTTCGATGGAGCAGGCGGCGCAGCTCGTCCGGACAGCCGGCGGCCAGATGCTGCAGCGAGCGGTTGTCCCAGAACACCATGTCGTGCGGCCGCCATTGGTGGCGGTAGACGAACTCGGGCTTGCTGCTGTGCGCGAACAGCTCGGCCAGCAGTTCCCGGCTTTCCTCTTCGCCGACATCGACGATGCGGGTCGTGAAATGCTCGCTGACGAACAGCGCCTTGCGGCCGGTCTCCGGGTGGATGCGCACCACCGGCTGCACGACCGGCCTGACCTCGTCGATCTGCGGCTGCGTCAGCTTGGGGCGCCAGGGGTTGCGCGCGCGCAGCTCCTCGTACCTGGCCAGATAGCTGTGCTCGGCGCGCAGGCCCTCGATGCGCGCCTTCAGCGCCTTTGGCAGGGTCTCCCAGGCCAGGTGCTGATTGGCGAACAAGGTGTCGCCGCCCTCGGCCGGCAGCTCCTGCGCATGCAGGATCGAGCCGAGGCTGGGGCGCTCCTTGTACGAGAGGTCGGAGTGCCAGTAATGGCCGGCGTCGCCGAGGCCGATCGGCTGGCCCTCGGCATCGCGGACATTGGAGATGCGCAGGATCTCGGGGTGCCCCTCCAGCTGGAACTGGCGCAGCACATGGATCTGCAGCGGGCCCCAGCGGCGGCTGAAGGCCACCTGCTGGGCCGGCGTGATGCGTTGATCGCGGAACACCAGCACATGGTGGTCCAGGTGGGCGCGGTGCAAGCGCTGGAAATCGGCGGCGTCGAGCGGGCGATTCAGGTCCAGGCCCAGGACCTCGGCGCCCAAGGGGGCTCCGTCAATGGCCTGGACCCGGAAGTCCTGCGCCGCGGCGGACGCAGTGACCCGAGGGGATTCGAGGAGGGCAAGGTGCATGGTGCTGCCACTCTAGGCCCCGGCCCTTGCGCGACCAACGAAGCACTGCGCATACCCAAGCGCAGGTTTTGCATATGAGCCAACACGCGAATGGGCGGGCGGACGATCGATCGCCGGTTCAACCGGCTTCGGCCTCCCGCCGCACCCCATTCGGGAACGCATCGATCTCGACGACGGACCTCAGATGGTGAACGCGCTGGTACTCGCGAACAGCGGACACGAGCCCCCGGTACTTGGGCGTCAGATGGCGGTGGCAGAGCCAGATCACGCGATAGCTGCTGAGCGTGCTGGAAATGCCTGGGCAAGGGCAGGTCGATGTAGACCAGCGTGTGCGCCGCGGCAAAGCGTTCCCATGACGACGCAACGCAGCCACAGCCATCGATGATCCACGCATCGCGCCGCAGCAGTTCCGCATGCGGCTTCAGGTACTCATCGTGCGGCACCTTGTCGCCACCGGCCCGGTACTGGACCAGGTCCAGCGGATAGGGCGGAAGCCGGGTCAGCGCCGCCAGCCTGCGGGCCAGGGTCGATTTGCCCCCACCCGTGCTCCCGAACACGGCCACCTTCTTCATAGGCCCCGTTCCGGAGCGCCGGGGCTCATGCCGAGCAGCCCGCGGCGGCCCGGCGCGCTGCCGCTGCGGCCATGTCTATGACTAGGGCAGCTTGACGATGCTGCATTGGACCGCCCCGGCCCCCGGGCCGCTGCCGGTTTGGCAGGCCAGGGCCTGCCGGGACGAGGGCTCATGGAACCAGACCGTGCTGCTGCTGCCGCCCTGAGAGACGCCGATCGGCACCCAGCTGGGCGACGCGCTGATCTGCGAGCGCGCGGATGGCGCCCACATGACGGCGCCGACCAGAACGGCCCCCAGGCCGAGGGCGATAAGCGAGGCACCGAGCGTCTTCATCGTGCTTCTCCTGTGATCGTGGCAACGCCGCAGGCACCCATCACCGCCTGCAGGTCGGATTGTGCGCGCGGATCGCGGCGGCCAGGCCTGCCATGCCGGCGATGCGTTCCGGAAGAACGCTCATCGAGCCTGCGCTGGGCTCCCTGGTTTCGACCGGAGGCGGGCGGGCTCCGCCGGCCCGCGGCACCGGCATTGCGACGCGCATCCGCCCCCTCAACTTTCGTTGTGCGCCACTTCGATGCGCCGGCGCGTACGGGCCCCGATGTCGTATATGTTGAAGTTGCTCATCGTGCGCCCATAGAGATGCAGGCTGACGGCGCGGGGCCGTTCCGGCGGAACGCCGGTCACGTGGATGTGATCGGGGTTGGGCACGAAGCTGGTGACGGCGCCATACCGGAGCAAGACCGTGCCGCCGCGCGCCAGGTCGATCGCATCGTCCGCTCCGCGATCCGGCGACAGCCGGACATAGCTGCGCTCCTCCAGCACGCCCTCGACCACCCCGACGACACCCCAGCTGCCGTGGTCGTGCACGGGCGTCCACTGACCCGGGAGCCAGACGATCGCGTACAGCGAGAGGCTCGCATCCGGCGCGTCATATATGAGGTTGCGGGTGTAGCCCGCCGTGCTGCTTCGATAGTGCTGCGGCTCCAGGAAGGTGCCGGCATGATCGATCAGATCGAGCATCAGCGGCGCCAGAGCAAGCACGCAGTCGGCCGGATCGGGCTGGCGGCAGCTTCGTGCGGTGGCTTGGGCGATGAAGGCTTCAAGTGCGCGGGAGGTCATGGGCGGAGGGGGTGGTGCGGGAGATTGTTCTCGGGGTCTCGACGCCTAGCGTCCGAGGTCAAGGGTCGCCGAAGGCGCTTCGCTGGAACGATGGCTCATCAGCTCGGCGGAGCAAGCTGCTCTCTTCGCGGGAGCAGCATAGACCACCAGCGGCGAAGCCGCCCAATTTCTTGCCCGCTGGATTTCGCACTCCAGCCGCCGCCGTTCAAGTTCCATCGCCGCGTAAGCGCGATAGGCGGCGGCTCGTTCTTCCGGATAGCTGGCCGCGCCCTGGAGCCGCTGGTTCAGCAATTGCTGTTCGCTGACGATGGCTTGCTGTCTGTCCAGCAAGGGCTGAAGGCCCGCCTCCAGCGGCTGGATGGCCCGAGCACCGCTGGAACATGCAAACAGGATCAGCATGACGGCACGACGCATGGATATGTTCCTAGACCTGACGAGGTTCGGCGTAAGGGACGTCTTGCACATGCGCACAAGCCCTCGCAAATCGCGTTCACGGACTTACAGCACTTGCACGCCACGGCGCCTCCTGCATGGAGGGCTTGGGCGTCACTTTGCTTCCGCGGTCGACAGCGATGCCGCCGTGACCGGCGAGATCATGGCCCAGCCTAGCGCCTTGTACAAGGCCGCACCTGCCTCCGTTGCAACCAGCACGCCTTGCCTTGCTCCGAGATCGAGTGAGATGTTGGACAGGGCGGCCATGATGTGCCGGCCAAGTCCCTTCCTTCGGTGGGTCTCCGCCGTGATGATTTGATCAAAAGTGGCGAACGCGCCATCAATGGCGACTTGGCCGCTGGCGGCGATTTCTCCCGTATCGGCGATGAGTTTCGCAAACGTGAGCGCTCCCGCGGAATCGGTATGCATGCGGTAGCCATCAGTGACCGGGGGATGGCCGCCTACGAGATCGGCGTTCATCAAAAACTCGGGCTCGTGAACATTCCAGTGGCTTGAGAGCAGTTGGGACACGCTTTCAATCGGGGCGCAGATCTTCAGCCAACTCCCGGGGCCAGTCTCGGTGGAGACGAGTTCGTGAAGCAGTCCTCGATCAAGGTGTGGCAGCACGTAGCGCGTGGTCTGTCCGGGCGTTCCGACGAAAATTTGAAAGTAGCCGGAACGCTCAATCGGAGTTTGGGTGCGCCGGGAAATCGCCCAGCCGTAGGCCCAGGCCCGAGCAGCGACCGCCCGATCAAGCGTGCCGGCGTTGAGGCTGCGCTCCGAGTTTGAAGGCGATAAGGTCATATGCGACTTGGTTCGAGATTGAGGCGCCTTGTGACGCCTAACGAGTTCGAGTTAACCGGACCGTGGAGGCAGGTGCGGCGTAGCTTGGCCCTTGCTACCGCGACCGCGACCGCGATGAAGGGCGGTGATCGAAGCTTAGAACCCTGGCAAGGCGCCAGATCCCGTTCTCATGCTTCCAGAGGTGTACGAACTTGGCGACCTCTGACCCCGGCTCTCCCTTGCGCGCAAAGTGACGACGCCTAACTTTGATATATGGCGCGGCCGCTGCGCCCTCACTTCTTTCGCCCGAGGTTCCCGACGATCCATGCCCCGCATGGCATCCGCCCTGCCCCCTCAAGCATCCCGGCCAGAAAATAACAGACAAGCGCCGCCCCTACCTCGGCCACCACACCTCGATCACCCCCGGCGCCCCCTGCAGGCCCGTCGACGGCCGGCGCAGCTGCCAGCCCGGCTGCAGCAGGGCCTCGGCGCAGGCCCACGCCGCGTCGTCGTGCACCAGCACGGTGGGCCGCGCATAGGGCCTGGGCGGCGGCTCGCCGCTGCGGGCGCTGCCGGCCAGCACGTCCTCCACCGGCGGCACGCGCAAGCCCTGACCCCGCCATCGCTGGCGCTGGGCCTCGGCCTCGGCGCGTCGCGCCGGCCCGTACACCTGCAGGTACAGGGCCTGTCCGACGCAGGCCTGAGCCAGGGTCCGGGCCGGCAGGCTCGGCTCAAAAGCCCCCAGCGCCTTCAGGGCCGCCGGCGGACAGCTGGGCGCCGGCGGGTTCAGGTCCAACCCCCAGTACAGCAGGCGCGGTTGCTGGATGCGGCGCTGCCAGCCCATGTCCAGGCAGCGCTTGGCCGGGCTGTCCAGCAGCAGCGCACAGGCGGGCAGCTCGCCGCGCCGCGGCAGGCACAGGGCCTCGGTCTGCTGCAGCACGCATTGCGCCAGCGCCGACTGCTGGAACCAGCCGGCCTGGCCGTGCAGGCATTGGGTGTCCGCCACGCGCAGCAGCTGGCTGGCCAGCGCGGCCAGGTCCTTGCCGCTGCCCTTGTCGTCCAGGCCCTGCAGGCTCTGCAACCGGCCGAACTGCTCGCTCAGATCCTTGAAGGACTGACGCTCGTCGCGCCCGGTCTCGGCGCTCTGCGTTCGCAGGGCATCGATCGCCTGCCACAGCGAGATGCCCAGCGTGGTGGCCGCGCTGAGCCCCACGGTGGCGGCCACCGCCTGGCTGGCGATGCGCGCCGGCACGCGGGCGCTGGGCTTGCCGCTGCCGGCCGCGGCATCGGGCGCAGGCGCGTCGCCGTCGCGGCGCCCGATGCTGACGCCGTCGTCCGGCACGAACTGCCGGTCGGCCAGCTCGGGCAGGCGGTGCAGCAGGCCGTCGCCGAGGTTGGCGCCCAGTTCCTCGCCCAGGGTGAAGTAGCTTTCCCATTGCGCCTCGTCGAAGAACTGGTCGGTGGTGGACTGCTGCGGGAACAGGGGGTTCTCGCGCTTGAAATTGATCAGGTCCACCGGTAGCCCCGGGCAGATATTGGGCTTGACGACGACCAGCAGGCCGCGCGCGCCGCTGCGCCGGTAGTGGATGCGCGCCAGCGCCACGCTGCTGATGCTTTGCGCCGAGGCCAGGTCGTTCAGCGAGCCGAAGGCCGGCGGCGCCCCCTCGCCGCTTCCCTGGCGGCGCGCCGGGCGCAGGAACTCGATATCGGTCTGCAGGTCGATGCGGGCCTTGCGCACCAGGTTCTCCAGGTCGCCGAAGCCGTAGCGCGGATCGGCGCCGCAATCGGCCAGCACGATCAGCCCGCATTCCTCGGCCAGCAAGGCATAGGCGCCGGTGTTCTCGTAATGGCCGCCGTCGCTGAGATACCAGTGGCGCTTGCGCTCGGCGTCGAAACGGCCGCGCAGTTCGTCGAACACCATCGCCGACTTGGGCAGCCAGGGCATGCGGCGCTTGTCGCGCTCGCCGCGCTCGTCCTTCAGGCCGCGGCTGTCCCACCAATGGCCCAGGCGCAGGCCGGCCGTCATCGCCAGCACCGCGACGCCGGTGCGCGTCATGCCGCCGAGGCCCGGCGCGAAGGCCGCGCCCGAGGTGGCCATCCACGAGCCCAGCGACATCGCGCGCACCCCGCCGAGACGCCGCCAGGGCCGCAGGCCCACGCGCGCCAGCCCGCGCGGCCCGATCGTGAAGGGCAGGCCGCGACGGTCCTGGTTGAACAGGCCGCCGCGCGGGTCGTGGGTCTGGTTGATGCAGCAGTTGATCAGGTGCACCGGGCCGCCGTTGGCATGTGGCGCGTAGTGGCGCATCGGCAGGTCGTCGCCGCGGTGCATCGCGTCCACCGAGGCCACGCGCCAGCCGCCGTCGGGCTCGCGCGGCGGCACCTCTAGCGGGCGCAGGCGCGCGTCGCTGCCCTGCCCGGTGAAGCGCAGGCCGTTGGCCGCGCCCAGATAGCTGCGCACCAGGCGCGCGCGGTAGAACTGATGCAGCGACGACAGGTTCAGGAAGTCGATGTTCCAGGCCGTCAGCAGCGCGAAGCCCAGGCAGGCCAGCGCCAGCACCGCGGCGCGCAGCGCCGAGCCCGGCGCGATCAGCGCCGCCGCATCGGGCTGCAGCACCAGGGTATAGGCCAGCGACACCCACCAGGTGCTCAGCAGGAACAGCAGCAGCAGCCCGGCCAGGTGGCCCAGGGTGGCCAGCGACAGGCCCCAGACCGGCGCCAGCGTCGCGCTGCTGGGCACCAGGCGCGGCAGCACGAGGCGCAGCAGGCCGGCCAGCGCCACCAGGGTGGTGCCGTACCAGCCGGGCTTGCCCAGCTCGAAGGCCAGGTACCAGGCGAGCCGGTCCACCAGGCCCAGCAGCATCAGGGCCAGCGCCGCCTGGCCCTGCCAGGCCAGCTGGCCGGTCAGGCGCTGGCGGCAGGCCTCGGCCAGTTCGCGCGGGCCCGGCGGCGTCTCGCCGCGCCGGCGCGCGCCGCGCAGCAGCCAGCGCGCCAGCCCCTGCGCATAGGGCTGGGCCAGCACCCAGGCAAGCGCGCCACCGAAGCACAGGGCCCAGGCCCACCACAGCGCGGGCGGCCAGAAGCCCTCGTCGGCGCCGGCCGCGACACGCGGCCGCAGCCACCACAGGCCCAGCGCCACCGCGCCCCACAGCAGCGGCGTGGCGGCCAGCACCAGGCGCGGCCACAGGCCGCGCCGGCGCTCGCGCACCATCCAGTAGCCGCAGGCCAGCAGCAGCGCGAGCGCCGCCTGCGGCACGAGCAGCAGCCAGGCGCCGGGCAGCCAGGCCAGCAGGCGCAGCGCCATGCTGCGCTCCGGCTCGGTCGCCGGCAGCCAGGCCTGCACCCAGGGCCACAGCCCGATGTTGAACAGCGCCAGCAGCGCCCCCAGCAGCAGGCCCAGCACGCCGATCTCGATATGGATGGCCAGCAGATTGCGCAGGTATAGCGAGGCCGCGAACAGCGCATCGGCCACGCCGCGCGGGATCAGGTAGCGGCCGTTGGCACGCAGCCACCAGGCCAGCCAGCGCTTGTCGGCGCTGGCCAGCGCATCGGCGGTCAGCACCGTCTCGGCCGGGCTGCGTGCCTGGTGGAACAGCTTGCCCACCGCGGCACCGATATAGCCGCCGCCCGAGACGGTGGACATCAGGTCGAAACGCAGCAACGCGCCCTCGCGCGCCAGCGCCTTGATCAGGCCGAAGCAGAAGGTGGCGCTGCGGATGCCGCCGCCGGACAGGGCCAGGCCCCACAGCCCGTCGCCCTCGGGCGGCGCATGATTGCCATAGAGCGCGGCGCGGCGCGCGCGCACCAGTTCCTCGATGGCCTCGCTCATCCCATGCCTTTCGTGACCCGCCGGCATGGGGTCAAGTGTTGCACCGCGGGCGGGCCTGCCTACCCCCCAGGACGCAAAAGCAACAGCCCGGGGCCGGTCGGCACGGCGGCAATGGGCTCCTAGCAGGCTGTTGAAAAACGTCGCGAGGACGGCCAGCTGCTAGGCGCCCGGAGCGCAGGAACCGGAACGTACTTCCTGTACGTGAGGATTCCGAGCACCGCGCAACGCCGCAGATGGTCGCCGCAGTAGGTTTTCAACAGCCTGCTAGGCGTTGGCGACCGGCTGCCCGGCGGCCTCCCAGCCGTCCAGCCCGCCCACCAGCGCGCGGGCGCGCGTCAGCCCGGCCTCGCCCAGCAGGGTCACGCCCATCGCGGCGCTGACCTCGTTGGGGCAGTTGCAATAGAGCACCAGCTCGCGGTCGCGCGGCAGGCTGGCGGCGCGGGCCTTCACCTGGTCCAGCTCCAGCAGCAGGGCGCCGGGAATGCGGCGCGGATCGATCGCCAGGCCGCCGGCCGCGCGCACGTCGATGAACAGCGGCGGCAGCGCGCCGTCCTTCAGCAGCGCCGCGGCCTCGGCCACCGTGATGCGGTGCCCGCGCGTGCGGCGCGCGAAGCGGATGCGCCGCCACAGGCGCCGCAGGATCAGGCCCGCGATGATCAGCAGCAGCGCGGCCAGGGCCACGAGGCCGGCGCCGGCCAGCATGTCCAGCACCTGCTGGATCTGCTCGGCCAGCATCAGACCCAGCAGCAGGAAGGCGCCGCTCCACAGCAGGCCGGCGGCGAAGTCGTAGGCGACGAAGCGCTTCCAGCTCATGCCCAGGGCGCCGGCCATCGGCGCGGCGACCACCGACACGCCCGGCAGGAACTTGGCGGCCAGCAGCGCCTGGCCGCCCCAGCGCAGGATCAGGCCCTCGCTCTGGCGCACGCAGGCATCGGGCGACAGCGAGATCCGGCACAAGAGCTTCATCACACGGTGGCCGTGGCGCCGTCCGGCCGCGAACCAGATCGCGTCGCCGGCGATATTGGCCAGCACGGCCACGGCCAGCGAGGCCAGGCCCGAGATCTGCCCCTCGGCCGCCAGCCCGCCGGCCACCACCAGCAGCGGCGCGGCCGGCAGCGGCACCCCGGCGCGCGCCGCCAGGGTCACGAGAAAGACCAGCAGCACGCCGTGAGCAATCAGGAGGTCGAGCAGTTCGCGCATGGGCGGTGAAGCAAAAGGGCCGGGCGCATTCTCGCCCGGCCCGTGCCCCTGCGCCGCCGCAGGGCCATTGCTGCGAGCGGCGAATCTCCGGCATGCGCCCCGCTCGGCCCGCGCCCTCGGGACTCCCCGCGCGGCCGATCCGCACGCCGCCTCAGCGGCCGCCGGCCTTCGCCGTCGTGTAGCTGCCGATCAGGTTGCGGTAGTCGGGAATATGGTTGGAGAACAGCGTGCCCAGGCCCTCGATGTCGTTGCGCCAGTCGCGGTGCAGCTCGCAAGCCACGCCGAACCAGCTCATCAGCTGGGCGCCGGCCGCGGCCATGCGGTTCCAGGCGGCCTGCTGGGTGATCTCGTTGAAGGTGCCGGAGGCATCGGTGACGACGAACACCTCGTAGCCCTCGGCCAGGGCCGACAGCGCCGGGAAGGCCACGCAGACCTCGGTAACGACGCCGGCGATGATCAGCTGCTTCCTGCCGGTGGCCTTGATCGCCTTGACGAAGTCCTCGTTGTCCCAGGCATTGATCTGGCCGGGGCGCGGGATGAAGGGCGCGGCGGGGAAGATCTGCTTCAGTTCGGGCACCAGCGGGCCGTTGGGGCCGTCCTCGAAGCTGGTGGTCAGAATGGTGGGCAGCTTGAAGTACCGGGCCAGGTCGGCCAGGGCCAAGACATTGTTCTTGAACTTGTCCGGGTCGATGTCGCGCACCAGGGACAGCAGACCGGCCTGGTGGTCCACCAGCAGCACGGCGGCATTGTTCTTGTCCAGACGGACATAGGGCTTGCTCATGAATCGCTCCTTCGGAGTTGGATGGGGATGCGCGCGACTCAGGCGCGCTGCGAGTCCAGCTGCTCGCCGCTGGTGGCCACGGCCTGGGCCTTGCCATAGCTTTCGATCAGCAGCTGGTATTCGGGAAAGATCCGGGTGTAGATCTCGGCCCATTGCGCGGCGTCGGCGCGATGCCAGCTGCGCTGGATCTCCGAGGCCACGGCGGCGGTGTCCATCGGGATCACGCCGGCCTGCACGACGCGGGCCAGCGTGATCTCCTGGGCCATCTTGGAATAGGTGCCAGAAGCGTCGACCACCGCGAACACCTTGTAGCCGGCATGCACCGCGCTGATCGCCGGGAAGGCCATGCAGACGCTGGTGATCGTGCCGGCGATGATCAGGGTCTTGCGCCCTGTGGCCTCGACCGCGGCGACGAAGTCCGGGTTGTCCCAGGCATTGATCTCGCCCTTGCGCGCCACGTACTGCGCATGCGGTGCGTTCTCGTGGATCTCCGGGATCAGCGGACCGTTCGGGCCCTGCGGCACCGAGGCCGTCGTGATCACCGGCATCTTGGCCAGCGTGGCCAGCGTGGCCATCCTGGCCAGCGCGGCGGCATGGGCGCGCAGCTTCGGCATCGGCATGTCGTTGACGGTCTGGAACAGGCCGCTCTGGTGGTCGATCAGCAGCATCACCGCGTCGTCGGGATCGATCACGGGGCGCTGGCCGTTGAAGTTGGCAATGCTCATGGCAGTCTCCTTTCTGGGAGGGTTGGGGGGATAGGTGGGGCGGAGCTCAGGCGGGGATGCGCCCGAACCGTCCGCCGCGGAAGTCGTCGATGGCCTGCTCGATCTCGGCCTGGCTGTTCATCACGAAGGGGCCCTGGCCGACGATGGGCTCGGCGATCGGCTCGCCCCCTAGCAGCAGCAGGGTCGCGTCGTCCTCGGCCTCGATCTCGAGCGCGCTGCCCGCGCGCTCCAGATGCAGCCACTGGGCCTCGCCCAGCGGCTGCCGGCCGTTCACCCGCACCCGGCCGCGCAGCGCCACCAGGGCCGCGGTATGGCCGACCGGCAGATCCAGGCGTGCCCCGCCGCCCTGGACCAGGCGCAGGTCCCATACATTGATCGGCGTGTGGGTGCGGGCCGGGCCGGTGATCTCCTGGAACTCGCCGGCGATCACGCGCAGCCGGCCGGCGCCCTCGGGCAGCTCGATGCCGGGGATCTGGGCGTCCAGCAGGGTCTGGTAGCCGGGCGCGCCCATCTTGTCGCGCGCCGGCAGGTTGACCCACAGCTGCACCATCTCCAGCGTGCCGCCGCGGCGCGTGAAAGCCTCGGAATGGAACTCCTCGTGCAGGATGCCGGACGCGGCCGTCATCCACTGCACATCGCCCGGGCCGATCAGGCCGCCGGCGCCGGTGGAGTCGCGGTGCTCGACCTCACCCTGGTAGACGATGGTGACGGTCTCGAAGCCGCGGTGCGGATGCGCGCCGACGCCGCGCGACCCACCGTCGGCCGAGGGCTCGAAGCGCGCCGGACCGGCATAGTCCAGCAGCAGGAAGGGGCTCAGCGCCTCGCCATGGCCGCCGTAGCCGAACAGCGAACGCACCGGGAAGCCGTTGCCCACCCAATGGGGCCTTGGGGCGCTGTAGACGCCGAGGATCTTCTTCAGCATTGATCCGTCTCCGTTGAACCGAATCCCGGCGGCGCCGAGACATGGCTCAAAGAATAGGAATGGAACGCCGACCGCAGTAGTCGCTAATATTCCGCCGCAGCGTCCCACGGATAGAACGATGAAGCCCAGCACCCTCGACCTCAACGACCTCTACTACTTCGCCCAGGTGGTCGAGCATGGGGGCTTCGCGCCGGCCGGCCGGGTCCTGGGCATTCCCAAGTCCAAGCTGAGCCGGCGCATCGCGCTGCTGGAGGGGCGCCTGGGCACCAGGCTGCTGCTGCGTTCGACGCGCAGCTTCGCGGTGACCGAGCTGGGCCGGGCCTATTACGCGCATTGCCGCGCGATGCTGGTCGAGGCCGAGGCGGCCGAGGAGGCGATCGCGCTGGCCCATGCCGAGCCGCGCGGCGTCGTGCGCATGAGCTGTCCGGTGGCCCTGCTGTCGGCGCGCATCGGCACAATGCTGGCCGAGTTCCTGGCCCTGCATCCGCGCGTCGAGCTGCATCTGGAGGAGACCAACCGGCGGGTCGACGTGATCGCCGAGGGCATCGATGTGGCGATCCGGGTGCGGCCGCCACCGCTGCAGGACAGCGAGCTCTTGATGCGTGTGCTGTCGGACCGCGGCCAATGCCTGGTCGCCAGCCCGGTCCTGCTGGCGCAGGCCGGCCTGGGCTTCCCGCTGGCGGGACCGGCCGATCTGGCGCGCTTGCCCAGTATGGACCTGGGTCAGCCGCAGGACGAGCATCTGTGGGTGCTGCAGGGCCCGGACGGCGCGCGCGCCGAGGTGCCGCACCGGCCGCGCTATGTGACGCGCGCGATGCTGGCACTGCGCGACGCGGCCGTGGCCGGCGTCGGCGTGGTACAGCTGCCGCGCATGATGCTGACCGAACAGTTCGCGCGCGGCGAGCTGCTGTCGGTGCTGCCCGATTGGGAGCCGCGGCGCGAGATCATCCACGCCGTGTTCGCGTCGCGGCGCGGCCAGCTGCCGGCGGTGCGGGCCTTGATCGACTTCCTGGTCCAGCGCTTCGCGGCGCTGGACGAGGACTAGCCGAATCTGAATCGCCACACACCCCGCATGACGCCCGCCAAATCCAGCGGAGCCCGAGGATCCGGCTACGCCGGTCCTGCGGGCTCGCCCCCTTGAGGGGGCGCGCGCAGCGCGTAGGGGGTGGTCCCGATCAGCTCCAGCCGCCGCCCAAGGCCTTGATCAGGGCCACGGTGGACTGGTACTGCGCCGCCCTCACCTGCAGCGCCTGGCGGCGGTTCGCCAGCTCGCTGCGGCGCGCGTCCAGCAGCTCCAGCTGGCTGACCAGGCCGTTGCGGTAGCGCGAATCCGACAGGGCCAGCGCGCGCTGCGCCGAGCTGACGGCCTGGGCCTGCACCCGGCTCTGCGCGGCCAGCAGGGCGAGGCCCGAGAGCTGGTCCTCCACGTCCTTGAAGGCCAGGAGCACCTGCTCGCGGTAGCGCGCCGCGGCCTCGTCGGCCTGGGCCGCGGCGTTCTGCACGCCGGCCTCGCGCCGGCCGCCGTCGAAGATCGGCAGGTTCAGCAGGGCATTGAGGCCCCACAGCCCGGCCGAACTCTTGAACAGGTCGGACAGCTCGGGCGAGGCGCCGCCGGCCGTGGCCGTCAGGCTCAAGGAAGGGAACCAGGCGGTCTGCGCCACGCCCAGGCGCGCCTGCGCGGCCTGGTAGCTGCTCTGCGCGGCGGCGATGTCGGGGCGGCGCGCCAGCATGCTGCTGGGCAGGCCGGCCGGCACGCCGGGCAGGGCCTCGGTCCATTGGCCCTCCGCCAGGCTCAGGCCGCTGGGCAGCTCGCCCACCAGCACGGCCAGGGCCGTCTCCAGCTCGGCGCGGCGGCGGTCCAGCGCCAGGGCCTGGGCCTCGGTGGCCGCCACCTCGGTGCGCACCCGCGCCACGTCGAGCTCGGCGATGTCGCCGGCGGCGTAGCGCCGCTCGGTCAACTTCAGCGTGTCCTGGTAGGCAGCCACGGTCTCGCGCACCAGCGCACGCTCGGCGTCCAACGCGCGCAGCGCGAAATAGGTCTGGGCCACGTCGGCCTGCACCAGCAGCTGCGCGCTGCGCAGCAGGCTTTCGGCGGCCTGCGCGTCCAGGCGCGCGGCCTGGCTGGCCTTGGACAGCCGGCCCATCACGTCCACCTCGTAGGAGGCGCTCAGGCCGGCGCTGTAGACCGTGCCGGCCGTGCCGGCGGCACGGGCCGCATCGCCGCCCTGGCGCGCGGCGCCGGCCTGGGCGCCGATCTGCAGCGCGCGGTTCGCATCGGTGCTGCGCAGCAGGGCCCTGGCCTGGGCCAGGCGCGCGTCGGCAGCCTGCAGGCTGGTGTTGTGGGCCAGGGCCTGCCGGGTCAGCGCGTCGAGCTGCGGGTCGGCGAAGGTCTTCCACCATTCGGCTTGGATCGGCGCCTGTGCCAGCGTGGCGCTGGCCGGCAGGGCCTGGTGCTTGAACGAGGCCGGCGTGGCCGGCAGCGCATGGGGCTCGCCCACCGGCACATTGGCGCAGCCGGCCAGCACCAGGGCCGTCAACAGCGGGGTAAGCAGCGGCGTCATCGCCAGGAGTTTCTTGCTCAGGAACATCTTCTTCTCCTTACTCATGGTCATGGCGCGGGGCCGCGGGCAGGGCCCGGGCGTCGCCAGCGCCGCCATGCAGCTTGGCATGCATGTCCTCGGTGCCGGCGAAGGCCTCGAGATGCGCCTCGGCGCCATGCAGCTTCAGTGGCTTGTTGCCGGTCAGGCGGCGCAGCAGCACATAGAACACCGGGGTCAGGAACAGGCCGAAGGCCGTCACGCCGATCATCCCGGCGAACACCGCGACGCCCATCGCCGAGCGCATCTCGGCGCCGGCGCCGCTGGCCAGCACCAGGGGCAGCACGCCCATCACAAAGGCCATCGAGGTCATCAGGATCGGGCGCAGGCGCAGACGGGCCGCCTCGATCGCCGCCTCCAGCGGGCTGCGTCCGGCGAATTCCAGCTCGCGGGCGAACTCGACGATCAGGATCGCGTTCTTCGCGGAGAGCCCCACCAGCACCATCAGGCCGATCTGGGTGAAGACATTGTTGTCCCCGCCCGAGAGCCAGACGCCGGTCATCGCGGACAGCAGGCCCATCGGCACGATCAAGAGGATGGCCAGCGGCAGGGTCAGGCTTTCGTACTGCGCGGCCAGCACCAGGAACACCAAGAGGATGGCCAGCGGGAAGATCCAGGTGGCGGAATTGCCGGCCAGGATCTCCTGGTAGGTCAGCTCGGTCCATTCATAGCTGATGCCGGGCGGCAGGGTCTCGGCGGCGATGCGCTTGATCGCGTCCTGCGCCTGGCCCGAGCTGTAGCCCGGGGCCGGGCCGCCGTTGATGTCGGCCGACAGGAAGCCGTTGTAGCGCATCGCACGCTCCGGGCCCACCGCATGCTCGATCTTCATCAGGGCCGACAGCGGCACCATCTCGCCGGTGCTGGAGCGCACCTTCAGCTGGCCCACGTCCTCGGCACGGGCGCGGTACTGCGCATCCGCCTGCACCCGCACCGAGTAGGTGCGGCCGAACTTGTTGAAGTCGTTCACATACAGGCTGCCCAGGTAGATCTGCATGGTGTCGAACACGTCGGTCACCGCGACGCCCAGCTGGCGCGCCTTGGTGCGGTCGATGTCGGCATAGAGCTGGGGCACGTTGACCTGGTAGCTGGTGAACATGCCGGCCAGTTCGGGCGTCTGGTAGGCCTTGGCCATGAAGGCCTTGACCGCCTGGTCCAGCGCCGCGTAACCCAGGCCGCCGCGGTCCTCCAGCTGCAGCTTGAAGCCGCCGGTGGTGCCCAGGCCCTGCACCGGCGGGGGCGGGAACATCACGACGAAGGCGTCCTGGATCTGGCCGAACTGGGCGTTCAGATTGCCCGCGATCTCGCCGGCCGACAGGCCCTTGCCGGTGCGCTCGTCGAAGGGCTTCAGCGGCGTGAACACGATGCCCGAGTTGGAGCTGTTGGTGAAGCCGTTGATCGACAGGCCGGGGAAGGCCACCGCATGCTCGACGCCGGGCGTCTTCAGCGCGATCTCGCTCATGCGGCGGATCACGTCCTCGGTGCGGTCCAGGGTGGCGCCGTCGGGCAGCTGGGCGAAGCCGATCAGGTACTGCTTGTCCTGCGCCGGCACGAAGCCGCCGGGCACGGCCTTGAACAGGCCCAGGGTCAGCGCGACCAGGCCGCCGTACAGCGCCAGCATCACGATCTTGCGGCCGATGGCGCGCTGCACGCCGCCGCCATAGGCCTCGGAGCCGCGCTTGAAGACGCGATTGAAGGCGCGGAAGAAGCGGCCGAAGATCTTGTCCATGCCGCGGGTCAGCGCGTCCTTGGGCGCGTCATGGCTCTTCAGCAGCATCGCGGCCAGCGCGGGCGACAGGGTCAGCGAGTTGATCGCCGAGATCACGGTCGAGATCGCGATGGTCAGCGCGAACTGGCGGTAGAACTGGCCGGTCAGGCCGGTGATGAAGGCCAGCGGCACGAACACCGCCACCAGCACCAGCGCGATCGCGATGATGGGGCCCGACACTTCGCGCATCGCGCGGTAGGTGGCCTCTCTAGGCGTCAGCCCCGCCTCGATATTGCGCTCGACGTTCTCCACCACCACGATGGCGTCGTCGACGACGATGCCGATCGCCAGCACCAGGCCGAACAGGCTCAGCGCATTGATCGAGAAGCCGAACACATGCATGACGGCAAACGTGCCCACCACCGACACCGGCACGGCCAGCAGCGGGATGATCGATGCGCGCCAGGTCTGCAGGAACAGGATCACGACCAGCACCACCAGGGCCACGGCCTCCAGCAGGGTGTGCACCACCGACTCGATCGAGGCGCGCACGAACTGGGTCGGGTCGTAGACGATGCTGTAGTCCACGCCCTCGGGCATGTACTGCTTGATCTCGGCCATGGTGGCGCGCACCTGGTTGGAGATCTCGATCGCATTGGAACCCGGGGCCGCGAAGATCGGCACCGCGACCGCGTCCTTGTTGTCCAAGAGCGAGCGCAGCGCATAGCCGGCGGCGCCCAGCTCCAGGCGGCCGAGGTCGCGCAGACGGGTCACGGCGCCGCTGGCATCGGTCTTGACGATGATGTCGCCGAATTCCTCTTCGCTCTGCAGCCGCCCCTGGGCATTGATCGAGAGCTGCAGGTCCACCCCCTGCAGGCCCGGCGAGGCGCCGACGACGCCGGCCGCGGCCTGGATGTTCTGGCTGCGGATCGCGGCCACCACGTCGTTGGCCGACAGGCCATGCTGGGCCACCTTCTGCGGGTCGAGCCAGACGCGCATCGCGTAGTCGCCCGAGCCGAACAGCTGCACGTCGCCGACGCCCTGCAGGCGCGCCAGCCGATCCTTGACATTGAGTACCGCGTAGTTGCGCAGATAGGTCATGTCGTAGCGGCCGCTCGGCGACAGCAAGTGCACGACCATGGTCAGGTCGGGCGAGCTCTTGATCGTCGTCACGCCCAGGCGCTTGACCTCCTCGGGCAGGCGCGGCTCGGCCTGGCTGACGCGGTTCTGCACCAGTTGCTGGGCCTTGTCCGGGTCGGTGCCGAGCTTGAAGGTGACGGTCAGGGTCATCAGGCCGTCGGTCGTCGCCTGGCTGCCCATGTAGAGCATGCCCTCGACGCCGTTGATCGCTTCCTCCAGCGGCGTGGCCACGGTCTCGGCGATCACCTTGGGATTCGCGCCGGGATAGTTGGCGCGTATCACCACCTGGGGCGGCACCACCTCGGGATACTCCGAGATCGGCAGGCCGCGCACCGCGATCAGGCCGGCCAGCACCATCAGGATGGAGATGACGCCGGCGAAGATCGGGCGGTCAATAAAGAATTTTGAGAGATTCATAGCGGTACTCCGGAGCGGCTTCCGTCGTGATTAGCTTTTCTTCTGCGCCGCGGCGGCCTTGGCGGCCTGCACTTCGGGCTTGGCGTCCATCGCGACCAGCTTGGGCTCCAGCAGGGCGCCGGGGCGCACCCGCTGCAGGCCGTTGACGACGATGCGCTCGTTGGGCTTCAGGCCCGCGGTGACGATGCGCAGGCCGCCGACCGGCGCGCCCAGCTGCACCTCGCGGTACTCGGCCTTGTTGCCCTCGCCCACCACCATCACGAAGCGCTTGCTCTGGTCGGTGCCGACCGCGCGCTCGTTGACCAGCAGGGCCTGGGTCTTGCTCGGCGCGCCCATGCGCACGCGGGCGAACTGGCCGGGCATCAGTTGCCCATCCTTGTTGTCGAACTGGGCACGCACGCGCACCGTGCCGCTCTTGGCATTGATCTGGTTGTCGATCAGCTGCAGGCGGCCCTCCAGCGGCGTGCCGTCCTGGGCCATCGTGCCCATCTGCACCGGGATGCGCTCCAGCTTGCTGCGCTCGGCCAGGGCACGGGCGATGACCTGCTCGTCGGCATCGAAGCTGGCGTAGATCGGGCTGACCGACACCAGGGTGGTCAGCAGCGGCGCGCCGGGGCCGGCGGCCACCTGGTTGCCCACCGTGATCTCCAGCTTGCCGACGCGGCCCGAGACCGGGGCGCGCACCTGGGTGTAGGAGAGGTTCAGCCTGGCGGCCTGCAGGCCGGCCTGGGCGGCGCGCAGATTGGCCTCGGCCTCGCGCTGGCCATTGCTGCGCTCGTCGAACTCGCGTTGCGCGATCGCCTGCTCGGCCAGCAGGCGTTGGGCGCGCGCCAGCTCGGTCTTGGCATTGACCGCGCGGGCCTGGGCCGCGGCCACCTGGGCCTCGGCGCGCTCGGCCTCGGCCGCATAGGGGGCCGGGTCGATCGTGATCAGCAGATCGCCCTGCCTGACCAGCGCGCCCTCGCGGAAATGCGCGGCATGCACGGTGCCGGGCACGCGCGGGCGCAGTTCGACGCGCTCCACCGCCTCCAGGCGGCCGGAGAACTCGTCCCAGGTCGAGACCTCCAAGGCCTGCACCACCGCGGCCGACACCGGCGTCGCCTGGGGCGCGGCCGGCGGGGCATCGGCCTCGGCGCTTTGCAGGCCGAAGATCGCGGCGGAGATCGCCGTCAGGGCCGTCAGGGCCGTGCCCGCCACCCAGAGGCGGCGCGGGGCGGCTGAGGAAACAGAGTTGGATGTTTGCTGCATGGTGATGAACTCCGGAAGGACTGAGACCTGAAAAAAAAGACAAGCAAAGCGCTGCCACACGGGGGCGCAAATCCCCAGTGAAGAGAACTGGAATGACGATGTCAGCGCGGCGCCGAGAGCCTCAGCCCACGCGTTCCGATGGGGTCAACAGCGGCCGCCCCGGGCCGGGCGCGGCGAAGCCCCCGAGCGCAGGAGTGGGTTAATGCGTCGACGCCGAACAAGAGGGTCAAGGCATGTCATGATTGAGGCCTCGGTCGTAATTTCGTAATGATCGATACGATAAGTGAAGGCAATGTAGCCGGCTTGCAAGTCGGCGTCAAGACATTTAATATCGATCATTATGAAAATAGCAGCACCCAAGGCTGGCAAGCCGCGCGGTCGCCCGCTGTCGTTTGACCGAGACAAGGCGCTTGAGAGTGCCATGCATGTGTTCTGGCAGCGCGGCTATGAGGCCGCCTCGATCGCCGAGCTGACCGCCGCGATGGGCGTCACCGCCCCCAGCCTCTACACCGCCTTCGGCGACAAGGAGCGTCTGTTCCTGGAGGCCATCGAGCGCTATGCGCTCGGTCCGGCGGCCGGCTATCCCCGCGCGCTGCAGGAAGAACCCACGGCGCATCGCGCCCTCCAGCGCTTTCTGGAAGAAGCCGCCGAGGAACTGACCCGCCCCTGCCATCCGCGCGGCTGCATGGTCGTGATGGCCGCCACCAACTGCTCCGAGGCCTCGGCCCATATCCAGGCCGCCCTGGCCAAGCGCCGCGCGGCCGGCGACGAGGCGCTGCGGGAGCGTATCGCGCAGGGCATCCGCGACGGCGAACTGCCGCCCGACACCGACACCGCCGCGCTGGCCGGCTTCTACATCACCGTCTACCAGGGCATGTCGATGCAGGCCAAGGACGGTGCCAGCCGCGAGGCCCTGCTGGCCACCGCCACCGCCGCGATGCGCGCCTGGCCGGTGGCAACAAAAGAAACCGCCTGAGCATGCCGGCGAAACGGCGCTGAAGCGTCGTCCGCCGACAGTCCCGCCAGCGCGCCGCCACGGCGCCCGGAAGGACCTCGCATGCACGCCGCACCCCGCCACCGCTGGCTCGCCACCCTGCTGGCCATGGCCGCCCTGGCCGCACTCTCGACCTGGGCCGGCGCGCCGCCGCGCGACGAGCCCCGGCTCATCACCCAGGCCCTGGCCGAGTCGAGCGGTTTCCCGCTGCGCCTGAGCCGGCCCGGCCGCTACCGCTTGGCCGAAGACCTGCGCGTACCGGCCGGACGGGCGGGCCTGGTGGTCGAGGCCGCCGGCGTGCAGCTGGACCTGAACGGCTTCAGCCTGCGCGGGCCGGTGCTGTGCAGCGTCGGGCCCGCGGGCACGGACTGCGACGCGGCACCGAACGCCGCGGCCATCGGCCTGCGCATCGCCGCCGCCGATGTCCGCGTTCACAACGGCCATGTGCGCGGCTTTGCAGGGCCCGGCCTGCAACTGCAGCGGCGCGCCACCGTCGATGATCTGCTGCTCAGCGACAACGCCGGGCCGGGCCTGCATGCCAACACCTCGCCGGCCCAGCCGGTGCTGCTGCGCCGCGTCCAGGCCCTGCGCAATGGCGGCGACGGCTTCTGGGTGCAGACCGGCCGCATCGAAGGCGGCGATGCGCGCCACAACCGCGGCCGCGACTATGCGCTGGGCGCACTGGCGGAGCGCCCGCTGTGAGCGGCACCCCGGCGCTGAAACCGGTCGCCGCGCTGGCCTGCGGCTTTCTGCTGCTGGCCGGCGCCGCCCTGCCCGGCTGGCGTTGGCTGCAGGGTCTGCGGACCGCCGCGCCGGAGCTGATCGTCTGCGGCCTGCTGCCCGCACTGGGCCTGCTGGCCGCGCTGTGGCCCGGCGACGCGCGCCGCGTCATGCTGCGCCTCTTCGGCTGCGTCCTGATGCTGCCGATCCTGCTGCTGATGTGGGGCAGTTCGCTGCAGCACGGCGCAGGCGCCGCGCCGCCGCCGCGCCTGTCCGAGCAGCGCCTGTTCGCCGGCGCGCTGGCCGGCCAGGAGCCGCCCGCGGCGGCGCTGCAGGGCAGCGGCATCCTGCTGATGCGCAGCGCCGCCTTTGCCGACGGCAGCGAGCTGCGCCTGCTGCGTTTCGAGCACGCCGAAGCCGCCGGCCGCTATCGCGAGCAGCTGGCCCTGGTCCTGCGCGAGCTGCCCGCTGCCACCCTGCAGCTCGTGCTGCATGGCGCCGATCTGCTGGAGCTGCGCGCCGCCACGCCGGCGCTGCTGCAGGCGCGCCTGCACGCGCTGGACCTGCCCGCGCCGCCCGCGCCAACCGGCGCCCGCGGGCCGGCGCCGTTCTGGCCCTTCGGCCTGGCCTACACGCTCGTCCATATCGCCTTCACCCTGGGCTTCCTGCTGTGGGCCGGCACGGTGACCACCTGTCTGGCGCCGGCGCCGGGCGCCGCGGCCGTCACGCCGGCCCTGCTGACCCAGCGGCTGCGCTCGCTGGCCGAGGCCGGCCTGCCCGTCGCGGTGAGCCCGCAGGGCGAGGGCGGCTGGCGCATCGAGCACCAGGGACTGGCCGCGGGCCGCGCCCATGCGGCGCTGCTGATGCTGGACGGCCGGCGGCGCCGCGTCCAGGTGCGCGAGCTGGTGACGGCCGACGCCGCCGCGCCCGAGGATGAGGACGAGGCCAGCCTGCGCGGCGGCCTCGCGGACGCGGCGCTCGACGCCAGCCGCCCGCGCGCCGGCCAGGTCTGGCAGAGGGTGGTGCAGACCACCATGATCGAGCCGACCCGCCTGGCCGCGCAGCGCCTCCTGCTGCGGGGCGGGCGCGTGGCGCTGGCGCCCGGCGCGCGCGACCGCTTCGACGGCGAGGGCATGGTGACCCTGCTGGCCGCGCTGGTCACCGAGAGCGGCTGGGCCTGGCAGCCGGTGTTCTGGTTCTCCAGGCCCCCGCGGTCCTAGCCGGGCCGCTGCCCGGCCTCGCGCAGATGCCGGTAGACCGTGGTGCGCGAGATGCCCAGCTGGCGCGAGGTGCGGCTGACGCTGCGGCCGCAGCGCTCGAACTCGCGCAGCACCAGCGCCGTGCTGCCGCGCTGCAGCGCCGAGCCGCCGGCGCCCGCGGCGGCGCTGGCGCCGGGCAGATGCAGCGCCACATCGGCCTCGGTCAAGACCTGGCCCCGCCGGCTCAGCAGCGCGCGCGTCAGCACCGCGCGCAGCTCGCGGAAATTGCCCGGCCAGCCATGGCGCGCCAGCCGCGCCATCGCCTCCTCCTCGATGCCGACCTGCGCATCCAGGCCCGCCAGCACGCCGCGCACCGCGCGCGCGAAGTCGCTGCGCGCGCGCAGCGGTGGCAGCGCGATCTTCACGGTATTGAGCCGGTACAGCAGGTCCTCGCGGAAGCGCCGTGCCGCCACCTCGGCCTCCAGGTCCACATGGCTGGCCGCCAGCAGCTGCACATCGACCTGGCGCGCCGCGGTGCCGCCGACCGGGCGCAGCAGCTGGTCGTCCAGGAAGCGCAGCAGCGCGGCCTGCAGATGCAGCGGCAGCTCGCCCACCTCGTCCAGCAGCAACGTGCCGCCGTCGGCGCCGGCGATCAGGCCCGGGCTGCCCTCGCGGCGCGCGCCGGTGAAGGCGCCGCCCACATAGCCGAACAGCTCGGCCTCGAACAGCTCGGCCGGCAGCGCGCCGCAATTGACCGCGACGAATTCGCCCGAACGCCCGCTGCGCTCATGGGCATGGCGCGCCAGCAGCTCCTTGCCGCAGCCGGTCTCGCCCTGGATCAGGACGGGCACTCTCAGCCCCACGGCGGCGCGCACCAGCCGGCAGGCCTCGGCCACCGCGGCGTCCTCGGCCAGCATGCCCGGCGCCGGCGCCGCCAGCCGGGACATGCCGGCGCGCGGCTGCGCCGGCGCGGGCCGCGTCAGCACGCGCGCCAGCAGCGAGCTGCCCAGCGCGTCGCGCAGCGGCACATCCTGCTGCCGATGCAGCCGCGCCAGCACATGCTCGAAGGGCTCGCCGAACAGCTCCTCGAAGCGCGTGACGCCGCGCCGCGCCTCCAGGCCCGCCAGCAGCACCGCGCCGCGCTGGTTCAGCGCCAGCAGCCGCCCCTGCCCATCGAAGGCCAGCAGCCCCGCGCCGAGCGTGGCCAGGAACTCGGCGCGCGGATGGATCGACAGGACCAGGTGCGCACGCATCTGCTGCATCAGCAGGCCGTTCTCGATCTGTGTGGCCGCCATCTTCACCAGGGCCAGCGTGTGCTGCTGGCGCGCGGCATAGTAGGACGAGGCATCGAGAACGCCGACCACCTCGCCCCGCGCGTCGTGCACCGGCGCGGCAGTGCAGGAGATCTCGCCCAGCTTCAGGAAGTAATGCTCCAGCCCGCTGACCGCCACCGGCGCGCCGGTGGCCAGGGCCGTGCCCAGGCCGTTGGTGCCGCACAGGGCCTCGCTCCAGCAGCTGCCGGCCAGGATGCCGGCATCGCCCTCGCTCATCGCAAAGCGGTTGTCCGCATAGAGGTCGAGGATCACGCCCTCGGGGTCGGCAAAGGCCAGCAGGAAATTGGAGCCGGCGATCTGCTGCGCCAGCGTCTCCAGCTCGCCCTGGGCCAGGCGCCGCACCAGGGCCGCGCGCTCGCGCCGGCGCGCCAGCTCGGCACCGTCCACCACCTGGCGCGCCGGCATGCCGTCCACCGCCAGGCCGGCGCGCGCGCAGCGGGCCCAGCTGTCGAGGATCCAGTCCGGCGGCATGCCCTCGGGCGGCAGGGCCGATCCGCGGGCCCGCAGGGCCCGGGCATGCGCCAGCCGACGCTCCTGGCTGTCGGCCATGGTTGTCACCATCATCCCCATCCGATGTCTCCTGCTCGGCCGGTCGCTGCTGGATGCACATCTGCCGGCTCTGGGGCCCACGCTAGCAGCGCCGGCGCGGCGCGGCAATTGCACAGAATCTGGACGCCTGCGCCGGTCTTGTGCCAATCCTGCACAGGCGCGGCGGTCGATCGAGGGGATGGACGGCCTGGTATGCCGCTTGCAACATGCTCCGCGCCGCGGGCCTGACACCGCGGCACGATCCCTGATCGATCACACAGGAGACGACACACCATGCCCATCAAGCTCACGGCGGCCGCCGCACTGGCCCTGCTCGCCACCACGGCCCTGGCCCAGCCCAATATCGACAAGCTCAAGCAGTTCAAGGTCGCCACCACCGACCTCAACATCCCGCAGGTGCCGCAGACCGGCCGCAATGCCGATGCGATCCGGGAGAACCTGAAGCGCATCAAGCTGCCGCCGGGCTTCAGGATCGAGCTCTACGCGGTGGTGCCGGACGCGCGTCACATGGCCGTCGCGCCCAGCACCAATATGCTGTTCGTCGGCACGCGCAAGACCACGGTCTGGGCCGTCACCGACCGCAACAGCGACGGCGTCGCGGACGAGGTGAAGAGCTTCGCGCCCTCCTTGAAGTTCAGCAATCCGAACGGCGTGTGCTGGACCAAGGACGGCTTCCTGATCGTGGCCGAGCACAACCGCGTCTTGAACTTCCCGGCCGCCGAGTTCTTCTACGAGGGCCCGGACGTGGCGGTGATCGAGGTCGTCGGCCAGGGCAAGCTGATCCCGCCCGAGGAGGAGAGCTTCAACCATGGCGCGCGGGTCTGCCGCATCGGGCCGGACGGCCTGCTCTACGTGTCGCTGGGCCAGCCCTTCAACGTGCCGCCGCGCGACAAGCTCAAGCTCTTCAACGAATGGGGCATCGGCGGCATGGTGCGCATGAACGCCTTCGACGGCAGCAAGCGCGAGGTCTATGCCACCGGCATCCGCAACTCGGTCGGCCATGACTTCAACCCCAAGGACGGCACGCTCTGGTTCACCGACAACCAGACCGACGGCATGGGCGACGACATCCCGAACGGCGAGATCAACCGCATCACCAAGGCCGGCCAGTTCTTCGGCTACCCCTGGCGCCAGGGCAAGACCCGCATCACCGAGCATGGCTACGACAGGGACCCGCTGCCCGCCAACATCACCGACCCGCAGGTCTACACGGTGGCCCATGCGGCCGATCTGGGCATGAGCTTCTACACCGGCAAGCAGTTCCCGGCCCGGTACCAGGGCGGCTTCTTCTCGGCCCAGCATGGCTCCTGGAACCGCACGAAGCCGGTCGGCGCCCAGGTGCTGTTCACCTCGCTGAAGGCCGACGGCACGGCCGACAAGACCGAGGTCTTCGCCGAGGGCTGGCTGGACGAGAACGGCATCTACCGCGGCCGCCCGGTCGATGTGGCGGTGATGAAGGACGGTTCGCTGCTGATCAGCGACGACTTCGCCGGTGCGCTCTACCGCGTCAGTTATTCTGCGCCCTGAGCGCGAACCGGGCCCGCCGAACGGCGGGCCCTTTTCTCGTCAACATCAGACCATGCGCCCCATCCTGTTTTCCTTGCTTCTCCTCGCCGCCCTGCCGAGCCTCGCGCAGGACCTCGCCGCCGGCCGCGCCAGGGCGCAGCAGGCCTGCGCCGTCTGCCACGGCCCCGTCGGGCTGGCCAGCGCGCCCGACGCGCCGCATCTGGCCGGCCAGAACGCGCTCTACCTGAGCACGCAGCTGAAGGCCTATCGCAGCGGCGCGCGCCGCCACGAGGTGATGGCCGTGATGGCCAGGCCGCTGTCCGACGCCGACATCGCCAATCTGGCCGCCTGGTATGCCTCGATCCGCATCGATGCGCACGCGCCCGACTGAGCTGGCGGTCTTGCTGCTGCTGGCCGGTGCCGGCGCGCAGGCCCAGACCACCACGCTGGAGCGCGTGGTGCTGGACCGCAGCGGCGCCGAGCAGCGCCTGTTCGACACGCCCTACGCGGCCAGCGTGGTGGATGCCGAACAGCTGCGCAACGCCGGCCCGATGGTCAACCTGAGCGAAAGCCTGCAGCGCCTGCCCGGCATCGTGGCGAACCAGCGCTACAACTACGCGCAGGACCTGCAGCTCAGCTCGCGCGGCTTCGGTGCGCGCGCCACCTTCGGCGTGCGCGGCCTGCGCCTGTACAGCGACGGCATCCCCGCCAGCGGCCCCGACGGCCAGGGTCAGGTCTCGCATTTCGACCTGGCCGGCGCGCAGCGCGTCGAGGTGCTGCGCGGCCCCTTCTCGGCGCTCTATGGCAACAGCTCGGGCGGCGCCATCCTGCTGCACAGCGCCGCGCCCACCGAGCGCCGCCTGCTGCTGGACAGCGACTTCGCCAGCAATGGCCAGCGCCAGTGGCGCCTGGGGCTGGAGCTGCCGGCCGGCGAAGCCCTGCCCTTCAGCCTGCGCGCCCAGCTCTCCAGCTTCGAGACCGACGGCTTCCGGCGCCAGAGCGCCAGCCGGCGCGACCTGGCCAACCTGCGCCTGGCCTGGGACGGCGCGCGGGACCGCGTCGTCCTGATCCTCAATGCGGTGGACCAGCCGGCCCAGGACCCGCTGGGCCTGACGCGCGCCCAGCTGACGGCCGACCCGCAGCAGACCACCGGCGTCGCGCTGCCGCAGGAGGAACCCGGCGAGCCGGATCGCTTCAACACCCGCAAGAGCACGCGCCAGCGCCAGCTCGGCGCCAGCTGGCGGCACCGCTTCGACGGCAGCGCCGGCCCGCTGCAGCAGCTGCTGCTCAGCACCCATGTCGGCCGGCGCGAGGTGCGGCAGTGGCAATCGATCCCGGTGGCCACCCAGGCCAATGTGCGCCAGCCCGGCGGCGTGATCGCCTTCGAGCGCGACTACTACGGCGTCGACGGCCGCCTGGTCTGGCTTTGGCCCCTGAGCGACGAGCGCCGCGCCCGCCTGGTGCTGGGCTTCGCGCTGGACGACAGCGACGAGGACCGGCGCGGCTACGAGAACTTCAGCGGCAGCGGCGCCGAGCAGCTCTTGGGCGTCACCGGCCGGCTGCGCCGCAACGAGCGCAACCGCCTGGGCGGGCGCGACGCCTATGCCCAGGCCGATGTGGATCTGGCAGCGAGCTGGCAGATGAGCCTGGGCCTGCGCAGCGGCGAGACCGAGTTCAAGGTGCGCGACCGCTACGTGGTGGGCGCCAACCCGGACGACTCCGGCAGCAAGCGCTACAGCTACACCAATCCCTTCGCCGCGCTGCAATGGCGCACCCTGCCCACGCTCAACACCTACCTGAGCCTGGGCCGCGGCTTCGAGTCGCCGACCCAGGGCGAGCTGGCCTACCGCAACGACGGCCAGGCCGGCTTCAACCAGGGCCTGCGCGCCCAGACCAGCCGCCAGGCCGAGCTGGGCGCCAAGTGGCGGCCGGGCCCGGACTTCGCGCTGGATGCCGCGCTGTTCCAGGCCGACAGCCGCAACGAGATCGCGGTGGCCAGCAACAGCGGCGGACGCGCCAGCTACCGCAATGTCGGCCGCACGCGGCGCGAGGGCGCCGAGCTGGAGGGCCGCTGGCAGCTGGCGCGCGACTGGCGCGGCCAGTTCGCGCTGAGCTGGCTGGACGCGCGCTACCGCGACGGCTTCAGCGTCTGCGCCGCCGCGCCCTGCAGCACGCCGACCCTGCTCGTCGCGCCGGGCCGGCGCATCGCCGGCACCATCTCGCGCGGCGCCTATGCCGAGCTGGCCTGGGCCGTGGCCGCCGGCACCGAGCTGGCGCTGGAGGGCCGCGGCCAGGGTCGCCAGCCGGTCAATGACATGAACAGCGATGCCGCGGCCGGCTACGGCCTCGTCAGCCTGCGCGCGCGCTGGCAGGCCCGGCTAGGCCCCGGCCGGCTGGAGCTGCTGGGCCGCATCGACAACCTCGCCGACCGCGACTACGTCAGCAGCGTGATCGTCAACGAGGGCAACGGCCGCTTCTTCGAGCCCGCGCCGGGGCGCAGCTGGCTGCTGTCGCTGCGGTGGAATCAGAACTGGTGATTGCGGCGCCGCATTGGCGCTCGCAGCGTCCGGGGTGATCGATCCTTGAGCGGCCCTTGAGCGGTGCTCGAGCGGCGCTTGAGCCGTCAGCGGTTCCTCGACACGGCGGCGGGGCGGCGGGAACGGCCCGCCGGCATCGCCTCAGACCTTCGGTGCCCTTGCGGATCGATGGTTCAGCGCCGCGCCTGGGCCGCGCTCCCGACGGTCCGGGCTCAGCATCCCGTCAAGGGCGAGCGCCACCGCGGCTCCCGCCAGTTGCGCGGCCACGAAAGCCATGACGCTGGCCGGGGCGATGCCGGCAAAGCTGTCGCTGAACATGCGGCCGAAGGCGGCCGCGGGATTGGCAAACGAGGTCGAGGCGGTGAACCAGTAGGCCGCGCCGATATAGGCGGCCACCATGGGGGCGGCCCGGCCGGCCGGCGCGCGCAGTATCACCAGCAGCAGGCCCGCGGTCGCCACGGCCTCCGCCAGCCATTGGCCCGTGCCGCCGCGGACCTTGGATGAGAGCTGGAACACGGACATCTCGAACATCGCGTGGGCCAGCCAGGCGCCCAGCATGGCTCCGATCAGCTGCACGGGCACATAGGCCAGCAGCATGCGGCCGGGCAATTCGCCGCGCCAAGCCATCACGGCACTGACCGCCGGATTGAAATGGGCGCCGCTGATCGGCCCGAACATCTCGATCAGGACATACAGGCCGCCGACCGTCGCCAGGGTGTTGGCCAGCAGCGCCAGGGCGATATTGCCCTGGGACAGGCGTTCGGCCATGATGCCCGAGCCGATCACGACGGTCAGCAGCAGGGCCGTGCCCAGGAGTTCGGCGAAGCAGCGCCGCGCTGCACCATGGACCATGCTCAACTCCGCCCGATGCGGTCGATGACCGCCTGGATCGAGGGTCTGGTGTCGGAGCGGGCCGCCATCGCCTGGAAGTTTTCCACTTCCACGAGTTCGAGAAGTTGCAGCATGCGATAGCCGAGCGCCTGCCGGGTCAGCTCGAAGGCACGCCGCCTGCCCTCGTCGCCGCCCTCGGCATTCGACGGGTCCGGATAGCCCCAATGGGTTTTCAGGGGCTGGGCGCCGCCGCCAAAGAACACCGGACAGGCTTCGGCCGCCGCGCTGTCGCAGACCGTGATGACCAGGTGGATGGGCGGGGCGCCGTCGTGGCTGAACTCGTCCCAGCTCTTGCTGCGCAAACCCGCTGTGTCGATGCCGGCGTTCTGCAGGGCCTCCAGCGCGAACGGGTTGATCCGGCCGCTGGGCTGGCTGCCGGCGCTGTAGGCTCGCACGCTGCGCCCGTGGCGGGCGGCCAGGTGGTTGAGCATGCCTTCGGCCAGCACGCTGCGCGCGGAGTTGTGGGTGCACAGAATCAGCACATGGGTCGCGTGCTGTCGAGCGTCTTGCCGGCCGATCCGCGCCACCTGCTGCTGCAGGGAAAGATGCGCCAGGGATTCGATGGGCAGGGCCAGCAGCAGTTCGACGCGCCGCTTGAGCGTCACAAACGCATCCCGGAATGCCTGGGCCTGCTGTTCGCCCTTGCCTTCGACGACCGCCGGATCGGGGATGCCCCAGTGGGCGCTTACCGGCTGTCCCGGCCAGACCGGGCAGACCTCACCCGCGGCGTCGTCGCAGACGGTGAACACGAAGTCGAACTTCGGCGCGTCCGGCCCGGCAAACAGGTTCCAGCTCTTGCTGGCAAGCCCCTGCGCCGGCACCCTCAGCTCGGCAAGCGTCTGCAGCGCCAGCGGGTTCACGGCCTCCTTGGGCTGGCTCCCGGCCGACCAGGCCCTGAAGCGCCCGCTGCCCAGATGGTTCATCAGCGCCTCGGCCATGATGGAGCGGGCCGAATTGCCGGTGCAGATGAACAGGACGTTGTAGGTCTTCTCGGTCATGGCGGGCTCTCAGCAGCAGGAGGAGGAGGACTTGATCGCGATCGCGACCGGCTTGCCTTGGGGGGCCCGCGGCGCACAGCAGGCCGCGGCCTGCGCGGGCGCCGCTGCCGCCACTGCCGCCGTTGCCTCCACATGGCGCTCGCCGAAGACGGGGATGCTGTCCAGCGTGCGGTAATGCTCCCAGGCGATGCCCTGGGGGTCGGTCACCCAATGTTTCTCGCTGCGCGCATAGCAGCAGCTGGTTTCGCCCTCGTCGAGCAGGGCCGTGTCGGCCGCCTCGGCGCGCGCCTTCAGCTCGGCCAGCTCCTGCTCGGTCTCGGCCTGGAAGCCCAGGTGATCGACGCCCGGCGCGCCGCCGCGGCTCGAGATCGCGAAGTTCAGCCGCGGGTCCTCGAGCATCCATTTGGCGTAGTCGCTCTCGACCCGGGTCGGCGGCGCGCCGAACATCTTCGAGTAGAAGGCAATGCTGGCCTGCAGATCCTCGACATGGGCATGGACGTGGAATCGCTTCATGGCTCGCTCCTTGGGAGGGTCGGTGGAGGGTCGGTGGAACTGGGCTTAACAAGCGCAAGCGGCAGCGCTGCGGGGCACCGCACAGTCCGCGCCCTGGCAGCAGTTCTCGGTGAGGAAGCCGACGACGGCGTTCATCTGGGCGTAGGCGGCGCGGTAGACCAGGTTCCGGCTGGCGCGCTCCGTGGTCACCAAGCCCGCATTCGCCAGCTCCTTGAGATGAAAGGACAGGGTGGTGCCGGGAATGCCCAGCCCCTCCTGCATGACACCAGGCGTCAGCCCATCGGGACCCGAAACCACAAGCGCTCGAAACACCTGCAGGCGGACGGGATGCGCGAGCGCGCCCAATGCGGCAATGACCTGATCCTGGTTCATTGATTCACTCTACCAGAAAAATGGAAACATAGAAGATTCCCGACACCGCAGGGTCTCGGATGGCCGCGGGCCGCCCCGGCGGGAGCGCGCAGGCGTCACGGACCGCCGACGCCGCATGCGGCGGCCCGAAACAGGGCCTGAACCGGCGCCCGCAACCGCCCCGAAGAGATCGCCCGCCCACCGCCACCCGGCATGGAGCGCGCTGGGCTGAGTCCGACCCTGCCCATATGGGCGAGGCGCGCCCCGCTCCTTCGGCGGCTTATCGCCGCCGCCGTCCCGGCCTACGCTGCCGGCACGAGTCTCCCGTGCAATCAGAAAGGAAGTTCCATGTCCCCTCACGACGAAGTCAGCCCGGCCCGCCGCGGCCTGCTGGTCGGCGGCGCCGCTGCCGGCCTGGGCCTGATGGCAGCCAATCCGGCCGCCGAGGCCGCCACTCCCACCACCCAAGGAAGGAAGAACATGAGCAGCTACATCACCACCAAGGACGGCACGCAGATCTACTACAAGGACTGGGGCTCCGGCCAGCCCGTGGTCTTCAGCCATGGCTGGCCGCTCTCCAGCGACAGCTGGGAATCGCAGATGCTGTTCCTGGCCGAGCGCGGCTATCGCGTGATCGCGCATGACCGCCGCGGCCACGGCCGTTCCAGCCAGCCCTGGGGCGGGCATGAGATGAACACCTATGCCGACGACCTGGCGACGCTGATGGACCAGCTGGACATCAAGGGCGCCGCGATGTTCGGCTTCTCCACCGGCGGCGGCGAGGTGGCCCGCTACATCGGCCGCCACGGCAGCAAGCGCGTCGCCAAGGCCGGCCTGATCTCGGCCGTGCCGCCGCTGATGCTGAAGACCGCGGCCAACCCCGGCGGCCTGCCGCTCGAGGTGTTCGACGGCATCCGCGCCGGTGAGCGCGCCAACCGTGCCCAGCTCTACAAGGACATCGCCTCCGGTCCCTTCTTCGGCTACAACCGCCCCGGCGCCAAGCCCTCGCAGGGCATCATCGACTCGTTCTGGATGCAGGGCATGATGGGCGGCCACAAGGCCACCTACGACTGCATCAAGGCCTTCTCGGAAACCGACTTCACCGAGGACCTGAAGAAGTTCGACATCCCCACGCTGATCCTGCATGGCGACGACGACCAGATCGTGCCGATCGGCGCCGCCGCGCTGGCCTCGGCCAAGCTGGTGAAGAACGCCAAGCTGGTGATCTATCCCGGCGCGCCGCACGGCCTTGCCGACACCCACAAGGACAAGCTCAACGAGGACCTGCTGGCCTTCCTGAAGTCCTGAGCGCAAGGCACCCCGGGCGGCACGCGGCGCCGCCCTTTTTCCTGCTCCGGCTCAGCGCTCCGGCCGGGCCGTCAGCAGCGTCAGCAGCCAGCCCAGCACCGCAAAGGGCCAGAGCCAGCCCACCCACTGGGCCAGGCCGTAAAAGCTGATGAACCGCCCCAGCTCCCAGGTCTGCAGGCGCTGCGCCATATAGGGATCGGACGGCGCCTCGCTGACCAGCGCGATCAGCGCGCACAGCACCAGCAGGCCCCAGGCCGCGCAGGTGCGGCGAGAAAAGGCGCACATGATGCAGGCCAGGCCCAGGCCCAGCGCCAGCCCCGGCCAGCTGCTCAGCGTCAGCCAGGCCCAGGCATGCTGGGGCCCGAAGTTCAGCGCGGTCGACAGGGTGGTGCCGAGAATCCCCAGCGCCGCGGCGCCGAACACCAGGGCCAGGCGCTGCCAGCCCGGCCGCGCCACCGACAGGACCAGCAGACAGGGCGCCATCAGGCCCAGCGCGATCGCGATGCCCTCCAGCCCAGGCGGCAGCGGGGCCGCCAGCATCTGCGGCCCCGGCTCCCATTGCAGGTCCCAGGGCGTGTCCTCCAGCAGGCTGGCGGCCAGCTCGCGCAGGCGCGGCAGCACCTGGCCCAGCCCCAGCGGCACCGGGGCCGGTGCCAGCAGGCCCACCGGCCACAGCGCCAGCAGCGCCAGCGCGCCGGCGCTGTGCGGCACGAACCAATGCTCGCGCCGCGCCTGCCAGCGCGTCAAGCCGCCGACCAGGTGCAGCACCAGGCCCAGCAGCACGCCCAGGGCCGCGCCGCCCGCGTTGATCCACCAGTCGACCAGCGAGGGCACGCGCCGCGGCAGAAAGTACTGCAGGCTCTCCATCACGAAGGACAGCAGCGGCGGCAGCGTCATACCCAGCAGCAGGGCCGCGATCAGGCCGCGGCCGCTGCGCACCGCAGCCGCAAACACCAGCAGCCCGAGCGGCAGATAGCCGAGCAGATTGGCCTGCACGTCGAGGCCGCCCCAGTACTTGGGCCAGGGCAGGCCCAGCAGGTCGCGCCCCGCCATGCCCGGCGGCCAGGCCCAGGGGCCGAAGGGATAGAGACTGGCGTAGACCACCAGGCCCGCATAGGCCAGGGCCAGCAGGGTGGCCGAGCTGCGCCGGCGCGGCAGGGTGGGAGGCAGCCACCCCATGCTCAGAAGGGCTTGACCACCACCAGGATCACGATGGCCGCGAAGATCAGCACCGACATCTCGTTGAACACACGGAACCAGCGATGGCTGCGCTTGTTGGCCATCTGCTCGAAGCGGCGCAGGTGCGCACGGCACATGTGGTGGTAGCCGATGGCCAGCACCACCAGGGCCAGCTTGGCATGCAGCCAGCCGCGGTTGAAGCCCTGGAAGTTCGCCATCCACAGCCACAGGCCCAGCAGCAGCGCGGGGATCATCAGGATGCTCATGAAGCGGTAGAGCTTGTGCCCCATCAGCAGCAGGCGCTCGCGCTCGGCATGGCTGTCGGCGGGCACCATCGCCAGGTTGACGAAGATGCGCGGCATGTAGAACAGGCCGGCGAACCAGGCGGCCACGAAGACGATGTGAAAGGCTTTGATCCAGAGCATCGGGGCATTATGCGGCCCCGCCCCGCGGCGGCCGGTTGCACCATGTGTCGACCTCGGCCCGATGCCGATCGAGCTCATGCCGCTGCCCGCCAGCAGGGCATAAAAAAACCCCGGCATGGAGCCGGGGTTGGAAAGCCTTTTCGCTGTCATCACGTCAAGGCTCCTGCTCAGGGAGGAAAAGCAGGGGACGACCACCTTGCGGCTATCATCCGGGGACAAGTTTACCAGAGGGCTCGCGGCCGCGTCTCTACGGGATGATGCGTAGACTGGGCAGATTGCACGATCGCCCGCCCGCACCCCCTCATTCACGGAGTCCCGCCTTGTCGTCCCGCGCCTCTCGCCCAGCCGCCCTGCCGGCCCCCTTCCCCGCCAGCCGCCCGCGCCGCCTGCGCCGCGACGCCTTCACCCGTGCATTGGTGCGCGAGCATGCGCTCACGGCCCACGACCTGATCCTGCCGGTGTTCGTGCACGAGGGCGTGGACAAGGTCGAGGCCGTGCCCTCGATGCCGGGCGTGTCGCGCCTGAGCCTGGATCGACTGATCCCGGTCGCGGAGGAATGCGTCGCATTAGGCATTCCGGTGCTGGCGCTGTTCCCCGTGATAGCCCCGGCGCTGAAGACGCCCGACGGCCAGGAAGCCACCAACCCCGACGGCCTGGTGCCGCGCGTGGTGCGCGCGCTGAAGGAGCGGGTGCCGCAGTTGGGCATCCTGACCGACGTGGCGCTGGACCCCTTCACCAGCCATGGCCAGGACGGCGTGCTGGACGACCAGGGCTACATCATCAACGATCGCACGGTCGAGATCCTGGCCCGCCAGGCCCTGGTGCAGGCGCAGGCCGGCGTCGACATCGTCGCGCCCAGCGACATGATGGACGGCCGCATCGGCGCGATCCGCAACGCGCTGGAGGAGGCCGGCCACATTCACACCCGCATCATGGCCTACAGCGCCAAGTACGCCAGCGCCTTCTACGGCCCCTTCCGCGACGCGGTGGGCTCGCGGGCCAATCTGGGCAAGGCCGACAAGAAGACCTATCAGATGGACCCGGGCAACAGCGACGAGGCGCTGCGCGAGGTCGGGCTGGACCTGGCCGAGGGCGCCGACATGGTGATGGTCAAGCCCGGCATGCCGTATCTGGACATCGTGCGCCGCGTCAAGGACGAGTTCCGCGTGCCCACCTTCGCCTACCAGGTGAGCGGCGAGTACGCGATGCTGAAGGCAGCGGCCGCCAACGGCTGGCTGGACCATGACGCGGTGATGATGGAAGCGCTGCTGGCCTTCAAGCGCGCCGGCGCCGACGGCGTGCTGAGCTACTTCGCGCTGGAAGCCGCGCGCCTGCTCAAGAAGGGCTGATGCGCATCTTCCACATCCAGGGCGAGCGCTTCAGCGAGCTGCAGGCCCTGCCGGAACGGCTGCCCGAGCAGGGTTTCATCTGGGTCGGCTATGGCCGCCGCGAGTTCGAAACCCAGGCGGCCGCCGTGCAGACGGCACTGCAGGCCTGGACCGGCGGCCAGCTGGTGGACCTGCATGTGTCCGACCTGCTGAACAACCAGCTGCCCTCGCATTACGACTACACCTCCTGGTACGACGTGCTGGTGTTCCGCCGCCTGGCGGCCCTGCCCGGCAGCGAGCAGCTGTTCCTGGATGAGAGTCACGGCACCCTGGCGTCGGCACAGCATGCGCTGAAGGCCATCGACACCAGCCCGGTGGGCTTCGCGGTGTTCGACCGCGTGCTGCTGAGCGTGCATCCGACCGACTGCCTGGTGCGCGACTACTTCGCCGACCGGCTCGGCAAGCTGGCCCAGGGCGCGGCCGACTTCCGCGGCAGCGCGCGCCTGCCCACCAGCCCGGCCGAGCTGATGCTGCGCATGGTGAATCACATGGTGGACAGCTATCTGGAGCTGCGCCGCCTGCTGAGCCGGCATCTGGCCACCCTGCAGCAGGCGCTGCTGGAACCGCACAGCCGCTTCACCGAATGGTCGGTGCTGATGGACTCGCGCAACGCGCTGCACTGGCTGGAGGACACCTGCGAGGACCAGCGCAGCGCGATCCAGGAATGGATCGACGCGCTGGACGATCTGCCGGCCACCGACAACGCGCCGCAGCAGCGCGAGCGCGAACTGCTGCGGGTGCGCTCGCGCGACGTGCTGGAGCATGTGGAGCGTGTGCTGACCCATGTGCGGCGACTCGAGTCCTCGGCCGAGTCGGCGGTGCAGATGCATTTCTCGGCGCTGGGCCACCGCACCAACAGCATCATGCGCACGCTGACCGTGCTGACCGCGATCTTCCTGCCGCTGAACCTGATCACCGGCATCTTCGGCATGAACTTCGATGCGCTGCCGCTGATCCACAGCGCCCGCGGCTTCTGGATCGCCTCGGCCCTGATGGCCCTGGTCGGCGTCGGGCTGGGCGCCTTCTTCTGGCGCAAGCGCTATCTGGGCACACAGCGCTGAGGGATGGCCCCCCCCTACGCGCTGACGCGCGCCCTCAAGGGGGCCGAGGCCGGACACAAACAGTCCTGAGGACTGTTTGTGCCTGCCGAGGGCCATGGCCTTTGGCCTTGGCGAGTCCGCAGGACCGGCCAAGCCGGATCCTCGGACTCCGCTGGATCAACGGCCTTGCCCTTATTGATCAGTCGCGGCCGGCGTAGGGATCCGAGAAGCCAAGCCCCTGCATGATCTCGCTCTCGCGCGCTTCCATGCATTCGGCCTCGTCGTCTGCTTCGTGGTCGTAGCCCTGCGCGTGCAGGGTGCCGTGCACCAGCATGTGGGCGTAATGGTCGACGATGCCGATGCCCATCTCCTTCGCCTCGCGCTCCACCACCGCGGCGCAGATCACTAGGTCGGCGCCGACCACCGGCTCATGGCTGTAGTCGAAGGTCAGCACATTGGTGGCGTAGTCCTTGGCGCGGAATTCCTTGTTCAGCCGCCGGCCCTCGTCGGCGTCGACGATGCGTACCGCGATCTCGCCGGGCAGCTCCAGCGCGGCGCGGATCCAGCGCGCCACCTTGTGGCGCGGCAGCAGGGCCTTGTGGCGCGGGTCGGCGAACTGCAACGACAGGCTCAGCTCCGGTCGGCTCATCGCGTCGCCTCCTTCTTCTTGCTCTGCTTTTCATAGGCATCGACGATGCGCGCCACCAGCGGGTGCCTCACCACGTCCGCGGACGTGAAACGCGTCATCGCGATGCCCTTGACCCGGGCCAGCACATGCTCGGCATCCACCAGGCCGCTCGGCATGCCCTTGGGCAGGTCGATCTGGCTGGTGTCGCCCGTCACCACGCATTTGCTGCCGAAGCCGATGCGGGTCAGGAACATCTTCATCTGCTCGGGCGTGGTGTTCTGCGCCTCGTCCAGGATCACGAAGGCATGGTTGAGCGTGCGGCCGCGCATGAAGGCCAGCGGCGCGATCTCCAGCAGGCCCTTCTCGAAGGCCTTGGTGACGCGGTCGAAGCCCATCAGGTCGTAGAGCGCGTCGTAGAGCGGGCGCAGATAGGGGTCGACCTTCTGCGTCAGGTCGCCGGGCAGGAAGCCCAGGCGTTCGCCGGCCTCGACGGCCGGGCGGGTCAGGATGATGCGCTGCACCGTCGAGCGCTCCAGCGCGTCGACCGCGCAGGCCACGGCCAGGAAGGTCTTGCCGGTGCCGGCCGGGCCGAGGCCGAAGGTGATGTCATGGCCCAGGATATGGCGCAGATACTCATGCTGCTTGGGCGTGCGGCCGGCCAGATCGGCGCGGCGGGTGCGCAGCACCACGGCATGGCCGGCGGCCGGCACGGCGCCGCCATCCTTGCCGGCGGGCTTTGCGGCCGCCCCCAGGTCGGCCAGCGCCTCGGCGATTGCGAGCTGCATGGTCTCCGGCGCGATGGCTCGCCGGGCGCGCTCGTACAGCGTGCTCAGCAAAACCTGACCCCGTTCGGCCGCCGCCTTCGGCCCCTCGATGCGGAACTGCTCCTGCCGGCGCGAGATGCGCAGCCCCAGAGCGGCCTCGATCTGGCGCAGGTGCTCATCCAGCATGCCGCACAGATGGGCCAGGCGGGTGTTGTCGACCGGGGTGAATTGATGGCGAAGAATCAAGGCGTGCTCGTGGATATCGTGGATAGGGCGGTGCGGGGGCCATTGTCGCCCGCCTTGGCCCGCCCGAACGGGGGTAGCCCGCGATGCGCCGGACGCGAGGCTTCCTGCACAATCGCGCCCCATGCAAAGCACCACAAACCTGCTGGCCCTGCTGCTGTGCGCCATGTTGCTGACGATGGCCCTGACCCTGAGTCTGTTGGCGCAGCGCCATGCGCGCGAGCGCCATCTGGGCTGGCTGGCCGCGGCCATGGGGCTGTGGGTGCTGCGCGGCGTGCTGCGTTGGCCGGAGTTGCCGGCGCTGAGCCCACGGCTGCACGAGCCGCTGGCGCTGGCCCTGCTGCCCTGGATCGCGCTGGCGCTGATCCAGTACCTGCTGCGCAGCACCGGCTGGCGGCGCGCCTGGCTGAACTGGGCCCTGCCGCTGCAGGCGCTGGCCATGCCGCTGAGCCTCTGGCTGTTGCCCGAGCAGGCCCGGCCGCTGAGTCAGGCCTGGAGCATGCTGCTGGGCGTCGAGCTGCTGCTGGCGCTGGCCTGGTGCCTGCGCAACCCGGGCCTGATACTGGGCGATGCCCCGCCGCCGTCGCCGCTGCTGTGGCTGGGCATGGCCGTGCTGCTGGCGGAGCTGGGGCCCTGGCCGGTGGCCGCGCTGGCCGCGCCGCTGCTGCTGCTGGCCCTGGGCCTGCACCTGCTGCTGGGCATCGCCCGCGCGCGCGACGAGGCCGAGCGCCAGCAGCTGGAGCATGAGCAGCATGTCCAGGCCAAGGTGGCCGACATGGAGCGCAATTACAGCGAGATGGCCGAACAGAAGCTGGAGCAGGTGACCGAACGCGAGCGCAAGCGCATCGCCGCCGACCTGCACGACGACCTGGGCGCCAAGCTGCTGACCATCGTCCACACCAGCGAGTCCGACCGCATCTCGACCCTGGCGCGCGAGGCCCTGGAGGAGATGCGCCTGTCGGTGCGCGGCCTGACCGGCAAGCCGGTGCATCTGCTGGACGCCCTGGGGGATTGGCGCGCCGAGGTGGTCTCGCGGCTGGGCCAGGCCAATATCCTGGCCGAATGGAAGGCCCCGGCCGAGGATGTGGTCCACACGCTGCCCGCGCGCGCCTATGTGCAGACCACGCGGATCTTCCGCGAGGCGGTCAGCAACATCATCAAGCACAGCGGCGCCACCCATTGCACCGTCAGCTGCATCGTGATGGATGGCGATTTCATGGTCGTGATCCAGGACAATGGCCAGGGCATCACGGCCGAACTGGACGGTCGCCTCGACAAGGGCCATGGCATGGCCAGCATGAAATCCCGGGCCAAGCAGATGCATGGCCAATGCCTGGTGGAGTCCGGGCCGGGGTGGGGAACCGTGATACGCCTCACGATTCCGCTTTGAATGTCGGCCCGGCGCGCTGCAGAGATTGGCAAGCGCGCCGATACCAGATAACTTGACGCAGCGATGGCTGGCGAAGGAAGACCATGAACCACATCCTCTTGCTCGAAGACATTCCAGAAATCCGTGCCTGGCTCAAGGCGCTGGTGAAGCAGATCTTCGCCAATGCGCAGGTCACCGAATGCTCGCGCGTGCAGGATGCGCTGCAGCAGGTGCAGACCCAGCGCTTCACGCTGGCGCTGCTGGACCTCGGCCTGCCCGATGGCTCCGGCGTTGATGTGGTGACGGCCCTGCGCGAGCAACAGCCCGAGGTGCAGTCGGTGATCGTCACCATCCACGATGACGACGAGCACCTGTTCCCCGCCCTGCAGGCCGGCGCCTTCGGCTATCTGCTGAAGGAGCAGTCGCGCGAGCTGCTGGTCGAGCAACTGCAGCGCATCAGCCAGGGCGAGCCGCCGCTGTCGCCCTCGATCGCGCGCAAGGTGATCGCCTATTTCACGGCCCAGCGCCGCCCGCCGAGCGCGGCCCTGCTGCACGAGGTCTCGCTGACCGAGCGCGAGACCGAGGTCCTGCTGCGCGTGGCCAAGGGCTTCACGCTGCCGGAGATCGGCGTGCAGCTGGGCCTCTCGCGCCACACGATCGCCGACTATGTGAAGCAGATCTACCGCAAGCTGAACGTGTCCTCGCGCGCCGAGGCCGCGCTGGAAGCGCAGCGCCTGGGCCTGTTCGGACGCAACTGAGCCACCGTACTGCGGCCGAGCGCCGGGCCGCCCCAAGCCGGGCGCAGAGCAAGTCATTGACGGCTCGATGCCGGCCATGACTTGTCCCCCTGGAGGGCGGTTCGCGTACCCGCGGGCCGGGGGCACACGATAATCGCCGCATGATCGGCAGACTCACAGGCGTCATCGCGGAGAAATCGCCCCCGCAAGTCCTCATCGATGTGCAGGGCGTCGGCTACGAGGTCGACGTGCCGATGAGCACCTTCTTCAATCTGCCGGCGCTGGGCGAACGCGCCAGCCTGCTGACCCATCTGAGCATCCGCGAGGATGCCCATGTGCTGTTCGGCTTTCTCAGCGCCGAGGAACGCAGCACCTTCCGCCAGCTGATCAAGATCAGCGGCGTCGGCCCCAAGATGGCCCTGTCCCTGCTGTCCGGCCTGTCGGTCGGCGAACTGGCCCAGGCCGTCTCCAAGCAGGAGACCGGCCGGCTCGTGAAGGTGCCGGGCATCGGCAAGAAGACGGCCGAGCGCCTGCTGCTGGAGCTGAAGGGCAAGCTGGGGCCGGATCTTGCGCTGCCGGCCAGCGTGGCCAGCGACGCCCATGCCGACATCCTGCAGGCCCTGGTGGCGCTGGGCTATTCGGACAAGGAAGCGGCCGCCGCGCTCAAGTCTCTGCCCGCCGACATCGGCGTCAGCGAGGGCATCAAGCTCGCCATGAAGAAATTGTCATGAGCATCCAAACCGACAAGTTCGGCGACGATTTCACCCCGGCCCCGCAGCAGCGCCTGATCAGCGCCGCGCCCACCTCGCCCAACGAGGAGGCGATCGAGCGCGCGCTGCGGCCCAAGCTGCTGGACGAATATGTGGGCCAGGCCAAGGCCCGCGAGCAGCTGGAGATCTTCATCGGCGCGGCCCGCAAGCGCGCCGAGGCGCTGGACCATGTGCTGCTGTTCGGCCCGCCGGGCCTGGGCAAGACCACGCTCTCCCACATCATCGCGGCCGAGCTGGGCGTGAACCTGCGCCAGACCTCGGGGCCGGTGCTGGAAAAGCCCAAGGACCTGGCCGCGATCCTGACCAATCTCGAGAAGAACGATGTGCTCTTCATCGACGAGATCCACCGCCTCAGCCCGGTGGTCGAGGAAATCCTCTACCCGGCCCTGGAGGACTACCAGATCGACATCATGATCGGCGAAGGCCCGGCCGCGCGCTCGATCAAGCTGGACCTGCAGCCCTTCACCCTGGTCGGCGCCACCACGCGCGCCGGCATGCTGACCAACCCGCTGCGCGACCGTTTCGGCATCGTCGCCCGGCTGGAGTTCTACAGCGCCGCCGAGCTGCAGCGTATCGTCACCCGCTCGGCCGGGCTGCTGAATGCGCCGATCGATCCGGACGGCGCGCTGGAGGTGGCGCGACGCTCGCGCGGCACGCCCCGCATCGCCAACCGGCTGCTGCGCCGCGTGCGCGACTATGCCGACGTCAAGGGCGACGGCCGCATCAGCAAGGACATCGCCGACCTGGCCCTGGCGATGCTGGACGTCGACCCCCGGGGTTTCGACCTGATGGACCGCAAGCTGCTGGAAGCGGTGGTGCACCGCTTCGATGGCGGACCGGTGGGCCTGGACAATGTGGCCGCCGCGATCGGCGAGGAGAGCGGCACGATCGAGGACGTGATCGAGCCCTACCTGATCCAGCAGGGCTTTCTGCAGCGCACGCCGCGCGGTCGCATCGCCACCTTGGCCGCCTTCCGCCATCTGGGCGTGGCGCCGCCGAAGACCGCCGGCCAGCTGTTCGACGAATAGACGCGCCGCCGAGCGCCCATGAAAAAAGCGACCCGAGGGTCGCTTTTCCGTTTGGCGCAAGGGCCTTCGGCCCTTTTCCGGTCCCGCAGGATCAGAAGTTGTGGCGCAGGCCAGCGGCGATCGAGCTGAAGTCGGCGCTGTTCAGCTTGGCGTTGATGTCGGTGTAGTAAGCGTAGACCTTGGTGCGCTTGCTCAGGTTGTAGTTGTAGCCCAGCGTGAACTGGTGGGTCTTGCCGGCAGCGGCGAAGTCGCCACGGCCTTGGGTGGCACCGTAGTTCACGTGGAACTCCGAAGCGCCCAGGACGTACATGGCCGAAGCGCGGTACACGTTGCGGCTGTCGTTACCGTCGTCGGCACGCTGGTAGTAGGCGCCGAGGGTGAAGGCACCCAGCTCATACAGGCCGCGGATGGCGAACTGGTTGACGTCGCCATGCTTGCTGTAGCCGGCACCCAGGTGCAGCGGGCCGCCGACATAGTTGGCAGCCACGTCATACAGCTTCTCTTGGCCAGGATTGCCTTCGCCGGCCGACACCGAGGCGCTACCGCTGAAGCCGTTGTAGTTCGGGGTGAAGTAGCCGACCTTGTTGGTCGAACGGTAGGTCTTGAATGCGTACAGCGCGTCGCTCGAAGAGCCGGTGTCGTGGTTGTGCATGCTGATGTAGTCAGCAGTCGCGAAGTACGACTCGGGGGTGAAGTTACCCATGCGGACCGCGCCGAAAGCGCCGGCCAGTTGCACCCAGGCCTCGCGACCCCAGAAGGCGCTGCTGGTCTGGCGGCCGTCGTCGGAGTTCAGGCCGTGCTCGAGGTTGAACGAGGCCTTCAGACCGCCGCCCATATCTTCCGTGCCCTTGAAACCGATACGCGAGCTGTTGTTCGCCACAACCACCTTGCGATCGCCGTCGCCAACCTTCTGGCTCTCGACGGTCGTGTTCATACGGCCATACAGCGTCACCGAGCTTTGGGCGAATGCAGAGGCCGAAACGGCGGCCAGGGCAGCAACCAGGGCAATCTTTTTCATCGTTTACCTTTGAGAAGTTGAATGGAGGCCAGGCTCTGAGGCCTGCCCGGTCTTGTTCACTGATGTGGGCGCAGTATAGAAGTCCAAGGGTTTGACCGAAGGATGTTCGACGCTAATTCGCAACACTCCCATGCTATGAATTTCGGGGTGCCCAATGGCACTTCCCAGCCCGCTCAGGCCGCGCGCTCGTCGAGGCCGAGCCCTTCCAGATGCAGATCGTCGTTCCAGCCCGTCACCCGCAGGCCCGCCGGGGTGTAGAGCAGGCGGTTGATGGCGGCATTGCCCAGCACCCAGCTGCGCGGTGCCTGCAGGTCCAGGCGCTGACCGGCGCGGTAGAGACAATCCATCACTCCGCCATGGGCCACGATCACCAGGGTTTGTCCCGGGTGCGCGCGCGCCAGGCGCTCCACGGTACCCACGGCGCGCTGGTAGAAATCCTGCAGCCGCTCGCCGCCCTCGGCCCCGAAATCGGGCTCGCGCCGCCGCCAGCGCAGGGCCTGCTCCGGCCAGTTGGCCTCGATCTCACCCCAAGTCAGCCCCTCGAAGCGGCCGAAGCCGCGCTCGCGCAGCCCCGGCTCGGGCCGCACCGGCTGGTCCAGCACCGCGGCCACCGCCTGGGCGGTCTGCCAGGCACGCGATAGGTCGCTGGCATAGATGGCATCGATGCGCTCGCCGGCCAGGGCCCGGCCCAAGCGCTGGGCCTGGGCCAGGCCCAGCGCGTTCAAGGGAATGTCCAACTGCCCCTGGATCCGCGTCTCGCGGTTCCAGGCGGTTTCGCCGTGGCGGATCGCCAGCAGGGTGGTGACGCTGTCCAGCTCCATCAGACGCCCCAGACCATGTCCTGGCCGGCGGCCAGGCTGTGGCGCATCAGCTCCAACAGGGGCCAGGCGCGCTGGCGCAGGCTGATGCCCTCGCGCCGCGGTACCGGCTCGCCCTGGGCCTGCGCCTCGGCCTGCCGGCGGGCGAACTCGGCCTCATCCTCGGCCACCGCCTGCTCCAGCGCGGAGATCGCGCTGCCCAGTTGCGCGCTCGTCACGATGCCCTGGGCGGCGGGCTCGCGGCCCAGCAGGCGCAGGATCTGGTCGCCCGAGGCGTTCAGCATGATCACGTCGGCCGCAGCCTTGGATTTGAACTTGTACATCGCGCATCACCTCCGATCGTCACGCCCGCTATTGTCAGCGGACCGACGGAGCCGCGCGCTTCAGGCCGCGCCGCGCACCAGGCGCACCGGCGGGATCGCCGGCCGGGGCGGCGGCAACTGCGGCTGCCAGACCTTGTCCTCGAAGGCGCGCGGATCCAGCGCCGGCGCGAACAGGAAGCCCTGGAACTCGTGGCAGCCGGCGCGCGCCAGGAAATCGCGCTGGGCCTCGGTCTCGACGCCCTCGGCGATCACCAGCAGGCGCAGCGCGCGCCCCATCTGGATCACCGCATTGACGATGCCGGCATCGCTGGCATCGCTCGGCAGCCCCTGCACGAAGCTGCGATCGATCTTCAGGCGCTGGATCGGAAAGCGCTTCAGGTAGCCGAGGCTGGAATAGCCGGTGCCGAAGTCGTCGATCGACATGCACACGCCCAACTCGGCCAGGGCCTCCAGGCGGTGCAGCGCCTCCTCGGCGTCGCGCAGCAGGATCGATTCGGTCAGCTCCAGCTCCAGCAGCGCCGGCGGCAGACCGGCTGCCTTCAGCGCCATCGCCACGGTGTCGACGAACTGCGGCTGCTGGAACTGCAGCGCCGAGACGTTGACGGCCACCTGCATGCGCCGGCCCTGGCGCAGCCAGTCGGCAGCCTGCTGCACGGCCTGGCGCAGCACCCAATCGCCGATCGCGACGACGAAGCCGCTTTCCTCGGCCACCGGGATGAACTCGGCCGGCGAGACCTCGCCGCGCAGCGGATCGCGCCAGCGCAGCAGCGCCTCGGCCCCCACCACCCGGCCGCTGCCCAGGTCGATCTGGGGCTGGTAATGCAGGCGGAACTGGCTTTCCAGCAGGGCCTGGCGCATCGCATGGTCCAGGCGCATGCGCGACAGCAGGTCCACATCCTTGCGTGGCTGGTGGAAGCGGAAGGTGCCGCGGCCGCTTTCCTTGACCCAGTGCATCGCGCGCTCGGCGCTGGCCATCAACTCCTCGGCGCTGGCGCCGTCCCCGGGGAACAGCGCGACGCCGGTGCTGCAGGTGACGGTGAAGCTCAGGGTATCGAAGCTGAAGGGCCGCGCCATCGCCTCCTGCACCCGGCGCGCCGCATGCTCGGCGCCGCGCGCATCGGCCTGGTGGATCAGCAGCTCGAACTCGTCGCCGCTCAGGCGCGCCACGGTATCCACCTCGCGCAGGCATTCCTTCAGGCGCTGCGCCACTTCCTTCAGCACCCGGTCGCCATAGGAATGGCCCAGCGTGTCGTTGATCTGCTTGAAACGGTCCAGGTCCACGTTCAGCAGCGCAAAGCCGCTGCCCTCGCGACGCGCCATGGCCTGGGCATAGTCGACCCGCTCGGCCAGCGCGCGGCGGTTCGGCAGACCGGTCAGCATGTCGGTGTGCGAGAGCTCCTCGATGCGCTGGCTGGCGGCCAGCTTCTCGCTCAGGTCGCGGAAGGAGTAGACCCGACCGATCGGCCGGCCGCGGCTCCATTGCGGCAGCGACACGCGCTCCAGCACGCGGCCGTCGAGCAGCTTGATGATGTCGCTGGTCTGCAGCAGCGGCGCTTCCTGGATCGCGGCCAAGCGGGTGGCATAGGCCGCACCGTCGATCACGCTGCGCCGCATCCAGGCCTGCACGGCCTCGTCGTTGCGCTCGGCGAGCAGATCCTCGGGCAGACCCCACAGCGAAGCGAAGCGCTGGTTGAAGCTGCGCATGCGGCCGGCCAGGTCGGAGACCAGGATGCCGTCCGCGGTGGATTCCAGGGTGGCCTTCAGCTCGGCCAGCAGGGTCTCGCGCTCCTCGTCGTGCTGGCGCTGGCGGCTCTGGTCGCGCATCGACACCAGCCAGACCCCGTCGCCGTCGGCCTGCGCCACATGGACGATGCGGCGCGCCACCCAGAGCATCTGGCCGTCGGCCCGGCGCATCATGGTGTCGCTGTGCAGGCCGGCGCGCCCGCCGGCGGCGGCCTCGGCCCAGAACAGCGCGTCCTCCGCGGTACAGGCCAAGGATTCCATGCTGGCGCCGACGAGCCGTCGCGGCGCCAGATCCAGCAACTGGGTGGCCGCCTCGTTGACGGCCAGCACGGCGAGCGTGCGCGCGTCGACGAGCCAAACCGCCTCCTGCAGCCCATCCAGCAACGCCTGATGGCGGTGCGCAGCGGGCGGGAGGGGTGTACTGCTCGCCCGCGCCGGCCTCACGCCGCCTTCTCCTCATCCAGCCGCGCGTACGCGCTCTCGAAGAAGTACGCCACCCGGGTGCGCGGCGTCAGGTAGTCCAGCGAGGCGCGCGGCAAGAGATTGGGCTTGAGGCTGCGCCGGATGCCCAGGTCCGGATGCTCTTCCAGATTCAGGACCAGCGCCTCTTCGCGCGGCACCTTGGGCTCGTGCACCATCACCTTGGGCTTGAGCGGGCGCGAGGAATTCACGGCCACCACCAGCGCATAGCGGTCATCGGTCAGCTGCACCACCGAGCCGGGCGGATAGACGCCCATCATGCGGATGAAGGCGTTCAGCATGGTCGCGTCGAAGCGGCTGCGCCCCTGGGCGAACATCAGCGACAGCGCCTCGTGCGGTGTCATCGACTTGGAAGCCAGCAGCGGGTTGCACAGGCCGTCGAAGCGGTTGACCAGGGCGACGATGCGCGAAGCGGCGCTCATGCGGTCGACATTGATGCGCTGCGGGAAACCCGTGCCGTCGGCATTCTCGTGGTGCTGGGCGATCACCAGCAAGGCGCCGGGCGAGACGCCCATGCCCTGGGCCAGGGCCACGCCCTTCTGCACATGCTGCTGGTAGAGCTGGGTCTCGGCAATCGTGAAACCGTCGTCGCGGTGGCGCACGCGGGCCGGCAGTTCCAGCTTGCCGATGTCGTGCAGCAGCGCGCCGACGCCCAGCTCCATCATCTCGTCACGCCCCAGGCCGAAGGCGCGGCCCAGCAGCAGCGCGATGACGGATACGTTCAGCGCATGGGCGGTGGCGCGGTCACCGGCGCCCTCGTTGAGCAGGCGGATGTTCAGGTCGCCCTCGATCAGCATCTTGTCCAGCAGGGCGCCGACCAGGGCCTCCGACTGGTCACGCGCGTTCTGCGGCGCACGCGGCATCAGCTCCATCACTTCGCGGAACGCGGCGGCGGCCTCGCCATATTGCCGCTCGCACAAGGACAAGGCCTCGCGCTGCGCCGCCAGGGCGCGACGATGCGCCTCGCGCGCCAGTTGCTCGGGGCTGGGCTCGGGTTCGGCCACCACGATCTGCAGCTCCGCCGGGCGGGTCGCCGCATCCAGCTGCAGCTCGCTGCGGCCAGGGCTCCAGCGCACCTGCTTCAGACCCAGGCGCCGCAGCACCAAGACCTGATCCTCCGAACTCAGCTTGAAGCTGCTGAGCGGAAAGGGGTGCGACATCCAGCCCAGATCCAGGTGGATGAACATACCCACCTTCAACTGGCTCACGTCGATCAGAGGATCTGAAGTTCTGTCCTTCATTGGATTTGTAGGCCTCGTTCTTGAGGCACCCTCAACAGCAGCATCGACTCAAGAGGCTGAGAACTTAAGTGAAACAGACTGCTTCTCGGGCGGCCGGGGATCGACACAAATACTTTCATGTGCGAATTGTCACGCCAGACTTGACCGCTCGAGATCGCAACACGTAGCATGTTCATTTTCAGAACCTGAGTTCTTAATTAGAACTTTACCAATAGGTTGCCCATGATCGACAAGCTTCATGAATCGGCTGCCCAGGCCCTGCGGGACGTCGGCGACGGCGCCACGGTGATGATCGGCGGCTTCGGCACGGCCGGCCTGCCCAATGAACTGATCCAGGCCCTGCTGGATCAGGGCGCGCGCGAACTGACCGTGGTGAACAACAATGCCGGCAATGGCGACACCGGCCTGGCCGCCCTGCTGGCCGCCGGGCGGGTGCGCAAGATCATCTGCTCCTTCCCGCGCCAGGCCGACTCGCATCACTTCGATGCGCTCTACCGCAGCGGCAAGATCGAGCTGGAGCTGGTGCCGCAAGGCAATCTGGCCGAACGCATCCGCGCCGCCGGCGCCGGCATCGGCGCCTTCTTCACCCCCACCGGCTACGGCACGGCGCTGGCCGAGGGCAAGGAGACCCGCATCATCGAGGACCGGGGCCAGGTGCTGGAATACCCGATCCACGCCGACTTCGCGCTGATCAAGGCCGAGCGCGGCGACCGCTGGGGCAATCTGAGCTACCGCATGACGGCGCGCAACTTCGGCCCCATCATGGCCATGGCCGCCCGGACCACGGTGGCCAGCATCCACGAGTTCGCGGAACTGGGCGGCATGGATCCGGAAAGCATCGTCACGCCCGGGATCTTCGTGCAGCGCGTGGTGCGGGTGCCGCGCCAGGCCACCAGCGGCGGCGGCTTCAAGGCAGGAGCATAAGAAGATGAGCGAGCAGCAGAGCTACAAGAAATGGACCCGCGAGCAGATGGCCGCGCGGGTGGCGCGCGACATCCCCGAGGGTGCGGTGGTCAATCTGGGCATCGGCCTGCCCACCCTGGTGGCCGCGCAGATCCCGGCCGAGCGCGAGGTGATCCTGCACAGCGAGAACGGCGTGCTGGGCATGGGCCCGCCGCCGCCGGCCGGCGCCGAGGACTATGACCTGATCAATGCCGGCAAGCAGCCGGTGACCCTGCTGCCCGGCGGGGCCTTCTTCCACCACGCCGACAGCTTCGCGATGATGCGTGGCGGCCACCTGGACATCTGCGTGCTGGGCGCCTTCCAGGTCTCGACGCGCGGCGATCTGGCCAACTGGCACACCGGCGCGCCGGACGCGATCCCCGCGGTCGGCGGGGCGATGGACCTGGCCATCGGCGCCAAGCAGACCTTCGTGATGATGGAACACCTGAGCAAGGGCGGCGAGAGCAAGATCGTCGCCGAATGTTCCTACCCGCTGACCGCGGCCCGTTGTGTCAGCCGCATCTATACCGACCTGGCCGTGCTGACCGTCACCCCGGAAGGTCTGAGGGTGCTGGATCTGGCCGACGGCCTGGATCACGCCACCCTGCAGCGCCTGACCGGCCTACCCCTGCTGCAGTCCTGAACACTCTCAAAACCGACGGAGACAATTCCATGACCCAAGCCTTCATCTGCGACGCCCAGCGCACGCCCTTCGGCCGCTATGGCGGCGCCCTGTCCTCGGTGCGCGCCGACGACCTGGGCGCGATCCCGCTGCGCGCCCTGATGGCGCGCAACACCAAGGTCGACTGGGAAGCCGTCGATGATGTGCTGTACGGCTGCGCCAACCAGGCCGGCGAGGACAACCGCAACGTCGCCCGCATGGCCGCGCTGCTGGCCGGGCTGCCGATCGCCGTGCCCGGCGCGACGATCAACCGCCTGTGCGGCTCCGGCATGGACGCCGTCGGCAGCGCCGCCCGCGCCATCCGCGCCGGCGAGGCCCAGCTGATGATCGCCGGCGGCGTCGAGAGCATGAGCCGCGCGCCCTTTGTGATGCCCAAGGCCGAGAGCGCCTTCGCGCGCGCCAACGCGGTCTACGACACGACAATCGGCTGGCGCTTCATCAACAAGCTGATGAAGGAGCAGTACGGCGTCGATGCCATGCCCGAGACGGCCGAGAACGTCGCCGCCGATTTCAGGATCGAGCGGGCGGCCCAGGACCGCATGGCGCTTGCCAGCCAGCTCAAGGCCGTGGCCGCGCAGCAGGCCGGCTTCTTCGACGCCGAGATCACGCCGGTGACGATCGCCCAGAAGAAGGGCGACGCCATCGTGGTCGCCAAGGACGAACATCCGCGCGAGACCAGCCTGGAGGCGCTGTCCAAGCTCAAGGGCGTGGTCCGGCCCGACGGCAGCGTGACCGCCGGCAATGCCTCCGGCGTCAATGACGGCGCTTGCGCGCTGCTGCTGGCCAGCGAGGCCGCCGCCTCCCGCCACGGCCTGACGCCGCGCGCCCGCGTGGTCGGCATGGCCACCGCCGGCGTCGCGCCGCGCATCATGGGTATAGGCCCGGCACCGGCCACGCACAAGGTGCTGGCCCAGACCGGCCTCACCTTGGCGCAGATGGACGTGATCGAGCTCAACGAAGCCTTCGCCGCCCAGGGCTTGGCGGTGCTGCGCGAGCTCGGTCTGGCGGACGACGATGCCCGCGTCAACCCGAATGGCGGCGCCATTGCGCTGGGCCACCCGCTGGGCGCCAGCGGTGCCCGCCTGGTGACCACGGCCGTCAACCAGTTGCAGCGCAGCGGCGGCCGCTACGCGCTGTGCACCATGTGCATCGGCGTCGGCCAGGGCATCGCGCTGATCGTCGAACGGGTCTGAGTCCGGCCCGCGGCAGGCGTCGGGATGGCGCCTGCCGCGCCATGACAAAACGGCAAGTTGCCCAGCACTTTTGTCATGGTAAAGACCGTGTAAAGCGGTATCCGGCTGTGCGATCCATGGGATACTGGATCCAGAATTAATACGCATATCGCACATATACGGCACAAATGCGGTCCATCGTGCAGCGGAAGCCTCCTTGATGTGCTTTCCACGCATGCATGGCCCACCCCGCGATCTGGTCCTCGCCCATTTCAGCCCCGCACACCCGCCTGCTCAGGCCGTGGGGAGTCGAGCACCCAGAATGCACCAACATTGTGCATGAATGTGCGCGTAGCGCGCAATCAGGGCGGTTTTGCTTGGACAGCGCCAAAAGCGCTCCCTATAGTCAGTGTTTTCCCGGCCCGCGCCCAGCATATTTGGGCGCAAAACGCACAAATACGCCATGTCTGCTGCCCGCGCACTCGACGACCTGGCCGCTCTTGCGGCTCCGGTCCACACACTCACCACCCCCGCTGCCAACGAAGGCGGCCCGCTGAAGCGCGATCTGGTCGCCGGCCTTGAGAAAGGCCTGGCCGTGATCGAGGCCTTCGATCAGGAACGTCCGCGCCTGACCATTTCCGAGGTCGCCGCCCGTACCGGCCTGACCCGTGCCGCCGCCCGCCGCTACCTGCTGACCCTGACCCACCTGGGCTTCGTCTCGCAGGACCGCAAGATGTTCGCGCTGACGCCCAAGGTGCTGCGCCTGGGCCAGAGCTATATGCACTCGGCCCGCCTGCCGCGCATCGTCGAGCCCGAGCTGCACAAGCTGGCCTACGCGCTGAAGGAAGCCAGCTCCGCCGGCGTGCTGGACGGCAATGACGTGATCTGCATCGCCGCCACCAGCGCCGGTCGCGTGGTCTCGCCGACCTTGCAGCCCGGCACCCGCGTGCCGGCCAACTGCTCGGGCAACGGCCGCGTGCTGCTGGCCGCCCTGCCCCAGGCCGATGTGGATGCCTGGATCGCCCGCCAGGAACTGAGCGCGCTGACGCCCCACACCATCACCCATCCCGAGCGCCTGCGCATCGAGATCGCCCGCGCCCGCGCGCTGGGCTATGCCTGCATCGACCAGGAGCTGGAGCTGGGCCTGCGCACCGTGGCCGTGCCGCTGAAGAACTACCGCGGCGATGTCGTCGCGGCCATGAACATCAGCGTCCACGCCACGCGCATGAGCATGGATCAGCTGGTCGAGCATTGCCTGCCGCCGCTGCTGCAAGCACAGGCGCATCTGCGCATGCTGCTGTAAGACCTTGCGGTCGCCACCGCGCCCGCGCGGTGGCAAGCTCCGCCCCTGGATCGAACCGATCCAGCTCAGGGAGCGGGCATGCAACAACGAACTCAGGTCGCCATCATCGGCGCCGGGCCGGCCGGGCTGCTGCTCGGCGCCCTGCTGCAGAGGGCGGGCATCGCCAGCACGATTCTGGAGCGCGACAGCGACGAGCAGGTGCTAGCGCGGGTGCGTGCCGGCATCCTCGAACCCGGCACGGCCGCGCTGATCGACGCCGCCGGCATCGGCGCCCGCATGCGCCGCGAGGCCCTGGTGCATCGCGGCATCGGCATCAGCTTCGGCGGCGAACGCCGCCGCATCGACCTGCAGGGCCTGAGCGGCCGCTCGGTGCTGGTCTACGGCCAGACCGAGCTGACCCGCGACCTGATGCAGGCCCGCGCCGCGGCCGGCCAAGCGAGTCTCTACCAGGTCGAACAGGTCAGCCTGCACGACTACGACGGCACACAGCCGCGCGTGCGCTTTCATCACCAGGGCCGCGACTGCGAGCTGGCCTGCGACTTCATCGCCGGTTGCGACGGCTTCCACGGCGCCTCGCGCGCCAGCCTGCCGGCCCGGGCCTACCGCTGCTACGAGCGCGGCTATCCCTTCGGCTGGCTCGGCGTGCTGGCCGACAGCGAGCCGCCCTCCGAGGAGCTGATCTATGCGCAGAGCGAGCGCGGCTTCGCCCTGTGCAGCATGCGCAGCCGCAGCCGGGTGCGCTGCTACATCCAGTGCAGCCTCAGCGACAAGATCGAGCAATGGAGCGACGCGCGCTTCTGGGACGAGTTGCGCCTGCGCCTGGATCCGGCCAGCGCCGCGGCGCTGCGGCCGGCACCGGCGCTGGAGAAGAGCATCGCACCGCTGCGCAGCTATGTGGCCGAGCCGCTGCGCTTCGGCCGCCTGTTCCTCGCCGGCGATGCCGGCCATCTGGTGCCGCCCACCGGCGCCAAGGGGCTGAACCTGGCCGCGGCGGACGCGCACCAGCTGGCCCGCGCGCTGATCGAGCATTACCGCGACCGCAGCGACCGGGGGCTGGACCGCTATTCGGAGCTGGCGCTGCGGCGCATCTGGCGCGCCGAACGCTTTTCATGGGGCATGACGCGGCTGCTGCACCATTTCCCCGACCACAACGGCTTCGACCAGCGCATCCAGCAGGCCGAGCTGGACTATCTGTTCGACTCGCGAGCCGCCCAGACCGCGCTGGCCGAGAACTACGTCGGCCTGCCGCTGGACTGAGCCCGCCATTACCCGGCGGAACCCGAGGCCCGGCTCCGCCGGTCCTGCGGGTTCGCCAAGGCCAGAGGCCTTGGCCCCCTGGAGCGGGGCGCAGCGTGGGTCAGGGGTGCGCGGCCATCACCTGGGCCACCGCCGCGGTCAGGCGCTTGCCGTAGGGCACGTGCAGAAACTCGTTGGGGCCATGGGCATTGCTCTTCGGGCCCAGCACGCCGCAGACCATCATCTGCGCCTTGGGGAAACCCTTCTGCAGCATGCTCATCAGCGGGATCGTGCCGCCCTGGCCGATATAGCCCAGCGGCGCGCCGAAATGGGCCTGGCTGGCCTCGTCCAGCACCTGCGCCAGCCAGGGCGACAGCTCCGGTGTGTTCCAGCCGGTCGCGCCATAGGCGCCGGCGCGCCCGTCGGGCACGAAGCTGACCTTGGCGTTGTAGGGCGCGTTGTCCTCCAGCAGGGCCTTCAGCTTCAGCGCGGCCTCGTTGCCGTCCACCAGCGGCGGCAGGCGCAGCGAGAGCTTGAAGGCCGTGAAGGGCCGCAGCACATTGCCGGCGCTCTTCAACTCGGGAAAGCCGTCGACGCCGGTGACCGACAAGGTGGGACGCCAGGTGCGGTTCAGCAGCGCCTCGACCGGGTCCTGCGTCACCGGCAGCACATTGCCGCCGTCGGCGCCGCAGGCCCAGGGGTAGCGCTTCCAGACCTCGTCCTTCAGGATCTCGGCCGTGGCGCGCGCCTGCTCGACCCGGTTGCCGGGGATCTCGCAATGGAAGCTGTCGGGCAGCAGGCGACCGGTCTTGGAATCCTCCAGCCGGTCCAGCACCTGGCGCAGGATGCGGAAGCTCGAGGGCACCAGGCCCGAGGCATCGCCCGAGTGGATGCCCTCGGTCAGCACCTCCACCTTGAGCACGCCGCTGACCATGCCGCGCAGCGAAGTGGTCAGCCACAGCTGCTCGTAGTTGCCGGCGCCCGAGTCCAGGCAGACCACCAGCGAAACATTGCCCAGGCGCTCCTTCAGCGCGTCGATATAGGCCGGCAGGTCGTAGGAGCCGCTTTCCTCGCAGGTCTCGATGATGCCGACGCAGCGCGGGCGCGGGATGCCCTGCTTGTCCAGCGCCATGATGGCGGTCAGCGAGGCATAGACCGCATAGCCGTCGTCGGCGCCGCCGCGGCCGTAGAGTAGGCCGTTCTCGTACTTGGGCGTCCAGGGGCCGAGGTCGCTGCGCCAGCCGTTGAACTCGGGCTGCTTGTCCAGGTGGCCGTAGACCACGATGGTGTCGGAGCTGGCGGCCTTGGTGGCCGGCACCTCGAAGAAGATCACCGGCGTGCGGCCCGGCAGGCGTATCACCTCCAGCTTCAGGCCCGCCACCTTCTTGCTCTCGACCCAGCTCGCGGCGTCGCGGATCACCTTCTCGATATGCCCGTTCCTGGCCCAGTCGGCGTCGAACATCGGGCTCTTCGCGGGAATGGCGATGTAGTCGCTCAGCGCGGGAACGATTTCCTCGTCCCAGACGCGCTCGGCAAACTTGCCCAGGGCGGTGGCTTCATCGGGCTGCAGCGGCAGCGCGGGATCGCGTGCATTCATGGTGGTGCTTCCGGCTTGTGGCGGGGAGCACCGATTCTAGAACCGCCGTCAGAACCGGTCATCCAGCCAGGCCTGCAAGCGTGCGAAGACCTGTTCGCGCTCCGGCTCGTTGAACAGCTCGTGATACAGGCGCTCGAAGCAATGCGCCTGCACCAGCGGCTTGGGCGCCTCGGCGGCGAAGTCGGCGCTGCCCTCGGGCTCCACGCAATGGTCGCTGCCGGCCCAGAGCAGCAGGGTCGGCACCAGCCATTGCGGCGCGCGGGCCAGCACCTCGGCACCGGCCTCGGCGATCATGCTGGCCAGGGTGGGCGTGATGCGGTCATGCACCAGCGGGTCGTTCTTGTAGGCCGCCACCACCGCGGCGTCGCGCGAAATCCAGGCCGGCTTGAGCCCGTTGCCCACCGCCAGATGCGGCGCCACGGGCAGGGCCAGCGTCAGCAGCAGTTTCTGGAAGCCAGACATGCCCGGATCGAGCGCCGGCGAGCTGAGCAGCAAGGCATCCACCGGCCGGAACCAGGCCGGCAGCACGCCGCCGCTGCTGACCGACAGGCCGCCCGCGACGAAGCTGGCCGCCACCAGGCCGCCCATGCTGTGGCCCAGCAGCACCAGCGGCCCGGCGCCCAGCAGCGCATCGGCGCGCAACTCGTCGATCACCAGGGCCAGATCCTGCAGCAGCCGCTCGCCGCAGCTGATGTCGCCGCGTGCGCCGCCGGAAGCGCCATGGCCGCGCTGGTCATGCCCCACGACATGCCAGCCCCAGCCGTTCAGCCGGGCCGCCACATGCTCGTAGCGCCCGATATGCTCGCCCAGGCCATGCACGATCAGCACCGTGCCGCGCGCCGGGCCGGGACCGGGGCGGCTCCATTGCCGCCAATGCAGGGGCAGGCCGTCATCGGTTCTCAGGGTTCGCATGGCGCCCAGTGTAGGCAGCGCCCCCGGGGCTCCGGCCCGGGACTTCCCCGGTCGGTGAAAGTACGCAAGCCGTCCCTTGATTAAGCTACGCCGATCAACCATCAGGAGACCGCATGAGCCAGGACTTCTTCACCCTCGAAAGCGACGCCCATGGGGTCGCCCATCTGCGCCTGAACCAGCCGGAGCGCATGAACACCATGAGCCCGCCCTTCTTCACGGCGCTGCGCGATGCGGTGCGCGGACTCGACGATGCCGGCGCCACGCGCGTGCTGCTGATCTCCTCGACCGGCAAGCACTTCAGCGCCGGCATGGCGCTGGACACCTTCGCGGGCCAGGACGCCATGCTGGACACGCGCAGCGCGCGCAGCCGCCTGGCCTTCCAGGCCTCGCTGCGCCGCCTGATGGACTGCTTCAGCGTGCTGGATGAGGCCCGGTTCCCGGTGCTGTGCGCCGTGCAGGGCGGCTGCATCGGCGGCGCGCTGGACCTGGCCGCGGCCTGCGACATGCGCTACTGCACGGCCGATGCCTTCTTCTGCGTGCAGGAGATCAATATCGGCATGGCGGCCGATCTGGGCGTGCTGCAGCGCCTGCAGAAGATCATGCCGGCCGGCCTGGCGCGCGAACTGGCCTACACCGGCGAACGCCTGCCCGCCGAACGCGCCTTGAGCAGCGGCCTGGTCAATGCCGTGCTGCCCGATGCCGAGGCGCTGCTGGCCCATGCGATCGGCGTGGCGCAGGCCATCGCGGCCAAGTCGCCGCTGGCGGTGGCCACCAGCAAGCTGGCGCTGAACCATGCCCGCGACCACGGCGTGGCGGCCGCGCTGGCCCAGATGAGCGTGCTGCAGAGCGCGGTGTTCGACACCGCCGAGATGGGTCAGGCCATCGCGGCCTGGAAGAGCAAGCGCGGCGCCGACTTCGCGCCGCTGAACGCCACGCCGTCGCTGTAGGCCGCGCGGCCAGCGTGTAGACCCGGGCCCGACGCTCGCGGCGCGGGCCCGCCGGCATCGCCCGCGCCTTCCCGGCGAAGATTGGGCATCATTGGCAGCCATGCAGCCCGCCAACAGCGCTCCCGCCCTCGAGCTCAGCCCGCCCGACATCCGCCCCTACCGCGAGGGCCGCGGCAGCGGCGTCGAGCATGTCCATGTGTTCGACTCGGGCCGCGCCGGCCCCACCGTGATGGTCCAGGCCCTGACCCACGGCAACGAGCTGTGCGGCGCGATCGCGCTGGACTGGCTGCTGCGGCAAGGCCCGGCCCCGCGCACCGGCCGTCTGGTCCTGAGCTTCGCCAATGTTGCGGCCTATGAGCGCTTCGACCCGGCCGATCCGAACGCCTCGCGCTGCGTCGACGAGGACCTGAACCGGGTCTGGTCCGACGATCAGCTGTTCGGCCCGCGCGACTCGCTGGAGCTGCGCCGCGCGCGCCAGCTGCGCCCCTTCGTCGACGCGGCCGATTTCCTGCTGGACATCCATTCGATGCAGGACGCCTGCCGCCCGCTGATGGTCTGCGGCCTGCTCGACAAGGGCGCGGCCTTCGCGCGCCGGCTCGGCACGCCCGGCGACCTGCTGATCGACACCGGCCACCCCTCGGGCCTGCGCATGCGCGACCGCGGCGGCTTCGGCGACCCGGCCAGCCCGAAGAACGCCTTGCTGATCGAATGCGGCCAGCATTGGGAACAACGCTCGGCCGAGGTGGCGATCGACGCCCTGCTGCGCTTCCTGCGCCTGACCGGCATGGTCGACGCGGCCTGGGCCGCGCCGCGCCTGCCGCTGCCCGAGCGCCAGCGGCTGATCCGCGTCGACGAGACCATCACCGCGCGCAGCGCCGACTTCCATTTCCTGTTCCCGGTGCGCGGGCTGGACCTGATCCCCGAGGCCGGCACCGCCTTCGCGCGCGATGGCGAGACGCTGTTCAGGACCCGCCACGACGACACCGTGCTCGTGATGCCCTCGCTGAAGCATGGCAAGCCGGGAAACACGATGGTGCGCCTGGGACGCTTCGAGGATTGAAATGACCACCCCCTACCGGCTTCGCCGGCCCCCTCAAGGGGGCACACCCGTCGGCCCGGCAAAGCCGGATCCTCGGGTGTCGCTGGGCCGGCAAGCCGCTTGCCTGCATCGCCGGCCTTGCGGGGCCAGGAGGCTCAGCGCGCCCTCAACAGCTCGGGCACCTTCAGCAGGATGAACTCGTTGTCGTCCTGCACGCCCAGCTGGCGGCCGCTGGAGTACGGCAGGTTGTTGTCGTTGGCCACGACGATGTGCTCGGCATCGACGACGTCCACGTTCTCGATCGTCACGAAGGGGAAGGCGAAGCGGCCGTTCTTCGCGCCGCGCCGGGCCAGCCCTCGCGGGTCGGCGATGTCCAGCAGGTCCACATAGCCGATCTTGCGCACGAGGCCGTCCGCGTCGGCCTCCTTCAGGCCGATCTTGTAGACCCGCTTGAAGCGCGCCGGCAGGTTCTGGCAATCGGGCCGCGCCGGGCCCATGCAGGCGTCCTCGACCGAGCCCTCGCCGTTGTCGCGCTCGACGATCAGGCCGGTCTCGGCGTCGACCATATTGAAGTCGCCGATATTGTTGCCCTTCAGCTCCAGCGGGTACTTCCACGAGCGGCCGGTCCAGTCGCCCCGGGCCACGTCGAACTCCAGCACGCGCAGGTATTCGCGGCCGTCGGCCAGGCTCTCCCATTTCTTCTCGCCGTCGATCCACAGCGGGCCTTCCAGCAGCGGATAGAGGAAGCGGCCATCCGGACTGGCGGCCATGCCCTCGTAGCCGCGCGAGCGCCGCACCGGCGTCGCGAAGGCGCCGGGCGTGGCCGGCGTGGTCACATTGAAGTGATCGGGCGAGCGCAGGGTCTTGCCGTCCAGCTTCGTCTCGTGCAGCGCCAGCACCTTGCCCCGGCGGTCGGTGCGGATCAGGTAGGGGCCCAGCTCGTCGCCGAACCAGATCTCGTTGCCGATGATCTGCATCGACTCGATGTCCAGGTCGGCCCCGGTCAGGTAGCGCCGGGTCGTGCCCTCGTTGATGACCGGGAACGGGATCTTGCGATCCGGGTCGTGCAGGAAGACGGTCTGCAGGCGCGCGACCTTGCCGGCCCTCCAGTCGGGCTTCACCTGATGGAACATCAGCATCGCGTCGGCGCTGTTGTTCTTCGCGCCGAAGCCGTTGTCGGTCAGCACCCAGAACGTGCCGTCCTGCATCGCCTTGATGCCGGAGAAGCCCTGCACCGGCTGGCCCTTGAAGGGCAGCTTGACGCCGGTCTCGCGCGGCGCGGTCTTGTCCGACAGAAAGGACGTGCCCATGATGGATTCAAGCGCCTCGACGCGGCGGCCGTCGGCGGCGGTGAACTTGCCGCTGCTGCGCAGAAAGGCCGGTGCGTCCTTCGGCGCATCGACAAAGCTGCGCGCCGGCAGCCAGGCATGGCCGGCCAGCTCGGCGGGGAAGGCCTGCTGGGCCTGGGCGGACAGCGCGCCGCACAGGCCCGCGGTCAGGAGCAGCAGCTTGGGGGCGGAGGAGCTCGACATCGGCGCGGTTCTCCGGGGAGAGGAGTGGTGAAGACCGCGCAGCGTATGAAGAAGGCGTTACAAGGGCGTGACGCACAGGCGGGCCCACGCATTCCCGCGTGGGCACCGCCGCTCCGGCTCCGCCGGGCGGACGGTGCCGCCCCCTTGAGGGGGCGCGCGAAGCGCGTAGGGGGTGGGCCGGCTCAGCCGCGATCGAACTTGAACACCGCCATGCTGGACAGCAGGTTCGGCCAGCGCCGTACCGCACGCCCGTCCTGGATGCCGAAGCTGTCCAGCACGCGCAGGCTGTTCTTGCGCGCCAGGATCTCGAAATCGGCATAGGTGCCGACGCGGATGTTCGGCGTGTCGTACCACTCGTAGGGCAGCACGCGCGTCACCGGCATGCGGCCCAGCAGCACCTGCAGGCGGTTCGGCCAATGCGCGAAGTTGGGGAAGCTGACGATGCCGATGCGGCCCACCCGCGCGGTCTCGCGCAGCATGGCCTCGGTATTGCGCAGGTGCTGTAGGGTCTCCAGCTGCAGCACGACATCGAAGCTCTGGTCCTCGAAGATCGACAGGCCCTCCTCCAGATTCAGCTGGATCGCGTTGACGCCACGCTTCACGCATTCCAGCAGGTTCGCATCGTCCAGCTCGACGCCATAGCCGGTGCAGGCGCGATGCGTCTGCAGGTAGGCCAGCAGCTCGCCGGTGCCGCAGCCCAGGTCCAGCACCCGCGAACCCTGCGGCACCAGGGCCGCGATCCGTTCCATCACCGCCAGCGCGCTCATTGGAATTCTCCCGCGATGCGGCCGAAGTAGGCGCGCAGCACGCCGTGATAGCGAGGATCGTCGAGCAGGAAGGCATCGTGCCCATGCGGCGCGTCGATCTCGGCGTAGGACACGTCGAGCCTGTTGTCCAGCAGTGCCTTGACGATTTCCCGCGAGCGCGCCGGCGCGAAGCGCCAGTCGGTCGTGAAGCTGGCCAGCAGGTATTTGCAGCGCGCGCTCGCGAAGGTGCGGCTCAGATCGCCGCCCTGCTCGCGCGCCGGGTCGAAATAGTCGAGCGCGCGGGTGATCAGCAGGTAGGTGTTGGCGTCGAAATACTCGCTGAACTTGTCGCCCTGGTAGCGCAGATAGCTCTCGATCTGGAACTCGATGTCCTGGGTCGAATAGCCGAGCTCGGCGGCGCGCATCTGGCGGCCGAACTTCTGCTCCATCACGTCGTCGCTCAGATAGGTGATGTGGCCGATCATGCGCGCCACGCGCAGGCCGCGCTTGGGCACCACGCCATGGGCGTAGTAATGGCCGGCGTGGAAATCGGGGTCGGTGATGATGGCGCGGCGCGCCACCTCGTTGAAGGCGATGTTCTGCGCCGACAGGCTGGGCGCGGTGGCGATCGCGATGCAGTGGCGCATGCGCTCGGGGTAGCGCAGCGACCAGTCCAGCGCCTGCATGCCGCCCAGCGATCCGCCCAGCACCGCGGCCAGCTGCGCGATGCCCAGCCGGTCGAGCAGGCGGGCCTGGGCATCGACCCAGTCCTGCACCGTCACAACCGGGAAGTCGGCCCCGTAGACCCGGCCGGTGGCCGGGTTCACATGCATGGGCCCGGTGGAGCCGAAGCAGGAGCCCAGGTTGTTGACCCCGATCACGAAGAACTTGTCGGTGTCCAGCGGCTTGCCCGGACCGATCAGGTTGTCCCACCAACCCTCGCTCTTGTCCTGCCCGGCATAGCTGCCGGCCACGTGGTGGCTGGCATTCAGCGCATGGCAGACCAGAACGGCATTGCTCTTGTCGGCATTCAGCCGACCGTAGGTCTCGTAGACCAGCTCGTAGTCGAGGATCTGCGCACCGCTCCTGAGCGGCAGCGGCTGCGCAAAACGCAGGCGCTGAGCCTCGACATCACCCACCGAACCCATGTGGACGCCTCCAGAAAAACAAAAAACCGGCTCCGCTGAAAACGGAACGCCGGTTGGAAGCGTCCCTCTTGAGTTCCGGCCGCGCATCACGGCGCGAGCCTTCACTGAAGAGCCCCCTTCGGGGCCTCTTTAGCGGCATTTTTAGAGCGCCCGCAATTCGGAACAAATCGGCGCTATCGGATCGCGATTATATCGGGCGCCAGATTGGCCTTCTGCAGAAAGCGCGCATAGCTGCCGTCACGCTTGAGCCGCTCCAGCGCGGCGCGCAAGGCCTGCACATCGGCCTCGCTGAAGTCGGGAGAACCGGCCAACCAGATCTCCAGCTGGTCGAGCACCGGGCCGAACTGGTAGTCGCGCGCCTTGCGTCCGCTGCTCTGCACCGCGCCGACGAACAGCGGCTGGCTGACATAGGCCAGGTCGGCGCTGCCCTCGTCGAGCCGGCGCAGCATATGTTCATAGCTGCTCTCCTCGCCGACATGGACGTAGCGCAGTTCGCGCAGACGCTTGAGGCCGATGGCCCCGCGCAGGGTCACCACCCGCAGCGCGAGCGGGTTGTCCAGCGCCGCGAAGCGCGGCCAATGCTCGGCCCGGGCCACCATCATGTAGCGCTGCTGGAACAGCGGCAGCAGCCAGCGATACTGGGCCTCGCGTGCCGGGGTGCGCGCCAAGGGCGCGATCGCGACGCGCGGCCCGCGCTGGGCCAGCAGCGTCGCGCGGGCGAAGGGGTAGAACTGCGGTCGCAGGTCCGCAAGGCCCAGTTCCTCGCCCAGCCGCGCCAGCAGTTCGGCCAGCGCGCCGGGCGCCTGTGGCGGCTTCTCGGTGATCAGCGGCGGAAACTCGCTGCTGACCAGCGAGAAGCTCGTCATCGCCTGCGCGCGCGCGGCTCGCCGGCCGCCCAGCAGGCCCAGGCCGGCAAGCGCCAGCAGGGCATGCAGGCCATGCAGGAGGCGGCGCCGGGGCTTGTTGCGGACGGGGGCCGGCATGCCGGGCCGCCCCTCAGGGCGCCTCGCACAGGCAATGCACGACGGCCGCAAAGGGCTTGCGCCCCTCGGTCAGCGCGGACAACCAGCCGAGCTCCTGGCGCGCCTGCTCCAGCAGCGGCGGCAGCCCGAGCTGGGCGCGCAGCGCCTCGGTCAGCGCGGGCGCCAGCACATCGCCCAGGCGGTCCAGCAGGCGGTCGATCCGGCCGCGCTCGGGTTCGACATAGGCGATGCGCGGTGCCTCCCCCTCCGGCAGCTTGGCCAGCCGGGCCGCGGCGCCCAGCGCGTCGCCATAGCTGCCCAGCTGATCCACCAGGCCGCGCTCCAGCGCCTGGGCGCCGGTCCAGACCCGGCCCTGGCCCACCGCATCGATCGCCGCCTGCGGCTTCTTGCGCGCGGCCGCGGCCTTGGCGGTGAAGTCGTCGTAGATATGCTCGATGCCCGATTGCACCGCGGCGCGCATGCGCGGGTCCAGCGGGCGGCGCGGGTCGTGGCCACCGGCCAGCCAGGTGGTGGTGTGGCCGCCGGTGTGGATGCTCAGCTTGTCCAGCAGCTTGTCGGCCGTCGGCAGCATGCCGAACACGCCGATCGAGCCGGTGATGGTGCTGGCGTCGGCGATCACGCGGTCGGCGGCCATCGAGATCCAGTAGCCGCCCGAGGCCGCCACATCGCCCATCGACACCACCACCGGCTTGCCGGCCTTGCGCGTCAGCTCCAGCTCGCGGCGCACCAGCTCGGAGGCGAAGGCGCTGCCGCCCGGCGAGTTGACGCGCAGCACCAGGGCCTTGATCTGCTCGTCCTCGCGCGCCTGGCGGATCAGCTTGGCGGTGGAGTCGCCGCCCACCTTGCCGGGGCCGGCCTGGCCGTCGATGATCTCGCCCTCGGCCACCACCACACCCACCGCAGCGCCGGTCGTCCTGGGCTTCAGATGGGCCAGATAGCCGTTCAGCGAGACCTGGCGGAAGCTCTTGCTCTGCTCGTCCTTGGCGCCGCGCGCGATCAGCAGCTCGCGCAGCTCGTCGCGCGTCTTCAGGGCGTCGACCAGCTTCTCGGCCAGCGCCAGCTGGCCCGTGTCGCCCTTCACCGCGGCCAGGCGCTGCGGCAGCTCCTCGATGCCGCGCGCCACCGCGCCCTGCTCCAGCTTGCGCGCCTTCTCCACCATTTCGGTGTAGCGCGTCCACAGATCGCCGTACAGGAAGGCGTCGGACTCCAGCGTCGCCGGCGAGGGCTTGTTGGCCGCATAGGGCTCGCCGAAGTTCTTGTAGGTGCCGACGCGGATCACATTGGCCTCGACGCCCAGCCGGTCCAGCGCATCCTTGTAGTAGTTGCGGTGGCGGCCGAAGCCTTCGATGATCACCATGCCCATCGGGTGCAGCAGCAGCTCGCTGGCCTGGGCGGCCAGCAGATAGCCGCGCTGGTCGTAGCCGCCGGCATAGGCGATCACCGGCTTGCCGCCGGCCCTGAAGCGCTGCAGCGCGGCGGCCACCTCGCGCAGCTGGGCCTGGCCGCCGCCGACGAACTCGTCCAGGTCCAGCAGCAGGGCGCCGATCTGCGCATCGCCGCGCGCCGCCTCCAGCGCCTGCAGCACGTCGCGCAGGCGCGTCTGTGCCTCGCGCGACTGGCCGCGCAGCTGCGCCATCGCCTGATCGCGCACCGAGCCGGAATACTGCTCGACCAGCCGGCCCTGCAGATTCAGCACCAGCACCGTCTTGTCCTCCAGCGGCCTGGGGCCGCGGGTCGCGAAGGCGACGATCAGCCCGATGACGATGGCCAGCAGCAACAGGTTCAGCAGGGCGCGGCGGCTGAAGTCCAGCAGCCACCAGGCCTGGGCGATGAGGCGACCGACGGACCGGAGCAGGGGCATGATGGTGGGTCTTTCGATGAATCGGTAGCGGCCATGATAGTGGGCCGGCCCCGGCTGCGCTTAGCATCCGGCCCACATCGACCGCGAAGGCTTCCCCCATGCCCGCTTGGCTGCACCGACTCGACCACCATTTCCCGATCCGCTACGGCGCCTGGCTGTTCTGCGCGATCGCCGCGATGATCAGCGCCCTAATATGGCTGCTGGACGGCAGCGACGCGCTGCCGCTGCTGGCCTTCGGCGCGCTGTGCCTGGTGGGCCTGCACGATGTGCGCCAGACCAGGCGCTCGCTGCTGCGCAACTACCCGGTGATCGGCCATCTGCGCTTCCTGCTGGAATTCATCCGCCCCGAGATCCGCCAGTATTTCCTAGAGGCCGACAACGAGGCCGCGCCCTTCTCGCGCCAGCAGCGCTCCCTGGTCTACCAGCGCGCCAAGGGCGAGCCCGACAAGCGCCCCTTCGGCACCCAGCTGGACGTGGGCGGGCGCGGCTACGAATGGATCAACCATTCGCTCAAGCCCACCCGGCTGCCCGGCCACGACTTCCGCGTGACCATCGGCGCCGGCCGCGCCCAGCCCTACAGCGCCAGCATCTTCAATATCTCGGCGATGAGCTTCGGCGCCCTGAGCGCCAACGCCATCCTGGCGCTCAATGCCGGCGCCAAGCGCGGCGGCTTCGCCCACGACACCGGCGAGGGCTCGATCAGCGCGCACCACCGCCAGCATGGCGGCGACCTGATCTGGGAGATCGGCTCCGGCTATTTCGGCTGCCGCCACGAGGACGGCACGTTCAGCCCGGAACGCTTCGAGGCCAATGCCCGCGATCCCCAGGTGAAGCTCATCGAGCTGAAGCTCAGCCAGGGCGCCAAGCCGGGCCATGGCGGCGTGCTGCCCGGGCCCAAGGTGACGGCCGAGATTGCCGCGGCGCGCGGTGTGCCCGAGGGCGAGGACTGCATCTCGCCGGCCACCCACGGCGCCTTCTCGACCCCGGTCGAGATGCTGCATTTCATCGAACGCCTGCGCGAACTCTCGGGCGGCAAGCCGACCGGCTTCAAGCTCTGCATCGGCCATCCCTGGGAATGGTTCGCCATCGCCAAGGCCATGCTGGAGACCGGCATCCTGCCGGATTTCATCGTCGTCGACGGCGCCGAGGGCGGCACCGGCGCGGCGCCGCTGGAGTTCACCGACCATATGGGCGCGCCGCTGCAGGAAGGGCTGCTGCTGGTGCACAACACCCTGGTGGGCCTGAACCTGCGCGACCGAGTGAAGATCGGCTGCGCCGGCAAGGTGATCAGTGCCTTCGACATCGCACGCATGATGGCCCTGGGCGCCGACTGGTGCAACGCGGCGCGCGGCTTCATGTTCGCGCTGGGCTGCATCCAGGCCCAGACCTGCCACACCGGCCATTGCCCGACCGGCGTCAGCACCCAGGACGCGCAGCGCCAGCAGGCCCTGGTCGTGCCCGACAAGGCCGAGCGCGTCTGGCGCTTCCACGAGAACACGCTGAAGGCCCTGCAGGAGCTGGTGCAGGCGGCCGGGCTGACGCACCCGGGCGAGATCTGCGCCGCCCACATCGTGCACCGGGTCAGCACACATGAGGTGAAGCTGCTGTCCAACCTGCTGCCCTTCGTGCGCCCCGGCGCGCTGCTGGCCGGCGAGCTGCCGGGCAATGTGTTCAGCTACTACTGGCCCTTGGCCAGCGCCGCGAGCTTCGCGCCGCTCGGGCCGGTGGTGCGCGCCGCCTGAGGGCGCAGCGGCCGGGATCGCCCCCATGACCCGGGCATGGCGGGGACTTCGCGGCCCGGCTTAAGCTTGGGCTCATGCGTTTCCCATCCCTGCCCTCCTCCCCGCGTTCCTGGCTGCGCCTGGCCGGCGCGGCCCTGCTGGCCCTGGGCCTGCTGGTCGGCTGCGCCAGCCTGGACGAGAAACAGCGCGAATGGATCTTCCAGCCCAGCGACCGCAGCTGGGCCGGCGGCCTGGCCGCGGCCCGGGGCATGGACGAGGTCTGGATCGAGTTCGGGCCCAAGGGCGGCGACGGCCCGGTCAAGCTGCACGGCCTGTGGGCGCCGAGCGAGCATGCCAGCGCTCCGGTGCTGCTCTACCTGCACGGTGCGCGCTGGGATGTGCGCGGCAGCGCCAACCGCATGCGCCGCATGCAGGAGCTGGGATTCTCGGTGCTGGGCATCGACTATCGCGGCTTCGGCCAGAGCAGCAAGATCCTGCCATCGGAGACCATGGCTTACGAGGACGCCCGCGCGGCCTGGGACTGGCTGGCCGAGAAGCATCCGCAGGCGCCGCGCTACATCTTCGGCCACTCGCTGGGCGGCGCGATCGCGGTGCAACTGGCCAGCGAGATCGGCACGGCCTCGGCCGGCCTGATCGTCGAGGGCAGCTTCACCTCCATCCCCGAGGTGGCCGGCAGCTACCGCTGGGGTTGGCTGCCCGGATCGCTGTTCGGCCCGCTGATCACGCAGCGCTTCGACGCCGCCTCGCGCATCGCCATGCTCAGGATGCCGGTGCTGATCGTGCATGGCAGCGCGGACGCCGTCATCAAGCCCGAGCTGGGCCGTGCGCTGTTCGAGCGCGCGCCCGAGCCTAAGCGCTTCGTGCTGGTGGAGGGCGGTTCGCACCACAACACCAATGCGATCGGGCAGGGGCAATACCGCGAGGCGCTGGCGGAGCTGTTCGGGCTGCGGACGCCGGCGCGCTGAGGCGGGGCAGATCGCTCGGCGGCCACCTCGAGCGGCAGCCGAGCGACGGGGTCGCGACCATGTCCACCCGGCCCAGAGCCGGGGAGTTCCGACGGCTGCCGCGACGACCTGCTCGGCCGGGTGTAGTACCCCATGCCGGCCGAGGCCAGGGTGCCCTCATGCTCAGAGGCATGCAACAAGGCCGTCTGTACCGTGGCAGTCTGTTCTCTGTTCAGTCCTTCACCATGCCGGCATGTGCGATGGCTATCTGCCAGGGTCAAGTCTTGATGAAGATTAATGCCGCGGTACCGACTCGGCAAGCTCCTGGGAAGTCCCAGTAGCCTGGTCAGACCGCATTTTGATAGAGGCGGGCGGTGCCGTCGGGCGACCGTACCAACTGCATGATTTGTGCTCCGAACCTCTGGATGTCCTCATAGGTGGCCATGAGTTCGAAACTTGCCCGACCTCGGCTCTCGGGCCGTTGATGCTCATACTTGCCGTCCCCTAGCTCCAAGTGAACGCCGATCTCTCCGGTGCTTCCAAGCGGATAGATTCGAATGCCCACCAGCACGTCCGCCAATCTTGGAGGCGAACTGCCCGACTCCCAATACCCCCCCTCCAATCGCACTTCCGCGTCGACGGCCAGCGGGAAGCAAGACTGCAGCTTTGCACCAAAGGATTGGATTTGGTCCTCGCTGAACCAAGCCGAACCCGCTCCGGAGAAGCACTCACGCTGGGCGGATGCAAAAAGCTCACCCGTGCCATCAGTGTCTGGTTCGAATCGAAGCTCAAGCTGCTGGATCATCGGCGGTAGGGTCTAGACAAGATGGCTTCGTGCCGCCGGGCGGCCCGACTCCTGCGATGCCGTAGCTTGCGGGCACAAAGCCCGTAGAGCTACACCAAGGCACCCGGCGGACGGGCTGCCGGGGCGATATCAACGTTTGACATGAGCGGCGAGGCCAAAGCGTAGCCTTCGTCCCACCGCTCGATGGAAGGATTAGGCCTGGGGTTCGTGGCAAACCACTTCGATGTTGTGCCCGTCCGGACCAATGACGAAAGCTGCATAGTAGTTTGCGTGGTAGTGCGGGCGCAGGCCAGGAGCGCCATTGTCCTTGCCACCCGCCGCCAGAGCCGCGCGATAGAACGCTTCGACTTGCTGGCGACTCTCGGCCACGAAGGCCAAGTGAAGATGCGCCGGCTTCTCCTCGGTTTGGTACAGGCACAGTGAAGCCTTGCCCTTTTGGCTGAGTTCGACACCGTAGGTCGGCGCCCCCTCGGAGACAACAGCTACGCCGAGCGCTTCGAGTGCCTTGAGGAAGAACGCTTTGCTCGCTGCATAGTCGCTGACTCCGAATTTGACGTGGTCAAACATGAGTTCTCCTGAAGTTTGTGTGCGTGATCACGCGGCATTCAACGAGGAGGCGGCTGCGGCGCGCAAGCTGCGCCGCCAGACATTCGCGATGCCGGCCTGAACTCGCCGGCGCTTCTCCATCCTTCATTTCACCACCACTTGCGATGGATCCGATCGACCATCATGGCTCAGCGGGAGCCCTCCCACACCGCGCGACGCCGACAACTCTTCCGGCAGCACTTGCGCCTGCCACTTGCATTGACTGGCGCCGCGGTGATGCAGATTCCATGTCGGCACGGGACACAAGCGATCCCACTTCGTCAGATGCCGGATAACGGCTGCAGGTGCTTCTTCCGTCGAGTCACAAACGGTCAGATCTTTGCCCTTGTGAGGAGTCCATATACGCCCGGTTCGGCTGCACTCGTTGCCACATAAATGCATTTACTCCTACTTGAACCACAGCACCACCATTACGGCAGAGAGGAGGGTGAACCCAAGCAATTCAGCCGCGAGGAAAGACTTTGAAACATCACTGAATTGCTGCCGGCGAGCAAACTGGATTCGGACAAGGTATGCAAAGCTGCCAAAGAAGATTGCAAGCGCCAGGATTGCTGCAAGCGCACTAGGAAAATTCCACTCTTCTGCCCCAACGACGAGAAGCCAAAGAACTGTCGGCGCAGCAGCAGATGGCCAGGCACCTCTCAGCAGGGCGGGAGTTTTCACATGCAGCCTAACTTGGATATATGGCGCAACCGCTGCGCCCTAGCTGTTCTTGCCCGGGAGCGCCGAAATCCCATGCCCGGCACGGTGTTGGCTCGGCCTCCTCAAGCATCCTGGCAAGGAAAATAACAGACAAAGCCTCGGCTCGGTATCCGTTGCTCGGCCATAAGGAAAGAAGCACCGGGGCAAAAAAACAAATGGGCGGGCAGCAGGTAGGCGATCAGGCCGACAAACCATCAACCCGCCCGCAGCGCGGCGGCGATCGATCCCGGCTCTCGACAGCACGGGGCCGCACCGGCTCATCGCGGATCGGCCGATACCCGCGCAGCCATCATCACTTCATTCAAACGCCCGCCAAGGTCCGCACGCCCCACTCAAGCGGACCAACGCCGCTGTTGCAGCAGCGGGCTGACCCGGTAGCGCTCGCTGCGGTAGGCCTCGAACAGCCCGTCCAGCAGTTGCACCACCGGGACCGCACCCAGCAGCGCCAGCCATTCGAAGGGCCCGGCCGGGTAATTGACGCCCAGCTTCATCGCGGTGTCGGCGCCGGCCTCGTCGCAGACGCCCTGCCACACCGCATCGGCGCCCTCGTTGATGAGCATCGCGATCGTGCGCGCCACCACCAGGCCCGGCACGTCGCGCAGCGCCAGCGGCTCCCAACCCAGGGCGCGCAGCAGGTCCTCGACCTGGGCGCGCTGCGCCTCGCCAAGCTTCGGGCCGGCGGCATAGGCCAGGCCGTCGATGCGGTCGGGCGCCAGCGGCCAGTCGATCACGGCCAGCGCGTCGTGGCAGCGCGTGAAGGCCAGCTGCGCGGCGCTGGCGCCGGTCGTCAGATGCAGCTGCAGCCCGTCGCCCAGCCTCAGGCCGTCCCAATCGCTGGCGCTCTCGCGCGCGAACGCGAGGCCCTTGTGGGCCAGCCAGCCGGCCAGGCCTTCGACCAGGGACCCCTGCCCCACCAGCACGATGTCCTGCGGCACGGCCGCCGGCGCGGCCGGCGCCGGCGCGGCGGGCGCGCCCTCGTAGAAGCCCTTGCCGACCTTGCGGCCCAGGCGCCCGCCGTCCACCAGCGCGCGCTGCACCAGCGAGGGCGTGTAGCGCTTGTCGCCGAAGTTGGCCTCGAACACCGACTGCGTGACCAGGAAATTGGTGTCGTGGCCGATCAGGTCCATCAGCTCGCAGGGGCCCATGCGGAAGCCCGCGCCGCGAAGCGCGCGGTCCAGCTCGGCCGGCGTGCCGGCCTGCTCCAGCAGCAGGGCCAGGGTTTCGGCGTAATAGGGGCGCGCGATGCGGTTGACGATGAACCCCGGCGTGGATTTCGCGTGCACCGGCGTCTTGCCCCAGCGCTTGGACAGCTCGAAGATCACCTGGGCCACGTCGGCCGCGGTCTCGGCGCCCGACACCACCTCCACCAGCTTCATCAGCGGCACCGGGTTGAAGAAGTGCATGCCCACCAGGCGCGCCGGATTCGCCATGCCGTTGGCCAGCGCCGTGATGCTGATCGAGGAGGTGTTGGAGGCGATGATGGCCGCGGGCGGCAGCAGGGCGTCCAGCTCGCGCAGCAGGGCCTGCTTGGGCTCCAGCTTCTCGACGATGACCTCGATCACCAGGGCCGCGTCCTTCAACTCGACGCTGGCGCCGGCCGGGCGGATGCGCGCCAGCACGGCCTCGCGCTCGGCGGCCTCCATGCGGCCCTTGGCCACCAGACCATCCAGACCCTTGGCGATCTGCGCGATCGCCGCGCTCGCCGCGCCCTCGCGCAGGTCCAGCAACTGCACCGGGTGGCCGGCCTGCGCCGCCACCTGGGCAATGCCCGCCCCCATCACGCCGGCGCCGATCACGGCAATGCCTGCCTGGGCTGCGGGACGGCTCGCAACAATCCAATCGCTCATGGTGTTCAGTCCTTCGTGGGAATCCAGTTTGCGGGGCGCTTGGCCAGGAAGGCCGCAAAGCCCTCCTTGGCCTCATCCGTCATGCGCACGCGCGCGATGGTCTGCGCGCTCAGCTCGCGCACCTCGGGCGTGATCGGGCCGACCTCCAGCTGGGCGAACAGGGCCTTGATCTCACCCTGCGCGGCCGGGCCGTTCTGCAGCAGCTCGTGCACCCAGCGCTCCAGCGCCGCGTCGATGTCCTCGGCCACCTCGTGCACCAGGCCCATGGCCAGCGCCTCGTGGGCGGGAATGCGGCTGGCGGTGAGGGCCAGGCGCCGGGCCTGGCGCGGGCCCACCGCATTGATCACATAGGGGCCGATCACGGCCGGCAGGATGCCGAAGCGCGCTTCGCTGACCGCGAATTTGGCGTCCGGCGTGGCCAGCGCGATGTCGCAGGCCACGGCCAGGCCGACCCCGCCGCCCAGGGCCAGGCCCTGCACGCGCGCGATCGTCGGCTTGGGGCATTCGGCAATGCGCTGCAGCATGGCGGCGAAGCGACGCGCGTCCTCGACGTTCTCGGGCTGCGAGGCCTCGGAGGCCCGCTTCATCCATTGCAGATCGGCACCGGCGCTGAAGGCCTTGCCGGATCCGGCCAGCACGATCAGGCGCACATGAGGGTCGGCCGTCAGGCGCTCGATGGCCTGGCCCAGCTCGGTGATCATGGCCTCGTTGAAGGCGTTGAACACCTCGGGCCGGGTCATTGTGAGCCGCGCGACGCCGCGCCTGTCCACCGCGATATGCAAAGTCTCCACCGCAATACTCCTTGTCTTTGCGGAAGTATCGCAGTGCCGCGACTCAGCGGCCGAACAGGCCCTTGACCACGCCGCCCAGCCCCTGCACGACACCCGACAGGCTGACACCCAGGCCCTCGGCCAGACCGGAAGCCATCTTGGTGGCCAGGCTCTCGTTGAGCGAGAAGGCCGGATCGTCGAGCCGGCCCTCCAGGGTGAACCTCACCACCAGCTGGTCGTCGCGCGTCAAGGCGGCCAGCACGGCCTGGCGCGGCACGCCGGCAAAGGTGGCGAGCGCGCCGCCCTCGCTGGCCAGCTCCAGCTGGCGCAGGGTCAGCGTGCCGGGCGCGCGCAGCTTGTTGTCATGCACCCGGGCCTGCAGCTCCAGGTCCAGGCTGCCGCGCCGCACGCCGGTCTCGGACACCTTCAGCAGATAGGGCTGCAGCGCCAGCAGGTCGACGTCGCTGAAGCGCGCCTGCACGGCGGCGTCCTGGGTGGCCGGCGTGAATTCGCCGTCGATCGCGATGCGGCCGTCATGCTGCGGCCCCTTGACGCGGCCGCTCAGCTTGAGCTCGATCGGCCGGTCCAGCGCCGGCAGCACGAGCGGCCCCGCCTCGGCCTGCAGGCCTTCGAGGCGCAGCGGCAGCGGCGGGCGGCGCACCGAGGCGTCGAAGAAGGCCAGCGCGGCGTCATCGAGCCTCAGCTTGTCGATCTCGATCGCCAAGAGCGGCCGTGCCTCGCCGCCCGCGCGCTGCGGCCCCGATTCCAGCAATGCGGGCAGCAGGCGCAGCCGGCCGTCGCGCGTGCGCAGCGCGGACAGATAGGCGCCCTCCACCTCGATGCGGGCGATGCGCCAGGGGCCGCCGAACAGGCTGCGCAGCTCGGGCTCGACGCGAACGCGCCGCGCGCGCAACTCGTCCTCGGCCGGCCAGCCGGGCGCGGCCTTGATGCGCAGCTCCCGCAGCTCGAGGCCCGACCAGTCCGCCGCGATCGCACCGATGCTGGCGCGCGGGCCCAGGGCCTCCTCGATCTGCGCTTGCAGCTGGCGCACGGCCAGGCGCAGGCCGAAGAAGGTGAGCAGGCCCAGTGCCGCGAGAACGGCGGCGGCGATAGCGAAACGACGGCGGGAGGACGGCACGACAGCGGTACGACGGCAAGATCGGGGATCGGCGCGCATCCTAACGCGAGACATGCGCCGCGCGATCGGCCCGAGACGGTCATGCGCAGGACGCTGGTGCTGGTGCTGGTGCTAGTGCAACGCTGCGCCGCCCGAGCCCGGCGGAACCCGGGGATCCGGCTCCACCGGGCCTGCGGGCGCGCCAAGGCCGGAGTCCTCGGCCCTTGGCAGGCACCCGCAGGCCGCAGGGGTGCTCCGCCTTAGTCGAAGAAATCGCTGAGCCAGGACTTCTTGCGGTAGTGGCCTTGCTGGCCGTACTGCTTCTTGTGATAGTCGGAGTCGACGAAGTCGGGGCGGCCTTGTGGCTGCTGCGGCTGCGGCACGGGACGCGCCGCCGGCTGCGCCGCCACCGAGCGCTCGATCAGCTTGTCGAGCTCGCCACGGTCCAGCCAGACCCCACGGCATTGCGGACAGTAGTCGATCTCGATGCCCTGGCGGTCGGCCATCACCAGGGTGGCATCGGTACAGGTGGGACATTTCATTTGGTGCTCCTGAAGTGAACCGGCATCCTCATTGCGCTTCCAGGGCTCTGGCCTGGCGCCTGCCGCGGGCGCGGATGTTCAGCGCCTCGACCGCCAGCGAGAAGGCCATCGCGGCATAGATATAGCCCTTGGGCACATGGGCATCGAAGGCTTCGGCCGTCAGCGCCATGCCCACCATCACCAGGAAGGCCAGGGCCAGCACCTTGACCGAGGGGTGGCGGTCGACGAACTCGCCGATCGGCTTGGCGGCCACCAGCATCACGCCCACCGAGGCCACGACCGCCGCGACCATCACGCCGATCTGGTCCACCATGCCCACCGCGGTGATCACCGAGTCCAGCGAGAACACGATGTCGATCACGGCGATCTGACCGATGATGCCCCAGAACAGGCGCTGGCCGGCCGCCTTCAGCTGCTTCTCGTCGGTGCTGGGCGGGCCGTCCTGCTCGTGCGCCTCCACTTCGACGAAGATCTCGTGCGAGGCCTTGTAGAGCAGGAACAGGCCGCCGAACAGCAGCACCAGATCGCGTCCGCTGATGTCCTGGCCGACCACGCTGAACAGGGTCTCGGTCAGGCCCATCACCCAGCTCAGCGAGAACAGCAGCGCCAGGCGCGACAGCATCGCGAACCCGAGCCCCAGACGGCGGGCCTTGTCGCGCAGATGCGCGGGCAGACGACCGACCAGGATGGAGATGAAGATGATGTTGTCCACGCCCAGCACGATTTCCAGCGCGGTGAGCATCGCGAACGCGATCCAGAGATTGGGGTCGAGAAGGAATTCCACGGCTTGGGACGGCCCGCAAAGGCTCGCCAGAAATGCGAAGAGCGCACGATAACGCGCGCTCCCATTCGGGTAAATGCGAATTTATGACCCCGTCACTTCGAATAAATCGAACCGACGCGCACCCTCGCGAGACCCGCGCCGTCTACTGCCTCTTGGTGGCCGGGCGGCCGCGCGCCAACCCCGCCGAATCGGTGCCACACTGTCGCGACCCTTGAGGAGCTACGCATCATGATTCTTGAAGTCGCCGACATCCGCATCCGGCCCGGCCAGCAGGCCGCCTTCGAAGAGGCGCTGCTGCGCGGCGTGGGCACGGTGATCAGCCGGGCGCAAGGTTTCCAGCGCTATCAGCTGCAGCATGGCATCGAGTCGCCCGAGCGCTATCTGCTGCTGATCGAATGGGCCACGCTCGAAGACCACACCGTGCATTTCCGCGGCGGCCCGCTGTTCGCCGAATGGCGCGCCATCGTCGGCCCCTTCTTCGCCGAGCCGCCCCAGGTCGAGCATTTCGAGACCGCGGCGCCGCGCCTGGCCTGAGCGACGGCCACCGCCCAACGCGCGCAAGAAAAAAGGCCGGACGCCTCGCGGCGATCCGGCCCTTCGCAAAGGTCCGAAGAAGCGGTGATTACTTCTTGGCGGCCTTCTTGGCCGGCTTGGCAGCGGGCTTGGCGGCGGGCTTCTCGGCAGCCTTGGCAGCCTTGCGAGCGGCGGCCTTGGGGTCCACGGCGGCCTTGAAGCCGGCGCCCGGGGTGAACTTGGGCAGCTTGGCGGCGGCGATCTTGATCTTGTCGCCGGTGCTGGGGTTCACGCCGGTACGGGCGGCACGGGCGTGCTGCTTGAAGGAGCCAAAGCCGGGGATGGAGACCTGGCCGCCCTTCTTGACGGTGCTCACCACCGCATCCAGCAGGGTTTCGATGATGCGGCCGGCTTCGGCCTTCGTCAGCTCATGCTTGCCAGCCAGGTGCTCGATCAGTTCGGTTTTGTTCATTCCTGAGTCTCAGTTCAAATTGGCGCCCGACGATCTCGGGCGGGCGCCATTCTCACCGAAAAAAGCCCACGATCCCGATGACGACGCGGGAAAACGCTGATCTACGCCCTTGGCGCGGATCAGCGTTTCGTCAAAACTCACCGGAGTTTCGTCAAAACATCGCACCACCAGCTCGTCGGCATCGCGCAGATGCGCCCGCGCCACCGCGTCCGCAATCGCCTGCGCGCCGGCATCGGCCCAGCGCCCGGCGTCTTCGTAAGCATTCATTGCCAGTGCGATCTGCGTGATGCGCAGCGGCGACGCCTCGCCCCCCAGTTCACGGCGCAGGCCCTCGGTGAGCATGCGCACGGCCCGCTGGGTTGCGCCATGCACGGCCGCGCCGGGCAAGACCCGGCCCCGGGTCGCGATATTGATGATCTGCCCATGGCCGCGGGCCTGTAGCAGCGGCAGCCCCGCTGCGATGCCGTGCAGCGTGCCGCGCAGGTTGACGTCGATCATGCGGTCCCAGTCCTCGATGCTGAGGGCCTGCAGCGGCGACGCCAGGCTCAGGCCCGCGCTGTTGACGATCACGTCCAGGCGCCCGAACCAGGCATGGGCCAGGCTGATGAAGCGCTGCGCATCGCGACGGTCCGTCACGTCGACCGCCTGATGCCGCACCGAGCCACCGCAGCGCGCCAGCGCTTCGGCCTGCGCCGCCACCTGAGCAGGGCGCCGCGAACCCAGCATCACATGGGCGCCGCGCGCGGCCAGCAACGCCGCGGCGGCCGCGCCAATGCCGCTGCCGGCCTCGGTGATGGCGATCACCTTGCCTTCGATGCCAGCAGAAATTCCAGACGACAACAACATTGCAGACATGCTCGACTCCTTGCAGCGCGGCCCGGTCCGTCTTGGTCCGGGCATGGCAGGGCAGTCTAGGAAGGCGACGGGGTGCCACGGTAGCCGGTTCCTCCAGGCTTCTTGCCCAAAGCTGCGAATCTGGCCGCGCGCCGGTGCATGCGCCGGCCGGCCTGACTAGACTCGCGCCATGCCCAGCCCCGCCCTCTCCGCCAAGCCCGCACCCACGACCGGTGAACCCCAGGTCCAGCTGCTGCTGCGCCAGGCCGAGCTGGCGCAACGCCTGTCAGCGCTGGCCGCCAGCGAAGGCGAGCACCACACGCCGGTGCCGGGCCTGAGCCTGTGGCGCACCAACGCCCCCACCGAGCCGCATCACGGTCTGCACAAACCGGCCATCTGCGTGATCGCGCAAGGGGCCAAGCGCCTGTATCTGGCCGACGAGCTCTACGACTACAACGCCAGCCACTACCTGGTGGTGAGCCAGGATCTGCCGGTGATGGGCCAGGTGCTGCAGGCCTCGTGCGAACAACCCTATCTGTGCGTGCGGCTCGATTTCGACCCCGCCCAGCTGGCCGAGCTGGCCCGCCATCTGAGGCCACCGCAGGGTGCGGGAGCGGCCAGCGCGCGCGGCCTGTTCGTGGGTCACAACAGCGTCGAGCTGCTGGACCCGCTGCTGCGCCTGCTGCGCCTGCTGGAAACGCCGCAGCATCTGCCCGCGCTGGCGCCGCTGGCGCTGCAGGAATTCCTGTACCGACTGCTGTCCGGCCCCGAGGGCTGGCGCCTGGCGCAGACCCTCGGCAACAGCGGCGGCTCGGCCCGCATCGCCCAGGCCATCAACTGGCTGCGCCAGCGCTATGCCGAGCCGCTGAGCATCGCCGACATGGCCGCGGCCGTGCACATGAGCCCCTCCTCGCTGCATCACCACTTCAAGGCCGTCACCGCGATGAGCCCGCTGCAATACCAGAAGCGTCTGCGCCTGCAGGAAGCGCGCAGCCTGCTGCTGGCCGGCGGCCTGGACGCCGCCAGCGCGGCGCACCGGGTCGGCTATCAGAGCCCGTCGCAGTTCAGCCGCGAATACAGCCGCATGTTCGGTGCGCCGCCGGCGCGCGATCTGCGCGAGTTCAAAGAACAGGCACTGGGCGCACGCTGAGCGAATCGCCCACGCGCAGCATGCCGCCGCGCAGCACGCGCGCCGTCATGCCGCCGTGGCCGCGCATCGCGTTGTAGCCGCCGGGGCCCAGCAGCTCCTCCATGCGCGAGCAGGGCTCGCAGGGGCCGGTCAATTCCAGCTCGACCTCGGCGCCGATCCACAGGCGCAGGGCCTGGTCGTGGAACAGGCTGCGGGCGGCCAGCAGGTTCAGGCCCGAGACGACCAGATTGCGGCGCAACAGACCAGCATCGAGGCCGGGGTCAAGGCTTGCCCGCCCCAGCAGCGCGGCGACCACCGCCAGGTGCTCGGCCTGGATCAGCGTGACCTGGCGCTTGCCGCTGCCCTGGTGGCGATCGCCGTCGAGGCCGCGGGCCTCGATCGCAAGGGCCTGCCCGACGCCGAGCACGGGTTCGCGCCGCGCCGGGCGCAGCCAGATGGCGTCGAGCCGGCCGGCGTGGGGGAACTGCCGGCTCAGGGTGCGCAGATCGTTCATGGCCACAGCCTAGCAGCATCGGGAACCGCAAAACGAAAAGGCCAGCACTTGCGTGCTGGCCTTCTGTATTTGGTGCCCAGGAGAGGACTCGAACCTCCACGGAGTTACCCGCTAGTACCTGAAACTAGTGCGTCTACCAATTCCGCCACCTGGGCTAGTCCCAGAACTCAAAGGTTCCGGTTTTCAGGATTTTTCTCAACTGCGTCAGCAGCGAAGAGGTCGAACTATAGCATGGTTTTTCGGGGGTGATCAAGCATCGGCATCGGGCGGACCGAATCGCGTCAGCCCCAACACCCGGTCCGGGTTCATCAGTGCCTCGATGCGTCCCGCCAGCTCCAAGGTAGCCGCGTCGCTGAGCTGCCAGTAGGCCTCTTGGATCTGCGGCCCGACGCCATGTTCGGCGCTGAAGCTGCCACCGAGCGCGACGACGATCGCGTTGATGCCGGCGCGCAGCCGCGACATCGCGTCGGCGTCGAGCGGCGGCGCCTCATGCGGCCAGGCCAGGTTGAAGTGCAGCCCCCCATCGCCCAGATGGCCGAAGTCGGCCACGCGGGCCCGCGGGAAATGCTCGGCCAGCCAGGCCGCGCCCTCGGCGCGGAAGCGCATGAAATGTCGGCGCGGCAGCGAGACATCGAAGCCGATCACCTTGCCCCAATCGCGCAGGCCCTCGCTGATGCTGTGGCGCAGGCCCCAGATCTCCTGGTCGGCACCGAACACCGCATCGACCACCCGGCCGCTCTCGAACTCGTGCTCCAGCAGCTCCTGCAAGAGCGCGTTCAGGTCCAGCCGCGCGGCGGGCAGCTCGCTGGCCAGCTCGATCAGCAGCGCGTAGTCGGGCAGCTGGCCGTCGAACAGTCGGCCCGGGTCACCGACATGCTGAAGCGCCGCCTGCATGGCCGGCTTCGAGATGCCCTCGAAGGCACTGACCAGGCCGGCCAGCTCGCTGGCCATGATCTGCCGGTACAGCGGGAACACCGCATCCAGATCGGCCGGCGCCACCAGGGTCGCGGCGCGCTGGCGCGGCAGCGGGTGCAGCTTCAAGGTGGCCTCGGTGATCACGCCCAGCGAACCGGAACTGCCGATGAACAGCTGCTGCAGCGCCAGGCCGGCGTTGTCCTTCTGCAGCCCCTTGCCGGCGCGCAAGACCTGGCCCTGGGCCAGCACCGCGGTCAGCGCCAGGGTGTTGGCGCGCACGTCGCCATAACGCAGCATGCGGGTGCCGCCGGTGTTGTGGGCCAGCATGCCGCCGACGCTGGGGTCGGCACTGAGGTCGATCGGGAAGAACAGGCCCTCGCGTTCCAGCCGCTCGTTGATCTCGGAGAGCTTGAAGCCGGCCGAGACGGTCAAGGTTCGGTCCAGCGGGTCGAAGTCGAAGCGCTCGCGCAGACGGTCCGTTGCGAGCAGCACATGACGCTCGCCGTCGGTGGGCGTGCCGGCACGCACCAGGCCCGTGTGCGCGCCCTGCGGCACCAGGGTCAGGCCATGCCCGGCCGTCAGCTTCACCAGGGCCGCGACCTGCTCGGTCGTGGTCGGGCGCACGAGGACTGCGGCGCGGCCCGGTGCGTAGCGGGCCGGCTCCAGATAGCGCGGCTCGATGGCCGCGCCCTCGATCGCGAACTCGGCGCCGACGATGGCGCGGGCGGCGTCGACAAAAGACGCCATCAGCAGGCCTCGGCCGTCATCTTGAAGATGCCGGTGGCGTTGCCGGCATCGAAGCGCAGATCCAGGGCTCCGCTTCCTTCTTCCTTATCGCGCTGGATGAACTCGTGGAAGCTGCCCGGCACGGACAGGGTCACGACCCGGCCCTCGTGCAGGAACTGGCGAGCGACCAAAGCCGCGCGGAAAGCGGTCTGGCGCACGCGGCCGCTCTTCGAGGTCTCGATGCTGTCCTTGATCGGGCGGCCCAGCGCGCGCTGCAGATCGGCCACGGCCTCGACGTCGGCCACCCGGTCGGTCGCATGGTTGAAGGCATTGCCCTCGGTGGCGATCCAGGCCATCTCGGCCGACTCGCCCTTCAGCAGCTCGTAGTCGGCCAGGCTGAACAGCGGATGCTGGCGCTCGAAGCAGGCGACGAGCCGCGGCAGCAGGGCCAGGGCCTCGACCCAGGGCAGGCTCCGGTCGCGCGCCAGGCGCTCCAGCGCGGCGCCGTCGGTGGCCGACAGCGGGTCGCGCGAGGCGCCGATCACGCGGCCTACCGCGGCCTGAAACTCGCCGCTGAACTGTTCGGGGTGCAGCTCGGAGACAAAGAACTGCGCAATGTCCTCGGGCAGGTCCTGATGCCGCCAGCTGCGGCCGGTCATCTTCAGCTTAGGTAAAGGATAGGTCTCGGCATGGGCATAGCCCAGCGGGCGCAGCACGCGGGTGATCGCCGCCTCGCCGGGCGGCAGCGCGCCGCTGGGCCAGGCCACGGTGCGCAAGGCGCCATGGTCGAACACCAAGGCCTGGCCGGCGCGCTGGTTGTCGGCCACATAGGCCGCGCCCTCGGGCACGCGCTTCATCACGTCGACGAACAGCGCCATGTTCAGCGCCTGGGCCAGCTCGGCGCGCGAGACCTGGGCGCCGATCGGCTGCAGCAGGGCCGGCACGACATGCAGCTGGTCGAACGTGTTCTGGGCCTCGGCCTCGCCGAGCAGGGAAGCGAGCAGGCGGAACAGGCCGGTATCGGCAACAACAAGCATTTCTCTAAACCCCAAAGAAGTCTTGAATGAAAAAAGCGTTAGCGCATGGCTCATGCGCTAACGCCAGCCCACCCCAACAGAGCCCGAGGATCCGGCTCCGCCGGTCCTACGGGCTCGCCCCCTTGAGGGGGCGCGCGTAGCGCGTAGGGGGTGGGTCAGATATCGAACTTCACGCCCTGGGCGAGCGGCAGTTCGCGCGAGTAGTTCACCGTGTTGGTCGTGCGGCGCATGTACGCCTTCCATGCGTCAGAGCCGGATTCGCGGCCGCCGCCGGTCTCCTTCTCGCCGCCGAAGGCGCCGCCGATCTCGGCGCCCGAGGTGCCGATATTGACGTTGGCGATGCCGCAGTCCGAACCGTTGGCGCTGACAAAGGTCTCGGCCTCGCGGATGTCATTGGTGAAGATGGCCGACGACAGGCCCTGCGGCACCTCGTTCTGCAGCGCGATCGCCTCGTCCAGGGTCTTGTACTTCAGCGTGTAGAGGATCGGCGCAAAGGTCTCGTGCCTGACGATCTCGGTCTGGGCCGGCATGCGCACCAGGGCCGGCACCGCGTACCAGGCCTCGGGGTATTGCTCGGCCAGTGCGCGACCGCCGCCGCTGACCTCGCCGCCCTGCTCGCGCGCGGCCTTCAGCGCGGCCTGCATGGCCTCGAAAGCGCCCTGGTCGATCAGCGGGCCGATCAGCTTGCCGGGCTCGACCGGCGAGCCGATCTTCAGCTGCGCACGGGCGCGATCCAGGCGGGCCACCAGTTCGTCGTGAATCGATTCATGCGCGATCACGCGGCGCGTCGTGGTGCAACGCTGGCCGGCCGTGCCGTAGGCGCCGAACAGGATGCCGCGCACCGCCAGGTCCAGGTCGGCGCTGGGGGTCACGATGATGGCGTTGTTGCCGCCCAGCTCCAGCAGACAACGGCCGAAGCGCGCGGCGACGCGCGGGCCGACCGCCCGGCCCATGCGGGTGGAGCCGGTGGCGGAGACCAGCGCGACGCGGGCGTCGTCCACCATCGCCTCGCCGACCGCGGCGCCGCCGTTCAGCACCTGGGACAGGTGCGCCGGAGCGCCAGATCCATTGGCGATATAGCGTGCGACGGCCTTCTCGAAAAGCGCCTGCGTCGCGAGCGCCGTCAGCGGGGTCTTCTCGCTGGGCTTCCAGATGCAGCTGTCGCCGCAGACCAGGGCCAGGGCCGAGTTCCAGGCCCAGACCGCCACCGGGAAGTTGAAGGCCGAGATGATGCCCACGACGCCCAGCGGCAGGTACTGCTCCATCATGCGGTGGCCGGGGCGCTCGCTGGCGATGGTCAGGCCATGCAGCTGGCGCGACAGACCGACGGCGAAGTCGCAGATGTCGATCATCTCCTGCACCTCGCCCTCGCCCTCGCTGCTCACCTTGCCGGCCTCCAGCGAGACCAGGCGGGCCAGGTCCGCCTTGTGGCGGCGCAGCTCCTCGCCGAACAGGCGCACCAGCTCGCCGCGCTTCGGGGCCGGCACCGTACGCCATGCGAGGAAGGCGGCATGGGCACGCTCGACGGCGGCCGTCATCTCGGCGGCGCTGGCCTCGTGGACCGCGCCGATCTGCGCGCCGTCGATCGGGCTGCGCACCTTCAGGGTGCCGCCGGTGACGGCGGCGGCCGGCACGCCCAGGGCGGCCAGCAGGTCTTGCGTTTGAATGTTCGTCATGGTCTGGATTCTCACTTAACCGATCGACTCGACCTGGCGCGACTGCTGATAGGCCCGGCCGAAGCGGTTCGCCAGGAAGGCCGGCAGCTCGACCTCTTCCTGCCGGATGAAGCCCCGCTGCGGCAGCAGACCCTCGCGGAACAGGTCGACAGCGGCGCAGATGCCGGCGGCGGTGGTGATCTGGATGGCCGACAGCGGCGCTTTCGCATCGCGCTCGGCGAAGATCTTGCGCGCGAACACCTCCTGCATCAACACGCCGTTCTTCATGCCGGAGACGGTGACGAAGACCAGCACCACGTCCTGCATCGTCGCGGGCATGCTCTTGCGCATGATGTCCTTCAGCTTCTCCTGGTCGCTGCTCAGTGCCAGGTCGTCCAGCAGGAACTTCATCAGGTCGCGGTGACCGGGGTAGCGCACGGTCTTGTAGTCGAGGTTGCGCACCTTGCCGGCCCAGGTCTCGCACAGGGTGCCCAGGCCGCCCGATGTGTTGAAGGCCTCGTACTCGGTGCCGTCCAGCGAGAAATGCTCCAGGCCTTCCAGCGGCAGGGCCGAGATGAACTCGCCGCCATGGATGGCCTCGCAGGGATGGCAGTACTCGTTGATCAGGCCGTCGACGCTCCAGGTCAGGTTGTACTTCAGGGCATTGGTCGGGAAGGCCGGCAGCGCGCCGACGCGCATCTGCACATCGCGCACCTCGTCGAAGCCCTTGGCCAGGTGATGCGCGACGATGCCGATGAAGCCCGGCGCCAGGCCGCATTGCGGCATGAAGGCGGTCTTGGCGCTCTTGGCCAGGTCCTTGATGGCCTTGGTGGCGGCCACGTCCTCGGTCAGGTCGAAATAGTGGCAGCCGCATTCCAGCGCCAGCGTCGCGGCGGTGATGGCCAGGTGGTAGGGCAAGGCATTGACCACCGCGTCCTTGCCGCGCAGCTGGGCCGCCAGCGCCGCCTTGTTCTCGGTGTCCACCTCGGCGGTGGCGATGCCCTCGGTCGCCAGCACGGCCAGGTACTTCGCGTTCTTGTCGATCACGGTGACCTGGTAGTCGCCGGTGGCATGCAGCAGGCGGGCGATGGTCTGGCCGATATGGCCGGCGCCGAGCAGGGCGATCTTCATGGGGAACTCCTCGAAAAATGGGCTCTGAATGCGCCGCAGTCTAGGAAGTAGCTCGGACGAAAGAAAGCGATCATTCGTCGAAATATCAGATGATTTTGACGATATGACAAACTATCAAATCACATCGTCAAAATACAGGGTAATCCATGAGCATGGAAGCAACGTCCAACGCCAAGGACTCGATCGACCGCCAGCTGATCACCTTGCTGCAGGCCAACGCCCGCGCCAGCACGGCCGATCTGGCACGCAAACTGGGCGTGGCGCGCACCACGGTGGTGGCACGCCTGGCGCGGCTGGAACAGTCCGGCGCGATCGTCGGCTACACGGCCAAGCTCGGCAGCGCGGCGCAGGACCGCGGCGTGCAGGCCTTCGTGGGCGTCACGGTGCAGCCGCGCGCGGGCCGTGAGGTGGTGAAGACGCTCTCCGGCTTTCCGGAACTGCGCCAGCTGGCCTCGGTCAGCGGCGAGTTCGACTACATGGCGGTGCTGCGCGCCGAGTCGACGATGCGGCTGGATGCCTTGCTGGATGAAATTGGCGACATCGAGGGCGTGATCAAGACCACCAGCTCGGTGGTGCTGGCGCTGCGCGTCGACCGCAGCGCATGAAACCCGGGGCGACTCCGGTACACCGGGCATGGGCCTTGCTCGTTGCAGGCAAGATCCATCCAGCCTGGAGTGCATCGATGTCCATCAAGCCGCTGTCGCAAGCCCTGCATTCGCCCCGCGCGCACAACATGATGACGGCCCTGAAGGCCGTGATCCTGGTGGCGGCCATCTGGGGCCTGGTCTACCCGGCCCTGCTCTGGAGCCTGGAACAGCTCTTGAGCTGATAAGCGCCGCGCCCGGGGCACAATGCCGACGCCGGATCACCCGGCCCGGAGACGCCCCGCATGACCGCCCTGATCCTCGGACTCGTTCTCTTCCTCGGCGTCCATTCGCTGCGCATGGTCGCCGAGCCCTGGCGCCGGGCCCGCATCGCGCAATGGGGCGAAAAGCCCTGGAAGCTCGGCTATACCGCCCTGTCCCTGCTCGGCTTCGGCCTGATCCTCTGGGGCTATGCCCAGGCGCGCCAGACGCCCACCATGCTGTGGGCCGTGCCGCGCGGCATGAACCACCTGGCCGCGCTGCTGACCCTGCCGGCCTTCGTGCTGCTGGCGGCCGCCTATGTGCCGCGCAACCATTTCAAGGCCCGCCTCGGCCACCCGATGCTGGTGGGCGTCAAGCTCTGGGCCCTGGCCCATCTGCTGGCCAACAACACGCTGGCCGACCTGCTGCTGTTCGGCGGCTTCCTGCTCTGGGCCCTGCTGTGCTTTCGCAACGCGCGCCGGCGCGACCGGGCGGTCGGCGTGGCGGCGCCGGCGGGCAGCAGCACCGGCACGCTGCTGACCCTGGTCCTCGGCACCTTGGCCTGGGCCGGCTTTGCCTTCTGGGTGCACGGCGCCTGGCTGGGCGTCAGGCCGCTCGGCTGATCGATCAGGGCCGCAGGGCCGCTCGCCCCAGGTCGGGCTGGTCGGTGAAGAAGCCGTCCATGCCCAGTTCCACGAAGCGTCTGATCTGCCCCGCCATGTCGCCCAGGGCCTGACCCTCGCGGCGGTATTCGGCCGGCAGAAAGCCGTTCTCCGCCCGGAAGGTCCAGCCGTGGACCAGCAGGCCGCGCCGGTGCGCCTCGGCCACCAAGGGCGTGGGCGTGCCGGTCGGCGGGACGATCAGATTCAGGTGAGCCCCCACGCCGTCGGCATAGCGCTTGATGAAGTCCAGCCCCTCGGGCCGGGCCAGCTCCTGATAGCCGCGCGCATCGCCGGCCGCGGCGAAGTCATGGGGCTTGCCCGTGGCGCTCAGCAGTTGCACCAGGCGCAGTTTCGTCTTGCCGCGCAGATATTGCAGATTCGCCACCTCGAAGGACTGGATGAAGACCGGCGCGTCGCTCCGGTTGCCATAGGCCGCGTGCAGCGCTTCCAGCAGCCGGTCCTCCAGCCGCGGCAGGCCGGCGGCATCGGTGAAGGCCTTGAAGTAGCTGGGATGCTTGGTCTCCGGATAGATGCCCACCCCGCGCGCCCGGGCCAGCGCGATCACCTCGTCCAGGGTCGGAATGGGATGGCGGTCGTTGTGCTCGTTGTTGGCCGGGCGCTGGTCGCGCAGCCGCTCCTGGGCGCGGATGTCGGCGCGGATCTCGGCGGCCGTGAAATCCTCGGCGAACCAGCCGGCCATCGGGCGACCGTCGACCTGCTTGACCGTCAGCCGCCCGGCATATTTCTCCAGCATCCAGACATTGGTGCTGGTGTCGCTGCGGTGCAGCAGCGGTTGGCCCGCGGCGTCGCGCCTGATCGTGCGGCCGTCGGCTTCCAGTTCCACGCGCGCCAGCAGCGGCTCGTGGCGGGCCAGCAGCACGCCGTCCCGGCTCAGCACCAGGTCGGGCTCGATGTAGTCGGCCCCCTGCTCGATCGCCAGGCGGTAGGCCTCCAGCGTGTGCTCGGGCCGGTAGCCGGAGGCGCCGCGGTGGCCGATCACCAGCGGCGGTGCGGCCAGCGCCCCGGCGGCGCAGCCGCCCAGCAGCGTCATCAGCATCAGGGCGCCGAGGCGGCGCCGGAAACGGCTCGTCGGGGTCGGCATCGATCGGGGCTCCAGCAAATATTTTTTGGCGGCGCGAATCCTTTTGCCCTTCGCCCGCCTCTTAGCTATCGAGGATGTTTTCCCTCGGACCTTATCAGGAGTGATCCACATGTTCTATGTCAAGAATGTCCCGAACTGGGAACGGGTGCTGCGCGTCGCCGGCGGTCTGGCGCTGGGCGCCGCCGCGGTCACCGCGCTGGACGGCACCTGGGGCTGGCTGCTCGGTGCCGCGGCCATCGGCGCGCTGGCCTCCGGCCTGTTCGGCTTCTGCCCGGCCTGCGCCCTGGTCGGCCGCAGGCTCAGGCAGCCCGGCAAATAATCCGCTGACAATCGAACCATGGCCCTCGCCGCCCAACACCTGCCCGTGCTCGAAGCCGCCCATGGCGGCGACGCGCGCGCGATGGAGCAGTTGCTGCGCCTGTGCCGCCCCGACGTGCGGCGCTATGCGCAGCGGCACTGCCTGATCAGCGATGTCGACGATGCGGTGCAGGAGGCCCTGCTGCTGCTGGCGCGGCGCCTGCACGGGCTGCGCGCCGTCGCCGCCTTCTCGGGCTGGCTGCTGCGCGTGGTGCAGCGCGAATGTCGGCGCCTCGGGCGCAAGGCCTTCGACTACGACCCCTATGACGAGGAGCGGCTCGAGCATTGGCTGGCCGCCCATGGCAACGACGACCAGCTGCGCCTGGAACTCTCCCATGCGCTGCAATCGCTGCCCGCGCATTACCGCGAGGTGATCCTGCTGCGCGACTTCGAGGAGCTCGCCATCGCCGAGATCGCCGAACGCCTCGGGCTGACCGTGGCCGCGGTCAAGAGCCGGCTGCACCGGGCGCGGGAGTTGGCGCGGGAGTACCTGCTCGCCTAATACAGCCCGCGCGTCCGCGCCATCAGCCGCGCCAGGCCCAGCATCGCATCGGTGTGCGGCGTCGCGATGTCCAGCTTCTGCGCGATCTCGCGCACCGAGGCCACCAGCGCGTCCAGCTCCAGCGGCCGGCCGGCCTCCACGTCCTGCAGCATCGAGGTCTTGAAGGCTCCCAGCTTGCGCGTCACCGCATGGCGCTGCTCGGGCGTCTGGTCGACCGCGCAGCCGATGCGCGCGCCGATCTCGGCCGCCTCGACCATCACGTTCGTCACGAAGCCGCGCACCAGCGCGTCGTCGAGGATGCGGTCGGCCGTCGCCCCGGTCAGGGCCGAGATCGGGTTCATCGTCATATTGCCCCAGAGCTTGAACCAGATGTCGCGCTGGATGCGCTCCGAGACCGTGGCATTGAAGCCGGCGCGCTGCAGCAGCGCGGCCAGCGCCTCGATATGCGCGGGCCGGCCGCCCGCGGGCGCACCGAGGATCAGGCCCATGCCCATCACATGCCTGACCAGACCGGGCTCGGGCGTCGTGCAGCTGGCATGCACCACCGCACCGATCACCCGATCCGACGGGATCAGGGCCGCGATCCGGCCGCCCGGGTCCACCGACTCCAGGCGCTGGCCGTCCAGCGGGCCGCCCAGGCCGTCGAAGAACCACCAGGGCACGCCATTCATCGCCACCAGCACGCGCGTCTCGGGGCCCAGCAAGACCTGCACCGCGGGCGCCACCGCCGCCAGCGCCGGGCCCTTGACGGCCACCACCACCAGATCCTGCGGGCCCAGCTCCTCGGGCCGCTCGCTGGCGCGGATCGGCACGACGATGCGTTCGCCGTCGCTGCTCTGCATGCGCAGCCCATGCGCGCGCAGCGCGGCCAGCGTGGCGCCGCGCGCCAGCGCGCTCAGGGCCACCTCGCTGCCCAGCCGATGGCCCAGATGCGCGGCGAACCAGCCGCCGATGGCACCGGCGCCGACGATGCAGATCCTCATGTCTCGTGCTCCCGCAATGCGAACCGGTGCAGTCTCGCATGGTCCGGCGCGCGGAAATCGCGCTATGGTGCGCGCCATGAAGACCCTGATCTGGATTTGCGTCGGCATGATGGCCGTCTGCTGGAGCGGCCTGTCCTGGGTGTGGATCGAGCTGTTGCAGTTCAGCGTCGAGCAGTTCGGCGATGCCCAGCGCACCGAGGCCCTGGGCCGCGGCATCGAGCAATGGCCGCTGCCGATCTGGCTGGAGCCCTGGATCGACCCGGCCTGGGCCGCGGCGCTGCGCGCCGGGCTGCAGACTCTGCTGACGCTGGCAGCGCAGATCGCGCCCTGGCTGGGTTCGGCGCTGGGCTGGCTGCTGCCTCTGGCCTGGGTGGTCTGGGGCCTGGGTCTGCTGACGCTGGGCCTGATCGGCGCCGGCCTGCACCTGCTGGTCCGGCGTGCCGGCCGGGCGCCCGCCGCCTGATCCGCCCGCGCCGGCCGGCGGCGCGCCGCAATGAGCCCACGCGGGCAAGGCCAAAGGCCCGCGGTAAGAATCCGCGTCACCGATCCAGAAAGACCTCATGAACCCTCTCTCCGCCTTTGCCATCACGCAGAAATGGCCCGCCCGCCATCCCGAGCGCCTGCAACTCTATTCGCTGCCCACGCCCAACGGCGTCAAGGTCTCGATCCTGCTGGAGGAGCTGGGCCTGCCCTACGAGCCGCATCTGGTGGACTTCGGCCGCGACGACCAGCTCTCGCCCGAGTTCCTGTCGCTGAACCCGAACAACAAGATCCCCGCCATCCTCGACCCGCAAGGGCCGGGCGGCAGGCCGCTGGCGCTGTTCGAGTCGGGCGCCATCCTGGTCTATCTGGCCGAGAAGGCGGGCCGGTTCTTGCCGCAAGACCCGGCCCTGCGCTACGAGACGATCCAATGGCTGATGTTCCAGATGGGCGGCATCGGACCGATGTTCGGCCAGCTGGGCTTCTTCCACAAATTCGCCGGCAAGGACTTCGAGGACAAGCGCCCGCGCGACCGCTATGTGGCCGAGGCCAAGCGCCTGCTCGCGGTGCTGGAGCAGCGCCTCGCCGGGCGCGCCTGGCTGATGGGCGCGGACTACACGATCGCCGATATCGCGGTCTTCCCCTGGGTCAACAATCTGGTGGGCTTCTACGGTGCCGGCGAGCTGGTGGCTTACCAGGAATTCCCGCAGGTGCAGCGCGTGCTGCAGGCCTTCCTGGCGCGGCCGGCGGTGCAGCGCGGGCTGAATACCCCGGCGCGGCCGGCGGCCTGAGCGGCGCCTGCCGTGACCTCGGCCCCGGCATGAAAATCTTCGCCGGCGGACATATCTGCAGGTAGGATCCGACCGCCCGCCACTTCTACCGCCGCGGCCCGCCTCATCGGCCGGGCTCACGCGTACAAGTCATGCTGCCAGCCTTTCTCTTCCGGTCAGGGGTCCGCATCGGCCACGCAGGTGCAGCCACAGGGAAGATGCCGGCCCCGGCCGTCGCGCGCCGTGTCTAGCACCGCGACGGCGGATAGCGCACCGATGTCCTGGCGGGTACGCCTGGCCGCGGAGTTCGCTCCACGACGGCTGCTGGGCGGCCTGGCCGCGGCACTGATCCTGTACCTGCTCGTCTGCATCATGACGCTATCGATCGCGGCCATGGTCTACGCCGGGCCGCTGGCGGCGCTGCTGCCACGGGCGCTGGGCGGCATGCTGGTCGGCGTGGCGCTGCTGGTCGCGGTGCTCAGCCTGCTGAGCGCCTGGGGTGGCACGATAGGCACGACCCAGGACGGCTCGGGCGTGATCCTCGCGCTCGGCAGCGCCGCCGCCGCGGCGGCGCTGCCCTTGGCCACGCCCGAAGTGCGTGCGGCGACGCTGTCGACGCTGCTGCTGCTGGTGACCTTGGCATTCGGTGGCCTGTGCCTGCTGCTCGGTAGTTTCGGCCTGGGCGCGCTGGTGCGCTACCTGCCGGTCCCGGTCATCGGGGGCTTCCTCGCGGGCACGGGCTGGCTGCTGGTGATGGGCGGGCTCGGCGTGGCCGCGCGGACCGGCTTCGGATGGCCGCTGCTGGAGCCTGGTGCCGTCTTGCGCTGGCTGCCGGCCCTGGCACTGGGCATTGCCATGCTCGTCGCCATCCAGCTTGGGCGCCATGCGGCGCTCCTGGTGGTGATCGGCGGGCTGGCTGCCCTCCTGTTCTATGCCCTCATGGGCTTCGGGCTCGGCCGCTCGGCGCAGGAACTGGCCGAGGCCGGCTGGTTGCTCGGCCCGTTCCCGGAGCAGTTGCAATGGCACTCGCCGCTGGCCCCCCAGTCGCTCATGGCGGTGGATTGGGGCGCGCTCGTTGCGGCATTGCCGACGACGGTGCCAGCCATGCTGATCGGGGCGCTGGCGCTGATGCTGAGCACCAGCGCCCTCGAACTCGTCGTCCAGCGCGACCTCTCGACCGACCATGAGCTGCGCGTGCACGGCATGGCCAACATCGCCTGCGCCGCGGCTGGCGGCCTGATCGGCTACACCGCGATCAGCGCCACCAGCATCGGCCATGCGCTGACCGGCGGGCGCCGGTTGCCCGGCATGCTGGTGGCCTTGCTGCTGCTGGCAACGGCCCTGCTCGGCGCGACGGCGATCGCCGCCGTGCCGCGCTTCGTCATCGGCGGGCTGCTCGTGTGCATCGGGCTGTCGCTGCTGCAGGAATGGCTGCTGCAGGCGCGGCGGGGCATGGCGCGCGGCGACTATGCCGTGATGCTGGCGATATTCGCGGTCATCGTCGCCACCAATTTTCTCTGGGGTGTCGCGTTCGGCCTGCTCGCCGCCACCACGCTGTTTGTCGTCAACTACAGCCGCATCGATGTCGTCCGGCACGCCCTCGACGGCCATAGCGTGCACAGCCGGGTGCAGCGCGGTGCGCGTCAGCACCTGCTGCTGCAGCAAGAGGCCGACCGGCTGCTGGCCTTCAAGCTGCAGGGCTTTGTCTTCTTCGGCAGCGCCAGCGCGCTGGCCGAGCGCCTGGGTCGACGGATCACGCCGCGCACGCGCTTTGTTGTGCTCGACTTCGAGCATGTGTCCGGCCTCGACTCGACGGCGTTCACCTGCTTTGCCAAGCTGCGCCGTCGGGCCGCCGGGCTTGGCGCCGAGCTGGTGCTGGCAGGGCTGCGGCCGCAGCTGGCACGGCAATGGCAGCAGGTCGCCGACGGCGCGCCACCGCCCACCTTTGCGGACCTGGACCACGCCATCGAGTGGTGCGAACAGGAGCTGCTCGGCGCACTGGCCGGCGCCTCGGATCCGGACGATGCCGCTTCGCTGCGCGCCCAGTTGCTGGCCATGCTGCCGGATGCCGTGGCTGTCGACCGCCTGCTCGCGCACACCAGCCGCCGCTGGCTTGCCGCCGGCGAGACGCTGCTGCGGCAGGGCGACGCGCCCGACGCGCTGTTCATCGTCGAGACCGGCCGACTCACCGCCTGCCTGGCGCGCAGCTCCGACCAGCCACCGCTGCGCCTGGAATCGATGTGCGCCGGCGCGCTGATCGGCGAGATCGGCTTCGTGCTCCAGCGCCGGCGCAGCGCCGATGTGCTGGCCGACGTCGACAGCGTCGTGCGCGTGCTCGACCGCAGGACATGGCAGAACCTGGTCGACCAGGAGCCGATGCTGGCACGCGCACTCGACAGCCTCCTGCTGCGCCTGCTGGCCCAGCGGACGGTGCGCTTGACGGACACGGTCGACGCCCTTCAGCGTTGACCGCCTTTGCTAGCGCAGGTTCACCAGCGTGATCTCGCCGCCGCGGCGCAGGCGCCGGCCGCGCCGGCCCCGCCACCACAGCCACAGGGTCTGCAGCACCAACAGCGCGGCCAGGCCCAGCGCCAGCGCGGCCGAGACCTCGGCACCGGCCAGCGCGCTGCGCGACTGCTGCACCTGCACGCCCAGCAGCCCCCACAGCGCCGCGGCCACATAGGCCCAGTGGCCGCGCAGCAGGCGGTTCAGCAGCAGCAGCAGCAGGGCCGCGAGGCCCCACAGCAGCAGGCTCCAGGGCAGCATGCGCTCGATATTGAACAGCTCGTAGGCCACGATGATCTGGGCGGTGTTCAGGATGACCGCCAGCGACAGCCAGCCGGCATGCAGGTTCAGCGCGGCGCGAAAGCCCCAGGCCTCGCGTTCGCGCATCATCAGCAGGGCCGCATGCAGCAGGCAGGCCAGCGCGCCCCAGCCGAAGGCCAGCGTCAGCATGAAGTACTGCATCGGGAACACCATCATCCAGGCCGCGGTGAGCGCGAAGCCGGCCGCGATGCTGGGCCGGGCCAGCCGCAGGCTCTCGCCCGCGCGCTGCTGCCAGAGCTGACGCAGGCCCAGCAGCAGGTGGAGCGCGAAGACCAGCCCCCAGATCGAGAAGGCATAGCCGGCCGCGGCCAGCAGGGTGGGATAGCGATCGGACAGGGCGGCCTGGGTCGGGCCGAACAGGCCGCGCTGGGACAGCCAGGCGATCACCGGCATCGCCAAGGCGCACAGCAAGAGTAGCAACTTCATGCGGCAGGATAGCCGCACCGGGGCCTGCACATGTAAGCAAGCCTGACCGCAGGATGCCGAGGAGGCATCCCTCGTCACCGATTGCTGCATCTTGAGAGCAATCGTTGCCGGCCCGGGCCTGGTAGCTTTAGCCCTCGGCGCCGAGCCGGTGGCTCAGATCCCGGGCGGCGCGCCGCACCTCGGCCGCCAGCTGCGGCTTGAGCCGGCCGCTGGGCAGGCTCAGGGTCAGCGCGCCGACCAGCTCGCCGCCGGCCTTGAACACCGGCGCGGCGATACCGGCCAGACCCTCGACCCGGTCGCCGTCCAGCTCCGCATAGCCCTGCGCGCGGATCTGCTCATGGGCCTTGCCGCGCGCGCCGCCGAAGGCCAGCAGCACGCGCCCGCCGGCGCCCTGCTCCAGCGGCAGCAGATCGCCGGCGCGCAGATGGTCGCGCAGCGGCTGGGGCGAATCGACGCGATACAGGCACAGGCGCTGCTCGCCCTGGCGCACATGCAGGGCCGCGCTCTCGCGCGTGCGCGCCACCAGCGCCTGCAGCACCGGCAGCACCTCGGCCTCCAGCGAGAAGCTCGCGGCATACAGCCCATGCAACCGCGCCAGCGCCGGACCCAGCGCATACTGGCCGTCGGCGCGGCGCTGCAGCAGCCGCGCATGCTCCAGCGAGGCGATCAGGCGCAGCGCCGTGCTCTTGTAGAGCCGCGTGCGCTCGGCAAGCTCGGCCAGGCTCAGCGCGGCGTCGCCGGCTTGATAGGCATTCAGCAGGCTCAGCGCCTTGTCGACCGCGCCGACGCCACCGGGCGCGGCCTGGGTTTCGGCGAGCGAGGGGGTGGCGGCTTTCCTAGGCATGGCGAGGGGACATGGTTGACGGGGTCTCGGATAGGCACGATACTTTTTAGAACTTTGTTCCATTAGATAGAACATGTCAAGCGAAGACGTCCTGATCAGCGAGGTCGGCCCGCGCGACGGCCTGCAGAGCGTGGCCGCGGTGATGCCCACCGCCGCCAAGCAGCGCTGGATCGCGGCCCTGCATGCCGCCGGCCTGCGCGAGATCGAGGTCGGCTCCTTCGTGCCGGCGAAGCTGCTGCCGCAGATGGCCGACGTGGCCGAGATCGTCGCCCATGCCCTGACCCTGCCGGGGCTGCGCGTGATGGCCCTGGTGCCGAACCTGCGCGGCGCCGCGGCGGCGATCGCCGCCGGCGCGCACAAGATCAGCCTGCCGATCTCGGCCAGCGAGGCGCATTCGCTGGCCAATGTGCGCAAGACGCCGGCCGCGATGGTGGAGGAGCTGCGTGCCGTCGCCGCGCTGCGCGACGCGCAGGCGCCCGAGATGGGCGTCGAGGTCGGCCTGTCCACCGCCTTCGGCTGCACCCTGCAGGGTCGCGTCGATGAGGACGCGGTGATCCGCCTGGCCCTGGCCTGCGCCGAGGCCGGGGCCGACGAGGTGGGCCTGTCGGACACCGCCGGCATGGCCAACCCGGCCCAGGTGCGGCGCCTGTTCACGCGCCTGCGCGCCGAGCTGGGCGCGCGCGCCGGTGCCGCGCACATGCACAACACCCGCGGCCTGGGGCTGGCCAACTGCCTGGCGGCTCATGACGTGGGCGTGCGCACCTTCGACGCCTCGCTCGGCGGCCTGGGCGGCTGCCCCTATGCGCCGGGCGCCTCGGGCAATGTGGTGACCGAGGATCTGGTCTTCATGTTCGAGGCCATGGGCGTGCGCACCGGCATCGATATCGAGCAACTGCTGGCCGCGCGCGCGCCGCTGCGCGAGGGGCTGCCCGGCGAGGCCGTCTACGGCATGCTGGCCGAGGCGGGACTGCCCAGGGGATTCAAGGCATGAGCAACGACGAGATGAAGCAAGACCTGCCCCTGGCTGGAATCCGCGTGGTCGAGTTCACCCATATGGTGATGGGCCCCACCTGCGGCATGGTGCTGGCCGACCTGGGCGCCGAGGTCATCAAGGTCGAGCCGCTGGCCGGCGACAACACGCGCCGGCTGCTGGGCTCGGGCGCCGGCTTCTATCCCCTCTTCAACCGCAACAAGAAGAGCCTGGCGCTGGACATCAAGCATCCCAAGGGCCTGGAGATCGTGCTGAAGCTGCTGCACGGCGCCGACGTGTTCAGCGAGAACTTCAAGGGCGGGACGATGGACAAGCTGGGCCTGGGCTACGCGGCCCTCGCCGCGCTGAACCCGCGCCTGATCTATGTCTCGCACAAGGGCTTCCTGCCCGGGCCCTACGAGCACCGCACCGCGCTGGACGAGGTGGTGCAGATGATGGGCGGCCTGGCCTATATGACCGGCCGGCCGGGCGACCCGCTGCGCGCCGGCTCCAGCGTCAACGACATCATGGGCGGCATGTTCGGCGCGATCGGCGTGCTGGCGGCGCTGCAGCAGCGCCACGCCAGCGGCCGCGGCCAGCAGGTGCAGTCGGCCTTGTTCGAGAACAATGTCTTCCTGGTGGCCCAGCACATGATGCAGTACGCGATCACCGGCAGGCCGGCCGCGCCGATGCCCGAACGCATCTCGGCCTGGGGCATCTACGACGTGTTCACGGTGAGGGACGGAGAACAGATCTTCCTGGCCGTGGTCAGCGACACGCAATGGGCGCTGTTCTGCGCGGCCTTCGGCTTCGCCGACCTGGCGGCCGACGCGGGCCTGGCCAGCAACAACCAGCGCGTCCAGGCCCGCGCCACGCTGATTCCGGCCCTGCGCGCGCGCCTGGCCGAGCGGCCGGCCGCCGAGATCGGCGCCGTCTTCGAGGCCCAGGGCCTGCCCTTCGCGCCGATCACCAAGCCCGAGCAGCTGATGGACGACCCGCATCTGCTCGCCACCGGCGGGCTGGCGCCGGTCACCCTGCCCGACGGGCGGGAGAGCCGCGTGCCGCTGCTGCCGCTGAGCCTGGACGGCCAGCGCCTGCCGCTGCGCCGCGGCGCGCCGCGCCTGGGCGAGCATGGCGACGCCCTGCTCGCCGAACTCGGCTATGACGCGGCCGATATCACGGTGTTGCGGGCCGAGGGCGTGCTGGGCTGAGGGCGCAGGCCTGACTGGCCTGACAATCGGGGCCGTCCAGGCCCCTGCTGTCAAGCCGCTCCCTTCGTGCCCCCCCAGTCCACCGCCGCCAGCCCCTGCGTGCCCGCCTTCGAGGACTGGCTGGCCCGGCGTTCCTGGCCGGTGCTGCGTTTCGTCTACGCGATCGGCGGGCTGATCCCGCTGCTCTACCTGCTGGGCGACCTGCTGATCGAACCGGCCGCCGCCACGGTGCTGCATTGGCGCCTGGCCTATCTGCTGTTCTGGGCCGGCCTCGGCGCGTTGAGCTTCAAGCCGGGCCGGCGCCTGCCGATGCACTGGTCCTACCCGATCTACACCCTGGTCGGGGTCGGCTTCACCTGCGTGATCGACGGCCAGCTGCTGGAGCGCCCGGCCTTCATCATCGCCACCTCCCTGCTCTACCTGGTCGGCCTGGTAATCGCGATGGCCGGCCTCGCCCTGACCGCCGTCTGCGGCGCCGTCACCGTGCTGACCACGGCCCTGCTGCTGCCGCAGCTGGGGCTGGACGGGCCGACGGTACAGCGCGTGCTGTTCTTCCATCTGGTCTGGGCCTTCGCCTGCACCGTGGCGGCCTGGGTGCTCCAGCGCCTGAACCGCCGGCTCTACGACACCGAGAGCGAGCTGCACCGGACCCTGGCGGTGAACCAGCACCTGCTGGCCGAGACCGACAAGCTGGCCCGCACCGACGCGCTCACCGCGCTGCCGAACCGGCGCCAGTTCTTCCGCGCCGCCGAGACCGCGCTGGCCGAGAGCCGTGCCGGCGGCCGGCCGCTGGCCCTGCTGGCGCTGGATGTCGATCACTTTAAGCGCATCAACGATCGGGGCGGCCACCAGCTCGGCGACACGGTGCTGCGCGAGGTGGCGCAATGCTGCCGCGCCGGCCTGCGCGAGACCGACCTGGCCGCGCGCATCGGCGGCGAAGAGTTCGCGCTGCTGCTGCCGGACACCGATCTGGCCCAGGCCCGGCAGCTGGCCGAACGGCTGCGCGGCGCGATCGCCGAGCTGCAGCTGCCGGCCGCGGTGACGGTCAGCATCGGCTGCGCCGAGCTGGTGCCGGAGATGGACACGGTCGATGCCCTGCTGTGCCGGGCCGACGAGGCGCTCTATGCCGCCAAGGACGAGGGCCGCAACCGCGTCAGCATCGGCCGGCGCCCGGCGGCGACCGCGCGCTGAGGCCAGCGGGGCCGGTGGCCATCGGCGCCGATCGGCACTCGGCCGGGGCAGCGGCGACAATTGCGGCCCACCCGCAAGATAACCGTTCTGTCATGAAATACCTGCACACGATGGTGCGCGTCGAGAACCTCGACGCCTCGATGAAGTTCTACCGCGACGCGCTGGGCCTGGTCGAGATGCGCCGCAGCGAGCACGAGGCCGGCCGCTTCACCCTGGTCTATCTGGCCGCCCCCGGCGACGCGGCCGGCAAGTACCAGCCCCAGGTCGAGCTGACCTACAACTGGCCCGATGCCGACGGCAAGGCCGAGGCCTACGCCGGCGGCCGCAACTTCGGCCACCTGGCCTTTGCCACGCCCGACATCTACGCCGCCTGCCAGCGCCTGACCGAGCATGGCGTCACCATCCTGCGCCCGCCGCGCGACGGCCGCATGGCCTTCGTACGCTCGCCCGACAACATCTCGGTGGAGCTGCTGCAGGACGGCCCGGCGCTGGCGCCGGCCGAGCCCTGGGCCTCGATGCCCAACACCGGCAGCTGGTAAATCCGTGCGGGGCGGGCCGCCCGGCACGCTCAGTCGACGCCGTTCGCGGCCAGGATCTGCTTGAGCGTACCGTCGCGCCGCATCGCGGCCAGGGCCCGATCGAAATCGGCCAGACGCGCCGCGTAGGGTGATTTGCGGCCGATCAGCAGGCGCGTGGCGGTCTGCTCCAGCAGCGGGCCGACCGTGATGAACTCGTCCTCCAGCCGGCGCCGGCGCAGCACCGGCCACAACAGGCGCTCGCCCTCCACCAGCACGACGTTCTCTTCCAGCGCGGCGGCGCGCACCGCGTCGTCCAGCGTGCGCAGCCAGCGCACGCGCGCATCCGGCAAATGCGTCGTCAGCCAGCCGTTGCCCAGATAGCTGACCAGGCGGAACTTGCGCAGCTCGTCGACCTGCCGCACCGCGGCCAGTTCGTCGAGCCGGGCATTGCTCTTGTGCACGAAGATCCGGGTGCTGTTCTCCAGCACGCTCTCGCCGCCGGCCAGCGCGTAGCCCAGGCGTTCGGGGTTGGCCGAGGTCAGCATGCCGTCGGCCTCGCCGATGCTCACCATCAGCTGCGCACGCGCCCAGGGGTAGCCCTGATGCTCCACGCTCAGCTGCAGACGCCGCGCCAGCTCGTCCATCACCGCGACCCAGGCCCCGCGCATGCGCCCCTGTTCCTGGTAGGCCAGCGGCGGCAGGTTATCGGCATAGGCCATGCGCAAGGGGCGCACCGCCTCGTTCGCCCGCGCCGGGCCGGCGCCGCCGAGCGTCAACAGCAGCGCCGACGCCAGGGCGGCAACGACATCAACAAACCCTCGGACCGGCAACGACGACCTCCTGTGGCTGTGGGGATGGCGCCGCATTGGAGCGGTCGCCGGGCGGGCTTGTCAATCGCAGCGGGCGCCGCGGCGCCGGGCGGCGTCCGGTAAGCGCCCACGGCCCTCGCGACCATGCGGTGCCTGGCCGCTCCGGCCTTACCGGCATGCGCATCCCTTGTGGTCCGGAGCGGCACTTCCATCCATCCATCCATCCGTTCGTTCGTTCCTGCAACGCGGGCCGTGCCGAGGCTACTTCTTCCTCCGCTTCCTCTGACCTGCTGCCGCTCATCCCCGTGCTTACGCTGTGGCGCGGCGCACCGGGCTTGGGACCAGCGGGCGGCGCAGCCGACCGGGCCGGCAGGGAGAACGTCGTGAGCCTTGCGCAGATCCGGCAATCGATGTCGAAACCCACTCATTGAAGCGCCCGGAGTCGCTTTGTAGACACGCGCCGAGCTTGTAGAAAGGCCCCGGGTAGTGAAATACGCGGGGCTGTCGCAGAGCGAACCACTCGAGGGCCCTCATCCGCCGCAAACCCGCCAAACGCAAAACGCACGCAGGCGGCCGGTAGCCGCTCAACGCACCGCCCCTAGCAGGACCAGACCGGCGGATGGCGCTGCTGCCATGCGAACACCTGCTCGAGCTCACCGGCGATGCCCAGCAGGAGCTCATCCTGGCCGGGCATCGCCATCAGCTGCACGCCGACCGGCACGCCCGCCGCGGTCTCGTGCACCGGCAGGCTGATGGCCGGCGCGCCGCAGAAGTTCGCCCAGGGCGTGAAGGCGCTCCAGCGCAACATCGCCTCGCTCGACGCCCAGCCGTCATCGAGCCGCAGCGCGCCGCTGGGCAGGGCCGGTGCGGCACTGGTCGGCGTCAGCAGCACATCGACGCCCGACTGCCATTTCAGCCAGGCGGAGGCCGCGGCCGCGAGCCGCGCCATCGATTGGGCATACCGGATGCCGCCGACCGCCGCGGCGTTCCCGACATGCCAGCGCGTATAGGGCATCAGCGCGGCGCGGCGTTCCTCGGGCATCGGCGTATTGGCGCCACGCCGCGCGCAAGCGTTGCCCGGCCTTGCGCTCGCGACGCGCTCAGCGCGATGCGAGCCTGGTGCCGCACGTCCAGCGCGTCTGGCAGGCCAACAAGCAGGTCTACGGGGCCGACAAGGTCTGGCAGCAGCTCAACCGCGAGGGCATCCAGGTGGCGCGCTGCACCGTCGAGCGGCTCATGCGCCAGCAGGGGCTGCAAGGTGTGCATCGAGGCAAACAGGTGCGCACCACGACGCCAGACACCAAAGCGCCATGCCCGCTGGACCGGGTCAATCGGCAGTTCAAGGCCGAGCGGCCCAACCAGCTCTGGGTCTCGGACTTCACCTATGAATCGCCCCGGGTTTCGAGGAGGCTCCAACTCTGGAGAATGGAGCCATGAAGAAGTCCCCGAAGTTTTCGCCTGAGGTTCGTGAGCGCGCCGTGCGCATGGTGCTGGAGCACCGGGCAGAGCATCCGTCGCAATGGGCGGCCATCGAATCTATCGCCGACAAGATCGGCTGCGTGCCGCAGACCTTGCACACCTGGGTGAAGCAGCACGAGGTCGATGCCGGCCAGCGTGATGGCGTCAGCACCGCGGAGGCACAGCGCATCAAGGAACTGGAGCGAGAGAACCGCGAACTGCGCAAGGCCAATGAGATTCTGAAGTTGGCCAGCGCGTTTTTCGCCCAGGCGGAGCTCGACCGCCGCATCAAGTCCTGAGGGCCTTCGCCGTCGGCGCTGCACGCACGGTAACGAGTTCAAGCCAATGCTGTCGCGGCCTGCATGGGCGGCGGTGGCGATGGTCCGGAGGGTCAACGCGAACCTCCTGCGCCGCTGGGGGGTGCTTCCAGCGGTCCACCCTAAACTGAGGCCATCCCTCAGGGTCATGAATATACTGAAGCGCTCCGCGGGATAGCCCCTTGGAACGACCGACCCTGGCGCTCGCTTTCGTCGGACAACAGCATTCAAAAGACAACAAAAGGGGAAGCTGCATGGTCAGCAAGAAGACGGCGCCGGCGACCAAGAAGGTCGCGCCGAAGGCGGCGCTGGTGAAGACATTGGCAGCGAAGAAGGCGGCGGCGAAGAAGGCAACGGCAGCGCCGGTCGCGACCAAGAAGGTCGCAGCCAAGAAGGTGGCGAACGCGGCGACGCCAGCGGTCGCGACGAAGAAGCCAGCGGCTGTTCCAACGGTCGCTGCGAAGAAGGCGATCGTGTGGGCCGCCTTCAACGAAAACAGGAATGAGAAGGGCACGGATCAGTTCGTGCGCGATCTGCTGCGGGACATCGGCATCACCAAGCCGTTCGAACAGGACGGCGGGCCCAGGTGGAAGCGCAAGGCGCTTGCGGGAGGTTCCAAGTCGGCTGCAGGCACTGGCGAGGGCAAGCCTGAGTTCGTTTTCGAGGCCGACGGATTCATCGTCGTCGTCGAGGACAAGAAGCACTCGCGCTTCACTCGGTATCTCGACAAGGTGACTGGCGAAATCATCCTCGCCCATCCCTACCGGGAATCGTTCGCCTTCAACGGCGCCGTCCATTACGCGACGACGATGCTCCGAAACGGAGTGCCCTACGACAAGGGGATCTTCGCGGTCGGCATCGGAGGCGATGAGCGGCATCACGAGATCGCGGTCGCCTACCTGTCACCTGGGCAGACCAAGATCCTCGACGATCTCGCCAACCTGGACGTGTTCTCGGAAGACGCGATTTCCGAATACCACTCGGTCGCCGTGCTTGGAAACAGGCCCAAAGCCGAGGTTCGCGTCGAGACGGTCAAGTTGGCCGCCTCGCGCCTGCACGAGGGGATGCGCAACTACGCGGCCATCGAGAGCCATCGCAAAGCCCCGCTCGTGTCGGCGATCTTGCTCGCCCTCGAAAAACCTGGCTTCTCAATCGCCAGCCTCACGCACGTTGCCGACGAAAAGCTGCCGAACGATTGGGACGGCGCCAAGATCTACCAGGCCGCCCACGACTACATGGTCTCCAAAGGGTTCGGGCCCCAGCAAAAGATCGGGACATTGCTGGACCAGTTCAGCTTCATCAGGACCGCTCCGTCTCTGAACCAAAAGCACAGCGAATTGGGCATGTCCCCGCTCCGCTACTTCGCCCAGATTTTGCAGAGCGACGTGCAGAACGTGGTTAACAACCCAGAGATGCTGTCGTTCGACGTGCTCGGGAATTTCTATCACGAGTTCATCTCCTACGGCGGCGGAGACGGAAGCACGCTTGGCATTGTTCTGACGCCCGAGCACATCACGACCCTGATGGCCGAGCTGATCGACGTGGGGGCGGGCGACTGGGTGTTGGACCCAGCGGCTGGGACCGCCTCGTTCTTGATCGCGGCGATGCACCGGATGTTCATCGACGCGAAAGGCGACGAGACGGTTAAGGACGACATCCGCAAGAACCGGCTCCATGGTATCGAGCTCCAAGACAAGCTCTTCGCCATTGGCACCACGAACATGATCCTGCGCGGCGATGGGAAGGCAAACTTCCGCCGCAACTCGATCTTTGACGACCTGGTGCACGAGATGCGCGGCGACACGCCGCTCCCGAACGGCAAGTGGAAAGCCGGGCACGGTTTCACCAAGGTGCTTCTGAACCCGCCCTATGGGCAGGCGAAGGACGCATCCACCCGCCACCTCTCCGAGCTGTCGTTCATCGAGAGGGCGCTCTCATTCCTGAATCCGGGCGGTCGAATGGCCGCGGTCGTCCCGCAATCGGCGATGGTCGGAAAGACGGCGGATGACAAAGCGCGCAAGGTCTCGATCATGCGCAACCATACGCTGGACGCCGTGATTACTTTGAATGACTCCACGTTCGCGGACTCGGACGTGGGAACGCATACGTGCATCGTCCTGTTCACCGCTGGCAGGCCGCACTCACCAAATGCCATTGTCAAGTTCGTGGACTTCAAGAACGACGGCTACAAGGTCCTGATTCACCGTGGGCTCACGGACGATGGCACTGCGGCGTCGCGCCGCAAGCGTCTGCTGGAGGTGCTGAGAGGTGATGCGCAAGAGGGGTCCGAGTTCATCGTTCGCTCCGAGGCCAATGCCCAGGACGAGTGGCAGCATTCGTACTTCTACTTCAACGAGATTCCGCCGACGCTGAAGAACTTCGAGAAGACCGTCGCGGACTATCTGGCATGGCAAGTGGATATGCACGCCCACGGTTACGGAGCCCTAATCTCCCACCAGGGAGAGGCGGACCTCAAAGCGTCGTTCGAGACCGCCGTCGACCTGGATGAGGACATCGACCTCGACGGAGAGATCGAAGGATGAGCGCCTACGACGAACTGACATTCGCGCCGATCTACGTCGTCGCCATCGAAGGCGAGCATGACGGCATTTTCCGTGCTCACAAGGGCAGGCGTCTGATTGCGAGCGCTCGCAGGCCTGGGACGACGCCGTTCGTGGGCGCCTCGCGGATGAACAACAGCATCACCGATTTCGCCGACACGCCAGTTCTCTTTCCGGGCGGCTGGGTAACGCTCATCTACAACGGCGACGGGGGCACAGGCCAAGCGAGGTATCAGCCGGCGCCCTTCAGCGCGTCGGATGATGTGATCGCCTTGGAGCCGCTTTCTCCGATGGCCTCCGAGGCGTCTCTTTTATTAATCGCGAGCATGCTCACGCAGCAGTGCGTCCACAAATTCAACTTCGGCTACAAGCTCACATTGGAGCGCCTGGGCCGCCAAAAGATCGTGGCCCCTGTGATTGCCGGCCCGGATGGCGAATTTGCAGTGGACTGGGCTGGTCTCGAACGCCTGGGCAAGTCGCTGCTGGACGCCACCAAGGAGCGCATCCGTGCGGTGCGATCGGTCGAGCCGACGGATGAGGTCGAGTTGCCGACGCTCACCTTCGCGCCGATGTTCATTGAAGATGTGTTCATGAGCTTCAAGTCGTCGGCCGCCTGGCGGGACAAGGTCAACCTTCAACGTGGCGTCGGGCGGAACCTCTATCTAAGCCAGACCCGCTCGTCGAACAGCGTCGCGCAAATCGTAGCTGACCAAGACATCCCGCGCGAGGAAGGTAACTGCATCACGATGACGCTCAAGACGCAGAGCATCTTCTACCAGCCGAGCCCCTTCTACAACGCGCAGAACTTCCTCATCCTGAGGCACCCTGAGCTCGACCGCGACAACGGCATGGTCCTGGTGACCACGCTCCGCAAGGCCGCGGAGAAGTTCTCGTGGGGATACGGCATCTCGATGGGGCGCATGCGCAGGACCAAGGTCATGGTGCCGGCGATCCTGGGCGAACACGGGAAGCCGATCGCTGATTGGGATGGAATGCGCCGCTATGGCCGCGCGCTTCGCATCCGAGCGGAGCAAGCCATCGCGACTCCGTTGGCGGCAGTTCCAGTGGCGGCGAAAACCGCCTAAGGATTTTCGCCCCTCCAGGCGTTCGGATGCCCGTTCAGCATTACGTAACGGGTGACGAATTCAAGCCATCTAGGCGGTCGTTGGTCAGAGTGCGCATCGGACCGCGTTGTTCTTCCGGGAGTTCTTCAGCGTGCGCGCTGGCCCCTCCGTCCGTGTGCAGCGTCGTCCGCCCGGCGATCGTCCCTTAGCGCACGCGCTAGGCTGGCGGCTCGCATGTCAGCAGGGGTCATTTCGCCACGGATGTAGCGCTCAGCATCGGCCAAACTCTCAGCCGTATGCACATGCCCTTCGATGCGGCTGCTGGCCTGGGCCTGCTCCACCGCGTACCGGCGCTTTGCAACAGTGTCGAGAGCCATAGTCAACCGAACTTTGTAGAGCTTAGATTTTATCAGCGCGGGAATCGACACACCGCCCCCCCGCCCTTTGGTTGGTGGGTAAAGGCGGCAGGGCCGCGGAAGCCTCTCAGAGTTCTCGTGTCCATTGTCTCGACTGCGTAGTCGAGCTAGGTGCCGCCGCCGGTGGCAATGGCAATTCCTCGATATGGCGCTGGAGGGGCCATTCGCGAAGTCCCGCTCGCCCGGAGTCGCAGAGACTGCAAGTTGGCCGTTGACACTTCGTTGACAGTCAACGAAAAACGGGTTGCGCCGTTTGGTGCAACCCGTTGATTTCATTACATATTCTTGGTGGCCAAGGGCGGAATCGAACCACCGACACGCGGATTTTCAATCCGCTGCTCTACCAACTGAGCTACTTGGCCTTGATCTGTTCTTGCTTTTTTTCTTCGCGGTTTCGACGGATGCCGAATCAGCGAAGACCGCGACTATAGCACAAGAATTAGAGCCCGCCACCCCGCTTGTTACGCGTCAGGTCGACACCGAGCTGCTTGAGCTTGCGGTACAGATGGGTGCGCTCCAGGCCGGTTTTCTCGGCCACACGGGTCATCGAGCCGCTTTCCTTGGCGAGGTGGAACTCGAAGTAGCATTTCTCGAAGGCATCGCGCGCCTCGCGCAGCGGACGGTCGAGTTCGAACATCTGCTCCGAGGCCAGGCCCGCCGAAACAGGCAGCGCGGTCAGCGCCGGCGCGCCGAGGCTGGGCGTGATGTGCACCGGGCCGCCGCTGCTGTTCACCTCCGCGCGGGCATAGCTGCTGACCACGCCCTGCACCGGCGCCGGGCGCGGTGCGGTCTTCACCAGGGCCTGCTCGACGGCGCGCAGCAGCTTCTGCAGCGTGATGGGCTTTTCAAGAAAGGCGATGGCGCCGAACTTGGTGGCTTCCACGGCGGTGTCGATGGTGCCGTGCCCGCTCATCATGATCACGGGCATCGAGAGCTGGCCGCCGCTGCCCCATTCCTTGAGCAGGGTGATGCCGTCGACATCGGGCATCCAGATGTCCAGCAGCACGAGGTCGGGCCGCATGCGCTCGCGCACCGCGCGGGCCTGCGCGGCGTTCTCGGCGAGTTCGATGGTGTGACCCTCGTCGGTGAGGATCTCGGACAGCAGGGCGCGGATGCCCAGCTCGTCGTCAACTACAAGAATGGTTGCCATGTATGCCTGCTGTTCACGCGGCCCTGTGTCTCACGCCGGTATCGGCCGGGCCCGTTGCAGTCGCGAGTTTTGAAAATGATAACGAAACTTGAGCGCCAATCAGCGCCTGGGCCTCGTCGCCGTGCAAATGTAGATTGGTCAGACGGATGCGCGCGCCATGCTCGTCGGCGATTTTCTTCACCACCGCCAGGCCCAGCCCCGTGCCCTTGCTCTTGGTCGTGACATAAGGCTCAAAAGCGCGTTTCAGCACCTTCTCGGCAAAACCGGGGCCATTGTCTATCACTTGCAGGCGCAGGCCGCGCAGCTCGCCGACGTCGTTGAACGCCTTCTGGGTGCGCAACAGCACCTGACCCTCGGGCTGCTCGCTGACGGCGTCGAGCGCGTTCTGCACCAGGTTGTGCACCACCTGGCGCAGCTGCGAAGGGTCGCCCAGGATCAGCGGCGGCTCGCTCGCCAGCTCGGCGCGCAGGCGCCCACTCTCCTGCGCCTGGGCATAGAGCATCAGCACCTCGCCGACCAGCGCGTTCAGGTCCAGCGCGCTCAGCTGGGCCGAGGGCAGACGGGCGTAGTCGCGAAACTCGTTGACCAGCTGCTTCATCGCCTGCACCTGGTTGACGATGGTGGCCACCGAGCGCACCAGCATGGCCTGGTCGCTGCCTTCCAGCTTGGCCTCGAGCTTGTGCTGCAGGCGCTCGGCGGAGAGCTGGATCGGGGTCAGCGGGTTCTTGATCTCGTGGGCCAGGCGGCGCGCCACCTCGCTCCAGGCGGCCGAGCGCTGGGCCGAGACCACCTCGGAGATGTCGTCGAACACCAGCAGCCGGCCATGCGGCGGCAACTGGGCGCCGCGCACCAGCAGGGTCAGGGTGTCCTGGCCCGGCGCCAGCTGCAGCTCGAAGGCGTCCTGCCAGGTGCCGCGCTCGCCGGCCTCGGGGCTGTCGCCCAGCTGTTCGAAGCGCTGCCAGACCGACTGGGCAAAGCCCTGCAGCGGCTCCAGATCCTCCAGCCGGCGGCCGCGGTAGGCCGACAGCGGCAGGCGCAGGATGCGGGTGGCGCCGGGGTTGACGGTATCGATCAGGCCCCGGGCGTCGAACACGATCACGCCGGCGGTCAGGTTGTCCAGGATGGTCTGCAGATTGCTGCGCGCATCCTCCAGCTGGGCCACGCTGCGCTCCACCTGGGCACGCGCGTCGGCCAGCTGGTCGGTCATCTCGGCGAAGCTGCGGGTCAGGCCGCCCAGTTCGTCGCGCGAGGCCAGCGCCGGCTTGGCGGACAGGTCGCCGCGCGCCACCTGGCGCACGCCGTCGGCCAACATCAGCAGCGGGTGCGCCAGCTGGTTGCTCAGGGCCACGGCCAGCAGCATCGCGGCGAACAGGGCCAGGATCAGCACCAGGGTCAGGGTACCGAGGTACATGCGGCGCAGGCCGTCGCGCTCCAGCGCCCGCTGCTGGTATTCGCTGCTCGCGGTCTGCACCGCCAGCGCATTGGCCAGCACCTGGCCGGGCACGCGCTGCACCAGCATCAGGTAGCGGTCGCTGCTGCCCAGGCTCATGTCGCTGGCGGGCAGCCGCGCCAGCGCGCGGATGCGCGCCTGCCCCTGCAGGGCCAGGGCCTCGTCCTCCAGGCCCTCCAGCTGGCTCATCGCGCCGGCGGCCCGGGCCTGGCGCAGCATCGCCGCGTTGGGGCGGTCGGGGGTCAGCGCGCTGGTGTCGCCGCCCACGGCCATCAGGATCTGTCCGCCGCTGCCCACCAGGGCGACGGTGCGCACCGCCAGCTGCTCGCGCAGCCGCTCCAGCGCCAGCAGCGGCACCGGCTGAGCGACGTTGCCGCCGCTGGCCTCGCCGAGGCGCTCGGCCGCGTCGCGCGCCTTCAGCGACAGGTCGTTGACCAGGCCGTCCAGCGTGCCGCGGCCGAGGTTCAGGCCGGCGTCCAGCGCGCTGGCCAGGCGCACATCGAACCAGCTGTCGATGCTGCGGTTCACGAACTGGTAGGACACGGTGTAGATCAGCACGCCCGGCACCACGCCCACCAGCGCGAAGATGCCGGCCAGCTTGAGCAGCAGGCGGCTGCCGAACTTGGCGGCGCGCACGCGCAAGAGCAGGCGCACCGCCGCCACGCCGATCACCAGCACCAGCACCACGGCCACCGCCACGTTGAGCCAGAACAGCCAGACGTAGTGGCGCTCGAAGAAGCCGCGCGGCGTGGTCGCGCCGATCGACAGCAGGAAGGCGAGCACGCCGCAGGCGCCGGTCACGGCCACCAGCGAGACCAACCAGGCCCAGCGCGCCGCACGGGTCATGGCTTGCTCGTCAGGTCCGCGTTCAGGTTCAGCGTGCGCTCGACGCTCAGGGCCCAGCCCTGCGGCGAGCCCAGGCCGATCTGCATCGGCCGCGGCAGCTGGCTGGTGTCGAGCCGGTAGCCGAACTCCAGGTAGTAGCGGCTGTCCTCGTCCAGTTCCCTGGCCTCCGCCAGCCGCCAGCCCGCCATGCCGCGCAGCGAGGCCAGCGCCTCGGCGAGGCCGGCATAGCCCTGGTGCAGACCGCCGGTGCTGACGCGGTACTGCCGGGTCAGCGGCTGCCAGGCCAGACGCCAGCTGCGCGACACCCGGGCGACACGCTCGTCGCGCCAGTACCAGCGCGAGCGCAGCAGCTGGGCCTCGGCCACGAAATAGATGGGCACCCCCTTCATCAGCGCGTCCTCCACCGCGCGCGGCAGCTCGAAGCGGGTGCTGAAGTTCAGCGCCAGGCCGTCATCGAGCCGCTCGGTGCCGAGATGGGTCAGCTCGACGCCCTCGGCACGCGCCGGCGCGGCCGGTGCCAGCAGGGCCAGCAACAGTGCAAACAGCAGGAGGAAGGGCAGACGCAGCAGGACCAAGGGGTTAGTTCTTTATCAGCAGGGCGTAGAAGAAACCATCGACCACCGAGGTTGCCGCGCCCGGCCTTGATCCATTGTCGGCCAGGGGCAGCAGATGACCCGTGAAGCCCTGCACCGGCAGCAGGCGGGCATCGGGACGGCGTTGCAAAAACGCATCGACCTGGGCCTGCCCCTCGGCCTTGAAGATCGAGCAGGTGGCATAGACCAGGCGCCCGCCGGGCTTCAGGGTGGGCCACAGCGCATCCAGCAGCTGGGCCTGGATCTGGGCCAGGTTGCCGATGTCGCCCGGGCGGCGCAGCCAGCGCACGTCCGGATGGCGGCGCACGATGCCGGAGGCGCTGCAGGGCGCATCCAGCAGGATGGCGTCGAAGGGCCGGCCATCCCACCAGGCCGCCGTGTCGCGCGCGTCGGCGGCCTTCAGCGCGGCCTTCAGGCCCAGGCGGTTCAGGTTGTCCTGCACCCTGGCCAGGCGGCCGGCGTCGGCGTCCAGCGCCAGCAGCTCCAGTTCCTGCAGCTCCAGCAGATGGGCGGTCTTGCCGCCCGGCGCGGCGCAGGCGTCCAGCACGCGGGCGCCCGGCGGCAGCTCCGGCAACGGGGCCAGGCCTTGCTGGGCTCCCACCACCAGCGGCCCGGCCAGTTGGGCGGCCGCGTCCTGCACCGAGGCGGCGCCCTGGGCAAAGCCCGGCAGGACCGTCACCGGCACGGCACGCTCCAGCACCAGGGCCTGCGGTGCCAGCGCGCCGACCGGGCGCGCCGCGATGCCCAGCGCCGCCAGGCGTTCGAGATAGGCCTGTACCGAGCCCAGGCGCGCATTGACGCGCAGGGTCATCGGCGGATGCTCATTGTTGGCCTGCAGCACCGCCTGCCACTCGCCCGGCCAGTCCTGCCGCACCCGCTCGATCCACCAGGGCGGATGGTTGAAGGCCCCCTGCGGGTCGCGCTGGGCGACCTGGACGACGGCCTCGCGCTCGCGCAGGAAGCGCCGCAGCACGGCATTGACGAAGCCGGCGCTGGCCGGCGCGCGCTTGCGGGCCGCCTCGACCGCCTGGTCCACCACCGTGTGCTCGGCATAGGGCGGCTCGCCCGGGCCGGGCCACAGCAGGGCCAGGGCGCTGGTCAGCAGGCTGTCGACCCGCGGCGGCGGGCTCTTCGGCGCCAGCACGGCGCGCGCGGCCTGCGCCCCGCCCAGCTGGCGCAGCACATGGAAGGACAGGGCCTGGGTACCGGGCCGCAGCTCGGCCGGGCAGCGCGCCAGCACCTCGGTCAGCGACCTGCCGTCACGCACGGACTGCAGGGCATCGGCCACCTGCAGCAGCAGGCGGCTCAGGGGTTGGGAGGGATGGGCTGGGGCGGACACGCGCCCGAGTGTAGGGGCAGACCCGCAGTGGTCCGGCGCATGGTGGGGAATTTGCAATGCGTACACAATGCCCGGCATACCATTCCGAGACAGCTATGACGAAGAACAACGGCAAGCCTTCGGCCGAGGCGCCGGCCTCCGAACGCATCCGCTACCGCCTGACCAGCGCCGGCTGCCGCCATCACGCCAACGACAATATCTCGGCCTTCATCGAGGACGGCGAGCTGGACGAGTTGCAGGCCGAGGTGGAGGCCAAGATGCAAGAGGTGTTGCGCGCGCTGGTGATCGACACCGAGAGCGACCACAACACCCAGGAAACCGCCAAGCGCGTGGCCAAGATGTATCTGCGCGAAATCTTCAAGGGCCGCTACGGCGCGGCGCCGGCGGTCACCGAGTTCCCCAATGCCGAACGCCTGAACGAGCTGATGATCGTCGGCCCGATCACGGTGCGCAGCGCCTGCTCGCACCACCTCTGCCCGATCATGGGCCGGGTCTGGATCGGCCTGCTGCCCAACGAGCATTCGAATCTGATCGGCCTGTCGAAGTACGCGCGCCTGACCGACTGGATCATGAGCCGCCCGCAGATCCAGGAGGAGGCCGTGACGATGCTGGCCAATGAGCTGCAGGAACGCGTGCAGCCCGACGGCCTGGCCATCGTGATGGAGGCCGACCATTTCTGCATGCACTGGCGCGGCGTCAAGGACGGCGATTCGATGATGACCAACAGCGTGATGCGCGGTGCCTTCCTGAAGGACGCGAATCTGCGCCGCGAGTTCCTGTCCCTGCTGTCGAAGAAATAAGCGAGGTCCCGCATGCTAGTCCGCCTGCTCTACGCCAGCCGCGCCGCCCATGCCATGAGCGAGGCCGAGTTGAGTGCCATCCTGAAGTCCGCGCGCGAGCACAACCATGAGACCGGCCTGACCGGCCTGCTGTGCTACAGCGATGGCATGTTCATCCAGGTACTGGAGGGCGCCCGCGACGCGGTGAACGCGCGCTACAAGGCCATCATCGACGACGCCCGCCATCGCGACGAGATCATCCTGAGCTACGAGGAGATCGGCGAGCGCCATTTCGCCGGCTGGGCCATGGGTCAGGTCAACCTGTCGCGGCTGAACCCGGCCCTGGTGCTGAAGTATTCGGCCAGCACCAGGCTGGACCCCTATGCGATGTCCGGCCGCGCGCTGATGGCGCTGTTCCACGAACTGGTCAGCACTGGCGCCATCGTCTGTTCCTGACGGCTACGCCGACAGGGCATAGCCGTCCGCACAACACGCCCCGATTGAGCGGAGCCCGAGGATCCGGCTTTGCCGGTCCTGCGGGCTCGCCCCCTTGAGGGGGCGCGCGAAGCGCGTAGGGGGTGGGCCGTTACGCCAAGGCGTCGGACCAGATGGTCCGCGCCCAGTTCCAGGCGTAGGTGCCCTCCAGTTCGGTCGGTCCCGCCGACACGCCGCCGGAGCCGGCCACGGTCTTGAAGGTCTTCTCGGCCGCCACGTACTCGTGCACGCTGGCCACATGGATCACGTTCCTGCCATTGTCCACATAGCTGTAGCAGGTGTTGGTCAGCATCGGCGCCGGGTTGATCTCCCAGCCGTTCAGCTCGGCAACGATGGCCGCGGCCGCCACCTTGGCATGGCTGTTGGCCATATGGCCGCTCTTGGGCATGGCCGGCGCGATCTGGATCGAATCGCCCAGCACATGGATATGCTTGGCGGCGGTGGACTCGAAGTTCAGGTAGTTGACGCCGACCCAGCGTGCATTGCTGTTGGCCAGGCCGGTCTGCACCGCGATGGCGCCCGCGCGCATGCTGGGCAGCACGTTCAGCACATCGGCCTTGACGTCGTCCTGCACCTCGAACTTGATCGTGCGGTTCTTCGCATCGACCGCCGTGGCCTTGTGCTGCGGCCGGTATTCGACGATGCCCTTGTACTGCTCGGCCCAGACCTTCTTGAACAGCGGGCCCTTGGAGGTGACGTCCGGGTTGGCATCCAGGATCAGCACCTTGGACTTCGGCTTCGCCTGCTTGAAGTAGCCGGCGATCACGCTGGCGCGCTCGTAGGGCCCGGGCGGGCAGCGGTACGGTGCCTCGGGAATCGTGATCGCGTAGACGCCGCCATCCGGCATGGCCTCCAGCTGGCGGCGCAAGGCCACCGTCTCCGGCCCGGCCTTCCAGGCCTGCAGGATCTGGCCGGCCGCATTCGCATCCTTCAGCCCGGCGACCGAGTCCCAGATCAGCTCGATGCCGGGGCTCAGCACCAGCTTGTCGTAGGCAATGGTCGACCCCGAAGCCAAGGTGGCCGTGCGCTTGGCCGCGTCGATGCCGGCCACGGTGTCGCGCACCACGGTCACGCCATGCTTGGAGCGCAGCGTGCCGTAGGGCACGCTCAGCTCGCCGATCTGCTTGGCGCCGCCCAGCACCAGGTTGGAGATCGGGCAGGAGACGAAGGCCTCGTTGGGCTCCACCAGCACCACCTCGATCTGGTAGTCCGACAGCAGGCGGATGTATTTGGCGGCCGTCGCGCCGCCATAGCCGCCGCCCACCACCAGCACGCGCGCCCTGGACGGCACGGATGTCGTGGAAGCACAGCCGGCCAGGCCGAAGGCGGCCAGCGCCGCGGCGCCTTGCAGGAGATTGCGTCTTTGCATGATCTTTGCCTCCTTCAGTTGCGCGGCAGGACCGAGAAATAGGCCGCCAGCTGTTCGATCTGGGCCTCGCTGTAGCCCTTGGCCAGCTGATGCATCACCGTGGCCTGGCGGGCGCCGCTCTTGAAGGCCTTCATCTGCTCGCTGAGGTAGGCGGCCGGCATGCCGGCAAGACCTGGCACCGCCGAGCCCTCGACGGCGCGGCCGTTGGTGCCATGGCAGTTGGCGCAGGTGGCGGCCAGGGCCTTCAGGTGCAGGGCCTTGCCGGCATCCTGCGCCAGGGCGCTTCCGGCGCAGGCGGCCAGCAGCGCGGCCGACAGAATCGCTCGCAGCTTGTCCATGATCTTGTCTCCTCGGGGTGAGCGCGCAGTTTAGGCACGCCGCCGCGGAATTGCCAACAAGCTTTGGCGATATCTATTTCAGAGCGAGCGGGCTTCCGCAAAACCGTACAGGCTGGCCAGGATGCGGGTCGGGAACTGCTGCTGCGCCTCGTTGTACTGCGTCACCGCCTGGTTGAAGACCTGGCGCGCGAAGGCGCGCTGACGCTCGATCAGCTTCAGCTCCTCCAGCAGCTCGCGCAGCTCGGCCTGGGCTCCCAACTCGCCATGATGTTCCACCAGCGAGGACAGCCGCGTCACCGCGGCCGCATGCACGGCCGTGGCCACCGCCAGGCTGCCCACCGGATCGCCGGCATAGGGCTTGGCGCGCGCCGCCTGGGCCGCGGCCTGGGCCTCGGCCTGGGCGCTTTCCAGCGCGTCGAAGGTGGCCTGCTCGCTGGCCAGCTGCGGCCGCAGCAGGGCCAGCAGCTTGCTGCAGGTCTCGGCACGCGCGTTGAGCTGCTGATCCAGCTGCTGGTAGGCCTCGCCGATCGCATTGCGCAGGCGCATCAGGCGGTTGTAGGCGCCGATGCCCCAGAACAGCAGGATGGCGGCGATCACCCAGCCGGCGGTGCTCCAGTTCATGCGGCGAGAAATTCCCGATAGCCCTTGGCCCGCAGCTCGCAGGCGGGGCAGCTGCCGCAGCCGTAGCCCCAGGCATGGCGCTGCGTGCGCTCGCCCAGATAGCAGGTGTGGGTGTGCTCGATGATCAGCGCGTTGAGCGCCGCGCCGCCCAGCCCTTCGGTCAGCGCCCAGGTCTGGGCCTTGGTGATGAACATCAGCGGCGTCTCCACGGTCATCGGCGCATCCAGGCCCAGGCTCAGCGCCACCTGCAGGGCCTTCAGGGTGTTGTCGCGGCAGTCCGGATAGCCGGAGAAGTCGGTCTCGCACATGCCGCCCACCAGCACCGAGGCGCCGCGCCGGTAGGCCAGCGTGGCGGCGAAGCTCAGGAACAGCAGGTTGCGGCCCGGCACGAAGGTGTTGGGCAGGCCGTTGGCCTGCATCTCGATGGCGCGCGCATCGGTCAGCGCGGTGGCGGAGATCTGCCCCAGCAGGCTCAGGTCCAGCAGATGGTCCTCGCCCAGCTTGGCGCCCCAGGCCGGGAACCGCGCGGCGAGCTCGCGCCGCACGGTCTGGCGGCAGTCCAGCTCGATGCGGTGGCGCTGGCCGTAGTCGAAGCCGATGGTCTCGACCGCGGCATAGCGGTCCAGCGCCCAGGCCAGGCAGGCGGTGGAATCCTGGCCGCCGGAAAACAGCACCAGGGCCTTGCGTTGCGTGGCGGCTTGGGGAGGGGAACTCATCTCGGGCTGATCGGTGAAGCGTGTCAGACCGCATGTTATGTTCTCCCCGCTTTCCGGAGGGAGACGAGATGAAAAATCCGTTATGGCTTGCGCTGGGCGCCCTGCTGCTCGCGCCCTTGCCGGCAGCGCCACCGTCGAGCGCATGCTGCCGGTCAGGGCCGGCCAGCAGCGGCTGCTGCGCGTGGCCTGCCTGAGCGGGCGCTTCGACAGCGACTCGCTGCAGATCCAGCCCGCCGAGGGCCTGGCCATCGGCGAGATCACCGTGCAGCCCGTGGAGCGCGCGGGCGCGGTCGCCGCCGAGCTGGCCGCCCATGAACTGGCCCTGGGCTATCTGAAGAACTACGGCAGCGCGGCCGCCACGCCGGCGCCAGCGCTTCGCGGCGGACTACTCGATCAGCTATCCGAAGGACGCCGGGATCAGCGGACGGCCGCGCTGAGCGGGCATTCCCGCGCGGGCGCGGCGAAGCCGCCAGGGCTGGGCTCAGGTTCTGACTTCGCCCTGCCCCAGCACCACCCATTTCATCGAGGTCAGGCCCTCCAGCCCCACCGGCCCGCGGGCGTGGAACTTGTCGGTGGAGATGCCGATCTCGGCGCCCAGGCCGTACTCGAAGCCATCGGCGAAGCGCGTGCTGGCATTGACCATCACGCTGGCCGAATCGACCTCGCGCAGGAAGCGCATCGCGTTCGGATGATTGGTGGTCAGGATCGCATCGGTGTGGTGCGAGCCGTAGCGATTGATGTGGGCAATCGCCTCGTCCAGACTGTCCACCACCTTGATGCTGATGATCGGCGCCAGGTATTCCTCGCTCCAGTCGGCTTCAGAAGCGGCCGCCAGCTTGGCATCCTGCAGCGGCCCCAGCAGGGCCAGGCTGCGCGGGCAGCCGCGCATCTCCACGCCCTTGGCGGCGAAGATCGCGCCGATCCTGGGCAGGAAGGCGCTGGCCTGGGCCGCGTGCACCAGCAGCGACTCGGTGGCATTGCAGGGGCTGTACTTCTGGGTCTTGGCGTTGTCCACCACGACCAGCGCCTGCTCGAGGTCGACCTCGGCATCCACATAGCTGTGGCAGTTGCCATCCAGATGCTTGATCACCGGCACCTTGGCTTCGCGGCTGATGCGCTCGATCAGGCCCTTGCCGCCGCGCGGGATGATCACGTCGACGAACTCGGGCGCCGCGATCAAGAGGCCCACCGCGGCGCGGTCGGTGGTGTTGACCAGTTGCACCGCCTCGCGCGGCAGGCCGGCCTCGGCCAGCGCCTCGCTCACCAGCCGGATCAGCGCCAGATTGGAATGGATGGCCTCCGAGCCGCCGCGCAGGATGCAGGCATTGCCGCTCTTGATCGCCAGCGAGGCCGCCTCGATGGTCACGTTCGGGCGGCTCTCGTAGATCATGCCGAACACGCCCAGCGGCACGCGCATCTGGCCCACGCTGATGCCGGTGGGGCGGCGCTTGACGCCGCTGATCTCGCCCACCAGGTCGGGCATCGCCGCGATCTGCTCGCAGCCCTCGGCCACCGTGGCCAGCACCTTGTCGGTGAGGCGCAGCCGGTCCACCAGCGGCGCGGCCAGGCCGGCGGCCGCGGCCGCCGCCAGGTCGAGCGCATTGGCCTCGGCGAGCAGTGGCCCGGCCGCGCGCAGGCGCCGTGCCAGGGCCAGCAGGGCCCGGTTCTTGGCGGCCGTCGGCGCGGCCGCCATCGCGGTGGCCGCGGCGCGGGCCTGGCGGCCCAGGGTCTGCATATAGGAAGCGAGATCGGTGCTGCTGCTCATGGCGCCATTCTCGCCCAAGCCGCGCCGGCGCCGCGGCGCCGGGGCTTTGTGCTCACAGCTGCTGCAGGGTCGGCCCGCCCGGCGGCCCGAACCAGGCCCGCGCCAGTGCCGCACGGGTCTCGCGCTCGGCACGTGCGTCGCCGCGCCGCTTGTAGAGCTCGGCCAGCCCGGCCAGGGCCCAGCCGTTGTTGCGCACCCGCGTGAGCGAGCCGCGCAGCGCCGCCTCCGCCTCGTCCAGCCGGCCCTGGCGCAGGCGCAGCGCGCCGAGCGACTGGCGCAGCGGGTAGTACCAGTAGGGCGGCTCGGTATAGGCCAGGCCGTCCTCGACCGCGATCGCCGCCTCATAGGCCGCGGCGGCGCCGTCCAGGTCGCCCTGGGCATCGGCCAGGCGCGCGCCCGCCACCAGGCGCGCGGTCTGCACGATGGCCTGGGCCGGCACGCCCCAGGGCTCGAAGGGCTTGAACAGGTCGGCCTGCCGCTCCAGCGCCGCCAGCGCCGCGATCTCCTGCTGGGCCGCGTCCGTCTGGCGCAGCGCGGCCTGGGCCAGCGCGCGGGCATAGTGGTACATGGCCTTCACCAGCACCAGCTCGTCGGGCGGCGCCGGCAGGGCCAGGATGGTCGCGGGCGCGCTGAACTGCGCATGGGTCGTGTAGGGTGCGGCCTTGACCGGCTGCAGGATCTCGAAGGCCTTGACCATGTCCTGCGTCAGCGCCGCGTCGAGCTTGGTTGCCGCCTCGATCGCGCCGCGGCCATCGCCACCCATCTGCGCCGAGACCATCAGGAAATGGATGTTGTGCGGGTAATAGGCCGAGCGGTACATCGGGTCGGAGGGCGATGTCTTGAAATAGCGCTCGTCGACCGCGATCGCCTGGCGGTTCGCCTCCAGCGAATCGCGGTACAGGCCGACGCGGTAGTAGATATGGGCCGGCATGTGGACGATATGGCCGGCCCCGGGCATCAGCGCCGCCAGGCGGCGCGCCGGCGCCAGCGCGCGCTCGGGCCGGGTCGAGGCCTCGACCGCGTGGATGTAGAGATGGATCGCCCCGGCATGCTGCGGATTGCGCTGCAGCACGGTCTCCAGCGCGCGCAGTATCTCGGCCGTGCGGCCCTTGGGGCGGGCGCCACCGGCCTCCCAGTAGTCCCAGGGCTGCGTGTCCATCGCGGCCTCGGCGTTCAGGACCTGCAGCAGGTCGTCCTCGGGATAGCGCGCGGCCAGGCGCTGCATCGCGTCGGCATAGGCCGCGTCCAGCACGGCACGCTCGGGCGCGGGGTCGGCCGAGTAGCGCTGCTGCAGCGCCTCGATCAGCGCGCGCTCCTTGGGCGCCGCGCCCGCCTTCAGCGCCACCGCGCGCGCCAGCGCGGCCAGCGCCGGAGCCTGCGCCTCGGGCAGCATCGGCGCGTTGATGTTGGGGCCCAGCACCAGGGCCTCGCCCCAGAAGCACAGCGCGCATTGCGGGTCCAGGCGCTGCGCGGCCTGGAAGGCGCGCTGCGCCTCCGCATGGTTGAAGGCGAACGCCAGGCGCAGGCCCTGGTCGAAATAGGCCTGCACCTTGGTGTCGGCGACGCGGGCGAGCCGGAAGCTCATCCGGCCCAGGTCCCCGTAGAGCGGCACCGCGCCGGTGGCCGCCTGTATCGGCGCCGGCTGGAAGGGGGTGGTCTCGGTCTTGGCCGCCGCCAGCAGCATGCCCTGCAGCAGCCGCGGCGACTGCTGCGAAGCCGCGCTGCCGCACAGCGGCGCGGTCGCAATCGACAGTGCCGGGCCGGCATCGGCCTCATGGTCCAGCGCCGGGGGAATCAGCAGGGTGGCTGCCACCAGGGCCTGGGCCAGGGGAAGAAGCCGGGGCGGGCGATGATGCTGCATGGTGAGCCTCCTTGCCGGCGCGGACCGCGGCCGCGGAGCGCCAGCGCGGATGTTGGCACCGCGGCGGTGCCAGCGCCCATCCTCCAGGGTAGGGATGCTCGACGGCCCAGATGCGCAGAGACCCCGTCAGCGCGCCGGCAGCGGGAAACTCGCCAGGCTGGCATGCCCGCCCTTGGACAGCGCCTGCACACCGAACACCACATTGTCCTTGGACAGCCCCGGCAGCAGCGCGCGCGTCACCAGGCCCACGTCGCGCGCCTGCTGCCAGGTGGGCGACTCCGGATGGCGCCAGACGATGCGGTAGCCGGCCACGGCCGGATCGGCACTGGCGTCCCAGCGCAGCGCGCTATCGTTGGTGAGCGCCGTGGTCTCCAGCTTGACGCCGGCCGGCGGCGCCGGCGCGCGCGCCAGGCTGGCCAGGCCGGCCAGGTTGATGCGCGCCACGTCGGCCACATAGGAAAAATCGACGAACTCGGGCAGGTCTCCGTAGACCACGCCGTTCTCGGTGCGCAGGTTCTGGTGCTGGTGGGCGAAGTTCTCGAAGGGCTCGGTGAAGCGCACCGCCGCATAGCCGCGTTCCAGGAAGGGCAGATGGTCGCCGCCGCGCAGATAGCGGTCGCGGCGCTGGATCAGGTTGACCCTGAAGCCCGGCAGATAGCGCTCGCCGGCGGCCTTCAGATGGCGGCCCAACTGCTGGGTCGGCAGGTCCTCGGCGCCGCCGGCCAGGGCCAGCTGCTGCAGCTGCTCGCGCGCCGCGGCCACGGCCTGCTGTTCCGCATCCGGCTGCACCGGCTGGTTGCCGCGCGCCTGCACCAAGAGGCGCAGCAGCGGGTCATAGCCGTCGGCGAACAGGCGCAGCTGCTTTTTATCCACCTGGCCGGCATCGCCCTGCGGGCTGCCGACGATGTCGTTGGTGATCATGGCCTCGATGTTCAGGCCCTGGCGGCGCGCCTGGCGGGCCCAATGGGCGGCGCCCAGCAGGCCCTGCTCCTCGCCGGGCACGGCCATGAACACCAGCGTCGCGTCGAATGGGCGGCTCGCCATCACGCAGGCCAGCTCCATCACGGCGGCCACGCCGGAGGCGTCGTCGTTGGCGCCGGGCGCCGCGCCCACGGCGTCCATCACATCGCCGTTGCGCGAGTCGTAATGGCCGCTGACCACCAGCAGCCGGTCCTTGGACGCGGCCGACACGCCCGGCAAGGTGGCCACCACATTGACCAGGGTCGCCGGGCGCGGCAGGCGGTTGCCGGCCGGCTCGACGAACTCGTCCAGCGTCACCTGCAGGCGGCCGCCGGCGGCCTGCGAGCAGGTCTGCAGCTCGCGCTGGATCCAGCGCCGCGCGGCGCCGATGCCGCGCGTGTCGGACTCGGTCTCCGACAGGGTGTGGCGGGTATGGAAGCCCACCAAGGTCCCGATGCGCTGCTCGATGCGCGCGGCCGAGACCTCGGCGAGCATCCGCGCGATCTCGGCATCCGGAGCCCCGTCCCGCGCCGCGGCCGGGCCACCGGCCGCCAGCAGCAAGGCCGCCAGGACCCCCATCGTTGTCACCGTCGTCATCTTCAAGAGCGTTCTCCGTGAATGCGGGCCGGCTGCTGGGTCAAAGAGGCCGCCGCATCAGCAGCTGGTGCAGCGGCTGGGGCCGGAAGCCCAGTTCGCGCAGGGCCCGCCCGCCCAGGTCCGGGCGCTGGATCTGCGGCACGCGCAGGTTCGCCCGCGGGAACTCGGCGCGCAGCGCCTGCAGCAGCGCACGGGCATCCCGCTGGTCGGGGTCGGTGTCGATCAGGCTGGCGACCGCGACCATGTTGTCGTCGGGCCGGCCGAACAGCAGCTGGGCCGCGCCCAGCTGCCAGGCGCTCAGGCCCTGGGCCGGGCGCAGCGAGCCGGCCGTGACCTGCAGCGGCAGCTCGGCGATGCGCGCCTCGGCCGCATCCAGCCAGGCCATCGCCTCGGCATGCTCGACGACGCGCAGCGCGGCCGTGGCCGGCGCCACCATGCCGGGCTCGGCCAGATAGCCGTGCAGCTCATGGCGCGCCTCGAAGCCGCGCCCGCGGTACAGACGCAGCGCGCGCTCGTTCTGCGCAAACACCTCGAGCTCCACCGCCCGCTGGCCCGCGGCCGCGGCGCGCGCGATGAAATCGTCCAGCAGCCGCGGCGCGGCGCCGCTGCCGCGCGCGGCCGGCAGCACGCCCATCGTCGCGAGACGCCAGCGCCGCGACGCCGGCCGCGGCGCGACCAGGGCGAAGCCGAGGATCTGCCCGTCGGCGCCCAGCAGCGCGCGGCTCAGGTCCGGGTCCACCCCCTGGCGCGCCAGAAAGGCGGGCCAGGCCTCGAAGCCCAGCGTGAAGGGGCCGATCAGGTAGTCGGCAAAGGCAGCGACGAAGGCCGCATGCAGTCGCTCGGGCGGCAGCTCGTTCGCCGGGATGAGGTCTTGTGTCATGGTGGTCAGCGGATCATCGAAACCAGGGCCAGCCACAGCGGTGCGCTCAGCACGAAGGCCAGCGTGGAGATCACGGTGGCGGCGGTCACCTCGGCCTCGCGGGTCTGGTAGCGCTGCGCGAAGATCAGCGCATTCGAGCCCACCGGCAGCGCCGCCATCATCACGATCACCGCCAGCGGCTGGCCCGCCAGGCCGAAGCCCCAATGGGCGGCGACCAGCACCAGGGCCGGCAGCGCGAACAGCTTCAGCAGGGCCAGCTTGACGGCCCCGCGCCATTGCTTGGGCCAGCCGTAATAGGCCAGCGACATGCCGATCAGGGTCAGGCACAAGGGCACGACGGCCGTGCCCAGCAGCTGCAGCACCTCGTCCAGCACCGCCGGCAGCGTGAGACCCAGGGCATTGAAGGCCAGGCCCGCCACCACCGGCAGCACCACCGGATGGATCACCGTGTTGCGCACCGTGGTCAGCAGGGTCTGGCCGAGGCCGATGCCGGCCTGGGCGCGCGCCAGGTCATGCTCGACCAGCAGGGTCAGCACGGTCAGGATGACCAGCGCATGCAGGCTCACCACGGTGATGTGCACCGCCAGGCCCGACTCGCCGAACACGCCGGCCGCCAGCGGCACGCCGACCTGCAGGGTGTTGCCGAAGACGGCGGTGATGGCCTGCACGCAGGGCAGCGCCGGCTGGGCTCGGCCCGCGCCGCGCCAGCGCTGCACGCCGTAGATCAGCAGCAGCATGCCCAGCAGCGGCGCGAAGAAGGCGCTCACGGTCAGCCAGGGCATGGCCGCGAAATCCACCCGCGCCGTGGTGCGGAACAGCAGGGCCGGCACGAACAGATAGAAGGCCGCGCCGGACAGCACGCGCGCCGGGTCGCCGCCCTGCCCGCCCGCGTCGTGGCCACCCAGCCAGCGCATATGGCCGACGAACCAGCCGATCGCCACCGTGATGAAGATCGCCAGCAGCTTGTAGAAAACCAACCAGGACATGGGGCCGGAGTATCGCCCCCGCCGGGCCGCCGGACGATCCGTGGTCGCGCGTATCGCCCGGACGCGCGACCGGTGCTCAGGACTGCAGCGGCATCTCCAGCTCGAAGCTGAACACGCTGCCGCGCCCCGGGGTGCTCCGCACCTCGATCTGGCTGCCCATCAGCCACATCAGCTGCTGGCTGATCGACAGGCCCAGGCCCGTGCCGCCGTCGCGCCGGCTGTTGTCCGAGACCTGCTCGAAGGGCTGGAACAGGCGTTCCAGCTGCTCGGGTCCGATGCCGATGCCGCTGTCGGCCAGCTCCATGCGCATGCGCAGGGTACTGGGCGTGCGCGCAAGCTGGCGGGCGCTCAGCGAGACCCAGCCCTGGTCGGTGAACTTGACCGCGTTGGACAGCAGGTTCAGCACCACCTGGCGCAGGCGCTGGCCGTCGATGCGCACGCGCGCCGGCAGCTCCGGGTCGATCTGGACATGGAACTGCAGCCGTTTCTCCTCGGCGCGCAGGCGCACCGAGTCGCAGGCCACCTCCAGCAGCGCGCGCAGGTCCACCGCGCTGGGCATCAGCCTGACCTTGCCGGCCTCGATGCTGGCCATGTCCAGCAGATCGGTGATCAGGCTCAGCAGATGGTCGCCCGAATCGCGGATCAGGTTGATCTTGCCGGCCTGGGCGCCGGACAGGCTGCCGTCCATCTGCAGCAGCTGGGCGAAGCCGAGGATGGCGTTCAGCGGCGTGCGGAACTCGTGGCTCATGGTGGCCAGGAAGCGGCTCTTGCTCTGGTTGGCGCCCTCGGCGCGCAGCTTGGCCTGGCTCAGCTCCAGCGTGCGCTCGGCCACCAGTTCCTCCAGATGGTCGCGGTGCCGGGTCAGCTCCTGCTCGGCCAGGCGACGCTGCGTGATGTCGCTGACCATGCCCTCGATGCGCACGCCGCCCTCGGCCGCGACGATGTGCACGCTCAGCTCGACCCAGAGTTCGCGCCCGTCCAGCGTGCCCACCAGCATCGGCACCTGCTGCAGCACGCGGTGGCGCGCCAGCGCCAGCGCGATGCGCCGGTACTCGGCCGGCTCCACGCGCACCAGCCGGCGCAGGCTGCGCCGCCCGGCCAGCGCGAGCGCGGGGCGCGCAAAGCCCAGCATCTGGGCCAGGGCCTTGTTGAGGCCCAGCAGGCGGCCGCGCCCGTCGGCCTGGAAGATGCCCTCGGTGGCGTTCTCGAACAGGCTGCGGTAGCGCGCCTCCGACAGGCGCAGGCCCTCGGAGGACTGGCGCAGCTGCAGGCTCATGCTGTTGAGCTGGCGGGTCAGCGCGCCGATCTCGTCGTCGCGCTCCACCGGCAGGGTCGAGCCCAGCTCGCCGCCGGCCACGCGCTGGGCCAGGCCGCCGAGCACCGCCACCGGCCGCGCCACCAGGCGATGCACCAGCCAGTAGCTGGCGACGATGCTGGCCGCCAGCACGGCCGCCAGCAGGCTGGCCACCAGCAGCCGGGTCTGGTTCAGGCTGGCCAGCACCTGCTCGCGGCTGAACACCAGCCGGGCCTGGCCCACCGCGCCGGGCTGGGCCTCGGGTGCCGCCTGGTGCTTGATGGTGACGCGCAGCTCCAGCGGCTGCAGTGCCGGCGCCTCGCGCCGGCGCCGGATCGATTCGGCGTCGACGCCCAGGGCGCCGATCTCCACCTCGTGGATCTCCGGGTCGGCCATCACGGCGTCCAGCAGATTGGCGATGGCCGAGGTGTCGAGATTCCAGATCGGCCCGGCGAAGCCGCGCGCCACCAGCTCGGCGCTGCGCTCCGCGCGTGCCTGCAGCGCGGCGGTCAGGGCACGCTCCTCGCGCGCCGTCCAGTACCAGCCGATCAGCATCACCAGGGCGCTGGTCGCCAGCGCGATGCCGGCAATCAGGCGCGTCTGGATGCTCATTGTCTTCGGCAACAAGGCCATGCCGTCCCCTCCGGCCCCGTGCGACGCGCACCGGGCTCCCTGGGATCGAAGTGTCGCCCAAAAAGAACTCGGCTCATGGCGCCCCCGGCGCGGGAACCGGAGCTTTTACCGCGCACGCCCCGCAGATCCGGCGCTGCCGGCCGCGGTCTCACGGACGGCGCATCAGCTCGAACTGCGCCGCCGGCTCGGGCGCACTCCAGCGCCAGGGCAGCACGGCCGGCCGCCACCAGCCGCCCTGCAGGTTCAGCCGCAGCAGGCGCAGGGCGCCGGGCCAGGCCGACAGGTCGGCACCGGCCTCGCCCGGCCACAGCAGCTCGGCCCGCGCCGCCAGCTGCAGCAGGCCGCCGCCCTGGTAATCGACGAACAGCAGGCCGGCCTGCGGGTGCAGCTGCAGATTGCCCAGGGTGTTGAAGAACTGGTTGCCGGGATAGTCGGGCAGCTGCAGCTGCAGCCCCTGCTCATGCTCGATGGCGCGCACAAAACCCGGCTCGCCGCCGCGGTGCGAAACGTCCACGCCCTGCCAACGCGCGCGCCCGTCCGCGCGCGGCGCCGCGGCGCTGGCGATGAAGAGGCTGTCGCTGCGCGCGATCAGGGCGCGGGCCGCGGCGTCCAGCCCGGACCCCAGGGCCTGGGCGGACGGGCGGGGCTGCGGCCGTGCCAGCGGCTCGGGCCGGCGCGCCTGGATGTACTTGGGGCAGTTGCCGAAGCTCTGCTGCACGTCGAGCGCCAGGCCCTCGGCGTCCCAGCCGCGCAGGCGCCCGTTCATGCGGTTGCGCCGGCGCGTGTGCGGCTCCAGGCCCAGCACGCCGACCGCCGCGCCGGGCGCCAGCCCTTGCAGCACCGGGTCCTCGGCGTCGCGCTCGATCCGCAGCCGCATCGAGCGCGCATCGGGGGTGCGCACAAAGCCCGGCGCGCCGGCCACCATCGTGGCCCAGGGCCGGCCCTCGGCGTCCAGCGCGCCCAGCAGCAGGGTGGGCAGCTTCTCGAACAGCTCGCGATGCTGCTCGGGCATATGGTCGCGGATCACCAGCGGGCCGACCTCGGCCATGCGCTCGCGCACGCCCACGCGCGCCTGCAGCGCCTGCTCGCCGGCATGGAAGGCGTCGTGGTCGGCATCCATCACAGATGGTCCCGGAAGGGAATGAAGCCCGGCAGCGCCTCGACCCGGGCCAGCCAGGCCCGCAGGCGCGGGTAGGGATCCAGGGCCAGGCCGCCCAGCCCCGCCTGCGAGCTATAGCTGTAGAGCGAGATGTCGGCCAGGCTGGGCGCGGCCCCGGCCAGCAGCCAGTCGCGCCCATCCGCCAGCTCGGCCTCCATGAAGCCGAACAGGGCACGGCCCTGGACCAGGCTGCGCTCCTCGACCGGCCGGCCGACCAGAGCCGCGAAGCGCGCACTGGCGGGGCCGCTGGCCAGCCAGCCGGCCGCCAGGCTGAACCAGCGCTGCAGCCCCGCCGCGGCCACCGGCCCCGGCGGCAGCCAGGCGCTCTCGGGCGCGTAGCGCTGGACCAGGTAGACCAGGATGGCATTGCTGTCGCTGAGCACCAACTGGCCGTCCGCCAGCACCGGCACCTGGCCCAGCGGGTTCAGCGCCAGGAACTCGGGGCGGCGCTGCGCGCCGGCGAGCAGGTCGACATCCATGGTCTCGTAGGCCAGGCCCAGCAGGGCCAGCATCAGCTCGACACGGTGGCAATGGCCGGAGGCGGCCATGCGGTAGAGGCGCAGGACGGGGGAGGTGCTCATCGTTTGGACTCCAGACAAGGGAAGAAGTAACTGGTCCAGACCTCATCTATTGCCAACACCGTTTTGAATACCGATAGTCAGGCTTTCAGAATTACGCCAATCGAAACAATGGACCATCTGCACAGCCTGCGTGCCTTTGTCGCCGTCGCCGATGCGGCCGGTTTTGCCGCGGCGGCGCGGCGCTTGGCCTGCTCGCCGCCGGCCGTGACCCGGGCGATCGCAGCGTTGGAGGACCGGCTGGGCGTGGTGCTGTTGCAGCGCAGCACCCGCTCGGTGCGGCTGACCGAGACCGGTGAGCGCTTCCTGCTGGACTGCCGCCGCATCCTGGCCGAACTGGACGAGGCCGAGCGCGCCGCGGCCGGCGTGCAGGGCGAGGCCCGGGGCCTGCTGGCGATCACCGCGCCGCAGATGTTCGGCCGCCTGCATGTGGCGCCGCTGATCGCGGATTTCCTGCGCGCCCAGCCGCGGGTGCAGATGCGCAGCCTGTTCGTCGACCGCTTGGTACATCTGCTGGACGAGGGCATGGACGTCGCGGTGCGCATCGCCCACCTGCCCGACTCCGGCCTGACCGCGCTGCCGGTCGGCAGCCTGCGGCGCCTGGTGGTGGCCTCGCCCGACTACCTGGCCCGCGAGGGCCGGCCGCGGACCCCGCAGGACCTGGCCCGGCATCAGGCGATCGGCTTCTCCTTCGACGCGCTGACGCCCAAGCCCTGGCGCTTTCGCGACGGCCAGGTGATCCAGCCGCGCACCGCCTGGGTCAGCAACAACAACGAGGTCAGCATCGCCGCGGCCGAGGCCGGCCAGGGCCTGACGCGCTGCCTGGCCTACCAGGCCGCCGCGGGCCTGCGCGCCGGGCGGCTGCGGGTGCTGCTGGAGGAATTCGAGCTGCCGCCGGTGCCGGTGCACATCGTCTACCCGGCCGGGCGGCGCGCGCCGGCCAAGGTGCGCAGCTTCATCGAGTTTGCGGCCCAGCGGCTGCGCGCCGAGCCGGTGCTGCAGGGCGGCGGGTTCTAGGGCGCCACCGCGCGATAGCGCTCGGCCACGCCGCGCCGCAGCGCCGCCAGCGCGGCCGCATCGAACCAGCGCCCGCCGGCCATCACGCCGAGCGGGCGGGCCAGGGTCGAGAGATCGTCCAGCGGGCTGGCCTCGCTGAGGATCAGGTCGGCGCGGGCGCCCGGCAGCAGCTGGCCCGAGGGCGGCTCGCCGAGCTGCCGGCTCAGGAACAGGCCCGGCTCGCGCGTCGCGCTGGCCAGGGCCTGCCAGCGGCTCAGCCCGGCGCGCTCCAGCAGCTGCAGATTGCGGTGCAGGGACAGGCCCGGGAACAGGCCGGCGATCGTCGGGCTGTCGGTGCCGGCCAGCAGCGGCACGCCGGCATCCGCCAGTGCCCTGGCCAGCCGGCCCAGGAAGGCCAGCCGCGCCTGCAGCCGGGCGTTCTTCGCGACATAGGGGCTGGCGCGCCAGGCCAGGCGGTCGGCCGGCGCCAGGGTCTCGGCGGCCGGATCGGCCAGCAGCGCCGCCAGCCGCTCGGGCCGGCCGATCTGGGCCGCGATCGCCTCGTAGGTGACCAGGTCCGCCACCACCGCGACGCCCGGGTGGGCGCGCAGCAGGGCCACCGCGGCCGGGATGCGCGCATCGTCCGGCGGCGTGTCGGTCTGGGCCTCGCCCTGCGCGGCGAAGAAGGTGTAGAAGAACTCCTCCAGATGGGCCACCAGCACCTGGCCGGCCTCAAGCTGGCGCGCCAGCCCGACCCGGCTCACGCCATGGCCCAGCAGCGGCAGGCCGCGCCGCCGACAGACCTGGGCCAGCGCCGCGAGCACCTCGGGCGCCAGGCCGTTGTAGGCCTTGATGAAGCGGTAGCCGTTGAGCTGAGCCAGCTCGACCAGGGCCTCAGCCTGGGCCGGCGTGTGCAGCTGGAAATGGCCATGGTCGGGCACGCCGTCGACGGTGAAGGCGGCATGGACGCGCGGCCCCGGCAGCCGGCCCTCGTTGAGCGCCGGCAGGGTGCGCTGCATGAAGCGGCTGCGCGCGCCGCCCATGTTCAGCGCGGTGCCGACGCCATGGCTGAGGTAGACCACCATGTCCTCGGCGCTGTCGGAGTGCATGTGCATGTCCGCCAGCGCGGGCGACAGGCACAGCCGGCCCTGCCCCTCGATGCGCTGCGCGCCCTCCGGCACCGCCAGGCCGGGGCCGATCGCCTCGATCCGGCCCGCACGCACCAGCAGGGTCTGGCCCTCCAGCAGGTGCGGCCGCGGCTCGTCCATCGGCAGCAGCCGCACATCGACGAAGGCGCTCACGCCCGCCGCGGCCGGCTGCGCCGGCTGGGCCCGCAGCGGCAGCGCCGCCCCGGCCAGCAAAGCCAGGCAGGCGCGGCGCGGCAGGCTCATGCGCGGAGCGCTCAGGCCTTCTTGGCCGCCTTGCGCACCACCACCTTCTTCGCGGCCGCCTTCTTGGCCGGCGCCTTGGCCGCGGGTTCGGCCTTGTCTGCGGCCTTCTCTGCGGTCTTGGCCGCGCTCTTGGCCGCCGGCTTCGCGCCGGGCTTGGCCGGGCGCGGCTCGAACTCGAACATCACCTTGCCTTCCTTCCTGTCGTAGGCCAGGAAGGCCTTGAACTTGCGGCGGGTCTTGTTCGAGACGAAGTTCTCCAGCAGATCGGTCTTGCCGCCGGCCAGCAGCTTGGTCATCTGCGCCGGCTCGATCGGCTGCTGCAGGATGATCTTGCCGCTCTTGAAGTCGCAGCTCACATGGGCGCCGACCGCATGCTCGCAGACATAGTTGCTGCCGTACTCGAACACATGGCCCCGGCATTTGGGGCAGGTGCCCAGCGAGCTCTGCCCGCCGAAATCCACCGGCTCGCCGTTTGACTCGGCCGTCCGAGCGTCCTCGCCGAAGTCGAACTCGAGCTTCCAGTTGTCGATCTCGGCGTCGAACACCAGGGCCAGCTCGGCCGTGAAGGGCCAGCCGGCCTTGGAGCGGAAGCCTTCCAGCGGGCCGATCTTCCGGGTCGCCAGGAACTGCTCGACCTCGTGCAGCTCGAAACTGCGGCCGCCCGGGATCTTGCCGATCGAGAAGCCGCAGGCGTCGGCGCCCTCGCCGGACTTGCCGGTGCAGGTGAAGCGGCGGTAGTTCTCCTTGACCACGCCGCCGCACTTCGGGCAGGGCGCCTTCAAGGTCGCATAGTCGCCGGGGATGGTGTCGCGGTCGTACTCCTTGGCCTTCTGCACCACGCGCTCGGTCATCGCGGCGATCTCGGCCATGAAGGCCTCGCGCTGCAGCCGGCCCTTCTCCATTTCGGCCAGCTGGAATTCCCAGTTGCCGGTGAGCTCGGGCTTGGTCAGCTCGTCCACGCCCAGCCCGCGCAGCAGGGTCATCAGCTGGAAGGCCTTGGCGGTCGGGATCAGCTCGCGGCCCTCGCGCAGCATGTATTTCTCGGTGATCAGGCCTTCGATGGTGGCGGCGCGCGTGGCCGGCGTGCCCAGGCCCTTCTCGGCCATGGCCTCGCGCAGCTCGTCGTCCTCGACCAGCTTGCCCGCGCCTTCCATCGCCGACAGCAGCGTCGCTTCGGTGTAGCGCGCCGGCGGCTTGGTCTGCAGCGCCTTGACGTCGACGCTCTCGGTGCGCACCACTTCGCCCGGGGCCACGGCCACCAGGCTGGCACCGCCCCCTTCGCCGCTGTTTTCACCATTCGGGTCCTGGGCCTCCTTGCCATAGACCGCCTGCCAGCCCGGCTTGACCAGCACCTTGCCATTGGTCTGGAAGCTGTAGTCCTTGCCGGCGGCCTTCACCGTCGTGATGCGGGTCGTGATCTGGAACTCGGCCGGCGGGAAGAACACCGCCAGGAAGCGCTTGACCACCATGTCGTAGAGCTTGGCCTCGGCATCGGTCAGGCTGCGCGGCGCCTGCAGGGTCGGGATGATCGCGAAGTGATCCGAGACCTTGGCGTTGTCGAACACCTTCTTGGTGGGCTTGATATAGCCCTGCTTCAAGGCGGTGGCGGCATGGCCGGCCAGCGCCATCAGCGGCACCGGCAGTTCCTCGCTGGCCAGCATCTCGGCGGTCTGCTTGGCCACGGCCAGGTAGTCCTCGGGCAGGTAGCGCGAGTCGGTCCGCGGGTAGGTCAGGACCTTGTGCTTTTCATAAAGGGCCTGGGCCAGACTCAGCGTGGTCTTGGCCGAGAAGCCGAAGCGCGAGTTGGCCTCGCGCTGCAGCGTCGTCAGGTCGTAGAGGCCGGGGCTGGCCTGGGTGCTGGGCTTGCTCTCCTCGGTCACCGTGGCGGGCTGGCCTTGGGCCGCGGCGGCGATCGCCTGGGCCTCGGCCAGGGTCCAGAGGCGGTCGGCGCGCTTCTCGGCATCCTCGGCATCCTTCTTCCAGGCCGGGTCGAACCACTTGCCCTCGTACTGGCCGGCCACGGCGTCGAAGCTGCCGCGCACCTCCCAGTAGTCGCGGTAGATATGCTTGCGGATCTTCTCCTCGCGCTCGACGACGATCGACAAGGTCGGCGTCTGCACCCGGCCGACCGTGGTCAGGAAGAAACCGCCGTCGCGCGAGTTGAAGGCGGTCATCGCGCGGGTGCCGTTGATGCCCACCAGCCAGTCGGCCTCGGAACGGCAGCGCGCGGCGTCGGCCAGCGGCAGCATCTGCTTGTCCGTGCGCAGCTTGTCGAAGCCGTCGCGGATCGCCTGCGGCGTCATCGACTGCAGCCACAGGCGCTGCACCGGCTTGCTGACCTGGGCCTTGGCCGTGCCGGCGTACTGCACGATCAGGCGGAAGATCAGCTCCCCCTCGCGGCCCGCGTCGCAGGCGTTGATCAGGCTGGTGACGTCCTTGCGCTTGATCAGCTTCACGAGGGCGTTCAGGCGGCCCTTGCTCTTGTCGATCGGGTTCAGGTCGAAATGCGGCGGGATCACCGGCAGATGGGTGAAGCTCCACTTGCCGCGCTTGACGTCGAATTCCTCCGGCGCCTTGATCTCGACCAGATGGCCCACGGCGGAGCTGACCACGTACTCGTCGTTCTCGAAATACTCGTCGTGCTTGTCGAATTTGCCCGACTGGGGCGTCAGCGCCCGCACGATGTCCTGCGCTACGGACGGCTTCTCGGCAATGATCAGGGACTTGCTCATGGTTCTTTCTTTGCAGGCTGCGCAGCATAGCTGCTCGGCCTGCCTACAATCCGGCCTCGCGCGCACGCCTACGCGCGCGCACCCATGAATTCAATGTACCGAACTCGGACGATGACGCAAGCCGCCTCCAAGCCCTCCTCCGGCCGCCGCATCCAGGTCAAGCGCTCCGGCGTGCACGGCCGCGGCGTCTATGCCGCCCAGCATGTCGACGCGGGCCAGACCCTGATCGAGTACACCGGCGAGCGCATCAGCTGGGACGAGGCGCTGCGCCGCCACCCGCACGACCCCCAGCAGCCCAACCACACCTTCTATTTCCACATCGACGGTGGCCGGGTGATCGACGCGCTGTATGGCGGCAACAGCTCGCGCTGGATCAACCATTCCTGCGAGCCGAACTGCGAGGCCGAGGAGACCGAGGACGGCCGCGTCTTCATCAAGGCCCTGCGCGATCTGCTGCCCGGCGAGGAGTTGTTCTACGACTACGGCCTGGTGATCGACGAGCGCTACAGCCCCAAGCTGAAAAAACAGTTCGCCTGTTATTGCGGCAGCGCCGACTGTCGTGGCACCATGCTTGCGCCCAAACGCTGACGCTCATGGCCGAACACCAACACTGGGGCATCGAAGCCCTCTGGCAAGACCTGGAACCGCTGCTGCCCGGCATGAGCATCGAGGTGCTGGCCCGCGTGGAATCGACCAACACCGCCCTGCTGGAGCGGGTGCGCAACGAGGGCCGCCAGCGCGCCGCCTTCGAGCCCAGCCCCTATGGCCGGCGCGCCCATGATCTGCAGCCCTGCCTGCTGGTGGCCGAGCACCAGACCCATGGCCGCGGCCGCATGGGCCGCAGCTGGTTCGCCACGCCCGGCGCCTCGCTGACCTTCTCGCTGAGCCTGCCGATGGCCCCGGGCGACTGGGCCGGCCTGTCCCTGGTGGTGGGCTGCGCGCTGGCCGATGCGCTGGACCCGCCCGGCGCCGCGGCACCGCGCCTGCAGCTGAAATGGCCCAACGACATCTGGCTGGAAGGCCGCAAGCTCGGCGGCGTGCTGATCGAGACCGTGCCGGCCGGCGAGCAGCGCATGGTGGTGGTCGGCGTCGGGATCAATGTCCTGGCCTCGCCCCAGACGAACCAGGCCGGCCAGGCCGGCGAGGTGCCGTACTACAACACCGGTTTTGCCAGCCTGTCCGAGCTCGACCCGACGCTCGATGCGCCGGCCGTGCTGGCGCGCGTCGCGCGACCGCTGATCCAGGCCCTGCTGGACTTCCCGCAGGACGGCTTCGCGGCCTGGGCCGCGGCCTATGCAAGGCGCGATTTCCTGCTGGGCCGCAACGTCACGGCCGGCACCCTGGAGGGCGTGGTGCAGGGCGTCAATGCCCAGGGCGAGCTGCTGCTGCAGACCGCCACCGGCCCGCAGACGGTGGCCGGTGGCGAGGTCAGCGTGCGACTGGCCGCCGGCGCCGCGGACGAGGCGCGCTGAAGCGATGCTGCGCGCCCTGGTCCTGACCCTGCTGATCGTCAACACTTTGTTCTTCGGCTGGTCGCAGGGCTGGCTGGACGGCGTCCTCGGGCTGCGCGCCGGCGGCGACCGCGAACCCGAGCGCGTGGCGCTGCAGTCACACCCCGAACGCCTGACCCTGCTGACGCCGCAGGCCGCCACCGCAATGCAGACCCGCAGCTGCCTGGAGCTCGGGCCCCTGGTGGGCGACGAGGCCCTGCGCGGCGCCCAGGCCGCGCTGGAGCGCCTGGGCCTCACCCCGGCGGACTGGGTCCGGCAGAGCAGCGAGCAGCCCGGCATCTGGGCCGTGGCCACCATCAAGCTGGGCACGGCCGAGTTCCGCGCCCGCAAGGAAGAAACCTACAAGCGTCTGAACCTGGCCTTCGAGCCCCTGCAGGTCCTGCCCGAGGAGCAGCCCAGCCTGGTGCTGAGCCGCCATGCCAGCGAGAAGGATGCCGAGGCCGCGCTGGCCGGCTACGAACAGCGCGCGCTCAAGGGCCTGCGGGTGCTGGCCCTGCAGGCCGCCACGCAGTCGCACCTGCTGCGGCTGCCGCGCGCCGACGGTTCGCTGCAGGCCCAGCTGAGGTCCGGCAAGCTGGCCGGCGTGGGCGTGCAGGGCTGCAGCGCTGCCCTGCCGGCCGGCGACGCGACCTCAGCCGCGGCCAGCGCCGCCGCGCGCTGAACGCGCAGCGCGCCGCAGCGC
>NZ_JBWKPM010000009.1:0-183754 GCF_059418245.1 Roseateles sp. GW821-FHT09B06 | reverse complement strand
CAGGCGCTGCGGCTGGCCGAGGTCGAGGCCCTGCCGGCCTCCGGCGCGCTGGTGGTCGACGCCTGCCGCCATGGCCTGCGCGCCGGTGCCGCCTGGCTGCCGCTGGCGCGCCGGCCGCTGCTGTTCGCGCTGCTGCGCGCGCTGGCCGAGGCCTGGCCCGGCGATGTCGACCGCAACGAGCTGATCGCCGGCGCCTTCCGCACCCGCCACCCCGACGACTCGCACCGCGCGCGGCTGCGGGTCGCGATCGGCCGCCTGCGTGCGCTGATCACGCCGCTGGCGAGCATCGAGGCCAGCGCGCGCGGCTTCGCGCTCGTGCCGCGCGGCAGGGAGACGAGCGCCGTCCTGGTGCTGGCACCGCCCGTCGATGGCGATCGGGGCGCGCTGCTGGCCCTGCTGGCCGATGGCGTGCCCTGGTCCACCTCGGCGCTGGCGCTGGCCCTGGGGGCCAGTCAGCGCAGCGTGCAGCGCGCCCTGGTCGAACTGGAGGCCGAAGGGCGGGCGCGTTCGATCGGGCGGGCGCGCGCACAGCGCTGGCTGGCGCCGCCGCTGGCCGGATTCACGACGATCTTGTTACTCCCCGCCGCGCTGCCACCCGGCTAAATTGCTCTCACGGCGCCGATCCGCGGCGCGTCGCACAAGGAAACGACGATGAGCAGCAGCAGCAATCCGGGCAAGACAGCCGCCGTGCTTCGCAAGGCCGAGATCGTGCGCGAGTACGGCCCCTTCGAGGGCGCCGAGCGCATCCATGGCGTCACGCATGACGGACAGCGCGTCTGGGCCGCCACCGGCGATCGCCTGCTGGCCTTCGATCCCGGCAGCGGCGAGCCGACGCGCACGCTGGAGCACGCCTGCGACGCCGGCACCGCCTTCGACGGCACCCATCTCTACCAGATCGCCGAGGCGCGCATCGACAAGATCGATCCCGCCACCGGCGCGGTCCTGGCCTCGATCCCGGCGCCCGGCCAGGGCGGCGATTCGGGCCTGGCCTGGGCCGAGGGCAGCCTGTGGGTGGGGCATTACCGTGACCGGAAGATCCATCGGATCGATCCCGCCACCGGCGCGATCCTGCGCAGCATCGAGTCGAACCGCTTCGTCACCGGCGTGACCTGGGTCGACGGCGAGTTGTGGCATGGCACCTGGGAGGGCGACGAGAGCGAGATCCGCCGCATCGACCCGCACAGCGGCGCCGTGCTCGAGCGGCTGGAGATGCCCAGCGGCATCGGCGTCAGCGGCATGGAGTCCGATGGCGCGGCGCTGTTCTATTGCGGCGGCGGCTCGAGCGGCAAGGTGCGCGCCGTGCGCCGGCCCAGGCCCGGCGCGCCCTGAGTTCGGCGCGCAGCACAGCGGCCAAGGCAACGGCAGGCGAATGCGCCGTGCTGCGGCCGAGCCCATTCTTCTTGGCTCTTTGCGCGTTGATTTCTGATCTCCCAGCCTGGCCTTGAGCGCCACTGCGAGGCCCTGGCTTCTCCACCGCTGGGCTCTGGCGGAGAAAACCAAACGCAACGCCAAGCAGGAGGACGGGCGGGCCTGATGCGCAGGTCAAGGAGGAGGCCGCGTAGCGGCCGGGGGATTGAGCCCGGACACCGGAAGTCCGGTGGACTTCCGGTGCCTGGCGAAAGGCAGGGCCGGGAGGCCCTGGCACGCAGCAGCAGGCCTGCCCGTCCTCCTGCGCCCAGGCCGTCGTCATTTCAGCATCACCAAACAACACGCAAAGCGCCTTCTTCTTTCTCGCAACCCGGCAAGGAGTCCCATCATGAGCAGCAATCATCCGGTCGTCTCCCGGGACCGCTGGCTGGCCGAACGCCAGCGGCTGCTGGCGCGCGAGAAGGAGCTGACCCGTCTGGCCGATCGGCTCGCCCGCGAGCGCCGCGCGCTGCCCTGGGTGCGCCTGGCCAAGCCCTATGTCTTCGACGCGCCCGAAGGCCGGCGCTCGCTGGCCGAGCTGTTCGAGGGCCGGCGTCAGCTGCTGGTCCAGCATTTCATGTTCGCACCCGGCTGGGAGCAGGGCTGCCCGAGCTGCTCCTTCATGGCCGACCACATCGAGGGGGCGCTGCCGCATCTGGCGCAGCGCGATGTCGGCTGGCTGGTGGTCTCGCGTGCGCCGCTGGCCGAGATCGAGCGCTTCCGCCGGCGCATGGGCTGGCGGTTCAGGTGGGTGTCCTCGCAGGGCAGCGACTTCAACTACGACTTCGGCGTCTCCTTCACGCCGGCGCAGCGCGCCGCGGGCGCGGTGCCCTACAACTACGCCCTGCAGCCCTTCCCGCACGAGGAGGCGCCCGGCATCAGCGCCTTCTACCGGGACGATTCCGGCGAGGTGTTCCACACCTACTCGACCTACGGGCGCGGCGTGGAGGTGATGATGGGCACCTACCGGCTGCTGGACCTGGCGCCCAAGGGCCGCGACGAGGACGGCCTGAGCTACGGCATGCAATGGCTGCGGCACCATGACCGCTATGAGTCGTCGCCGGCGGCCGCGGGCCAGGGCTCCTGCTGCGCGGCGCAGGCCTGAAAAACCGGGCCGATCTGCCCCGCAGCTGCCCGGCACCATGGCGGCAACAAGCCTGTGGCCCCGGCTGGCCGTCGCCGGCCTCGGCGCCTTGCATGGACTGAACCCCGGCCAACGGCTGGGTGTTCGCCGCCGCCCGCGGCCTGGGCGCGCGCGACGGCCGCCGGGCCCGGCGCCTGGCCCTGCTGCCGCTGGCGATCGGCCATGCCGCCTCGGTTGCGGCGCTGGCCTGGGCCCTGGCGCAAGGCCTGGCACCGGACCCCGCGCTGTTCCAGCGGCTGGCCGGCGCGCTGCTGGTGGCGGCGGCGCTGGGCCTCACCGGGCTGCTGCTGATGCTGAGGACGCCCGGCACGGCCGGGTAGGCGCTGGCCCGCTCCATTAGTACAGCCGGACCGCCGTGTCGAAATGCCAGCTCCGGCGGATCTCGATGACGTCGAAATCGCGGGCCAGGCCGGGCTGGAACGCCTGGTAGTTCGCCTGGCTGTGCACGATGCGCCGTATCGCTTCGTCGATGGCCGGCACGCCGCTGGAACGCACGAAGCTCACCGACTCCACCGAGCCATCGCTGCGGACGGCCACCGTCACCAGCGGATCGGTGTGCGGCTGCTTCGCCGCCTCGCGGACCATGTCGATGGTCATGTTCAGCTGGATCTTGCGGGCCCAGGCCTCCGCGTACAGGACGAGTTCCGCGTTGGGGTCGCTGCGCCCGAACAGCCGGCCTCGACGCGCGCTGCTCGATCCGGGCGCCGGCGACTGGCGCGCGGCGGCCGCGGCCGCCGCGTCACGCTGGGCGGCCTCCTCATCCAACTGCCGTCCTATCGCCCGAAGCCTGGCTTCCCGCCGTTCCGCCTCCACCATCCTGGCGGCTTCCAGCCTGGCGGCCTCGGCCCGCGCCGCGTCCTGCCGCGCCGCCTCCTGGCCAGCCGCGGCCTGCCGCTCGGCCTCCAGCCGCGCGGCTTCGGCGCGCGCTGCTTCCTGTCGCGCGGACTCCCGGCGTTCGGCCTCCTTCCTTGCGGCCTCCTGCCGCACCGCCTCCTGCCGTGCCGCCTCTTGCCGTGCCGCCTCTTGCCGTGCCGCCGCCTGTCGCTCGGCGTCGACCCGCGCTGCTTCCAGCCGTGTCGCCTCTTGCCGAGCTGCGGCCTGCCGTTCAACCTCCTCCAGTCGCGCCGTTTCGGCCCGCGCTGCTTCCTGCCGCGCCGCGGCTTGCCGCAAGGCCTCCCGACGCTCGGCCTCCAGCCGCGCGGCTTCGACCCGCGCCGCTTCCAGCCGAGCCGCCGCCTGCCGCTCGGCTTCCAGCCTTGCGGCCTCGGCCCGCGCTGTTTCTTCTTCTAGCCGCACCGCCGCCTGCCGTTCGGTCTCTAGCCGTTCCGCTGCCGCCGCCTTCTTGGCAGTCATGGCGGCGGCTTCGATCTCGGCCCGTTCAACAAGGGCGCGCTCCGACGCTTCCCGCCTGATTCGCGCGGGCGCTTCAGCGGCATCGGCCGTATCGCGACGCAGCGGCGGCGTCGCCTCGATCGGCTGCGGGCTGGAGGCGCTTGGCGCGGCCGCGGTGATGACGGGCGTCGGCAGCGTCGACGCGGGCGGCACGACCCATGTGGGCGCCTCGGACCGCGGCACGGCGAGCATGGCGGGAGCGGCGGGAGCGGTGGGCTCGGGGAGGGGCGCGGCGTCAGCGGGCGGATGATCGGTGCGCCAAGGTGCTGCCGCCGTCCCGGGGGGCGCAGCGCTCGCGGTGTCGATCGTTGGGCCCGGCTCCGGCCTCGGCGCCGTCGGACCGGGCAGCGGCGCGATCACCGCGGCCGCCGGTCCCGGCGGGGGCGGCGCAGCGGACCCGGAGGGCGCCAGCGCCGGCCCGGCGGTGACGCCGGCAGGACGGGCCGCGGGCGGCTCGCCCTCCACCGGCGTCGCCAATGGCCGCGCGGCCGCAAGCAGCGTGACGCGCAGATCGGGCGCCTCGGCGCGCCGCTCCTGCCAGGGGAAGCCGAAGCCCGGAAGACCGAGCCCCTGACCGCCGAAGCTCAGGCTCAGCAGCAGCGCGTGGATCAGCAGGGAGAGCAGCAGCGCAAGCGCCCGGCGCCTGCGTTCGATGGCGCTGCTGCCCCGGCTGCTCCGCCATGGGGCATGGCTTGCCGCCGCGGCTTGCGCGAACGGCGCCGGCTGCGGCTCGGGGGCGGGTTCCAGCGCGTCGCCGAAATCCGTTGTGGAGCTCAACAAGCGTGCTCCACCGTCGCGGCCCGGGCATGGCTGCCGATGCTGCTGCTGCCGACGCGGGGCGGCAGGGCGCCGTGCTGCCCCTTGCGCCCGTCGCGCCGACGGACCCGCCGGGCATGATCTTGCCCAAGCATCTCGGAGATAGCCGTGAATCGCATCGCGCCCATTGTCTTCTCTATCCAAACCCGGTCAGGCTCGGGCGCCGATTCTCGCGGGTCCGGACGCAGGGTCGAGGGGGGCGATTGCGCATTGACCGATTGATTCTGCGCGCTGATAGACCGCCGGGCGAAGTGCGAGATGCCGGCCCCGATGGGCCTTTCCCCGCGCAAGGACAGGTACTCGGCTGCAGCGGGAGGGCCCCCGCTGCACCGATCCCGGCCATGGGCGCGCCGTTGCGTCCCATGGTGGCCGGTCACATAATCGTCGCGCCAGGCGGTTCGCCGGGTCCTTCCGCGAGCCGTTCGGCGCCCACCAGAGGAGCCCTCCATGCACATCACGCCGATCGCGGCCGCGGCCGCTCTCACCTTGGTTCTCGTCGGCCCGTCGCTCGGCCACGAAGTGGAGGAGGGCAAGGGCCGGCTCGGCAAGGTTGCCTTTGCCAACAGTTGCGACGCCAAGGTGCAGCAGGAGTTGCAGCGCGCCATCGCGATGCTGCATTCGTTCTGGTTCTCGGCCGGCGAAAAGGCATTCCGCCATGTGCTCGACGACGATCCCGGCTGCGGCATCGCCACCTTTGGCATCGCGGCGATCCTGATGAACAACCCGCTCGCCGGCCAAGGCCCCTCGCCGAAGGCCGCCGAGGCTGCCGCGGCGGCGATCGAACAAGGCCGGCGCGTGGGCGCCAAGACGCAGCGCGAACGCGACTACATCGAGGCCGTCGCCAGCTACTACGCCGACTTCGCCAGCAGGCCCGAGCGAGCGCGGCAGGCGGCGCGCGCCCTGGCCTTCGAGGCCTTGGCCGCAAAGTACCCCGATGACGACGAGGCGCAGATCTTCGCGGCGCTCTACGTCGCCGGCACGCAGTCGCAGGCCGACCAGACCTACGCGGCCTACCTGAAGGCGGCCGCGGTGCTGGAGCAGCAGTTCGTCAAGTATCCGGACCATCCGGGCGTCGCGCATTACCTGATCCACAGCTACGACGCACCGCCGATCGCCGCCAAGGGCCTGCCTGCCGCACGCCGCTATGCGGGCATCGCGCCCGACGCGCCGCATGCGCTGCACATGCCCTCGCATATCTTCACTCGCGTGGGAGCCTGGACGGACTCGGTGAGCACGAACCGCCGATCGGCCGACGTGGCAAAGAAGGATCCCTCCGAGGCCGTGAATACCTACCATGCCGCCGACTACATGGTCTATGCCCAGCTTCAGCTCGGCCGCGACCAGGAGGCGCGGCGCGTGATGGAAGAGTTCAAGAGCGCCGACGGCGCCAAGCTGGCGCAGTTCGCGGGCCCCTATGCCGCGGTGGCGATGCCCGCGCGGCTGGCGCTCGAGCGGGGCGACTGGGCCGCGGCGGCGCAGCTCGCGCCGCAAGGCACGGCCTTCGCTCATTGCGAGGCCATCACGAGCTTCTCGCGCGCGCTAGGCGCCGCACGTATGGGCGACGTGGCCGCGGCCGAGCAGGAGGCGCAGCGCCTGGAGGCGCAGCACAGGGCGCTTGTCGAAGCCAAGAACAACTACTGGGCCACCGAGGTCGAGGTCCAGCGCATCGCCGCTGCGGCCTGGATCGCCAAGGCCAAGGGCCAGCACGACGAGGCCCTGCGACTGATGCGCGCCGCGGCCGATATGGAGGATCGCAGCGAGAAGCACATCGTCACGCCCGGCCGCGTCGTGCCGGCGCGTGAGTTGCTGGGCGAAATGCTGATGGAGCTCAAGCAGCCCGCTGCCGCGCTCAAGGAGTTCGAGCAGTCGCAGGTGCGCGAGCCCAACCGCCTGCGCGGTTATGCCGGCGCGGCGGCGGCCGCCGATGCGGCTGGCCAGCGCGACAGCGCGCGCGCGCATTACGCCAAACTGGTCGAGCTCACGCGCGACGCCGACACCCCGCTGCCCGAGATCAAGCGCGCCAGAACCTTCCTGGCAAGCCGGTGAAGCGGGTTCGGCGCGCGGGCGTCGCGGCAGCGGCCCTGATGCTGCTGCTGCTGCCGCCGCTGCTGCTGCACAGGGCCGCGGCGGTGCAGTCGGACGACTCCGACGACCAGGCACTGCTGGCCGATGCCGACTACGCTGCCGGCCGCGCGGCGCTCAAGGCCGGCGACGCAGCCATCGCATTGCGGCATTACCAGGCCGCGCTCAAACGCTTCCCGGACGCGGCCGATGTGCACAACGAACTCGGTTTCACGCACCGCAAGCTGCGCCAGATGGACCAGGCCTTCGAGCATTACAAGCGCGCGCTGGCCATCAAGCCCGACCACCGCGGCGCCCACGAATACATTGGCGAGGCCTACCTGATGATCGAGGACCTGGCCGGCGCCGAGCGGCACCTCACCGCATTGCGCGCGCTGTGCCTGGTGTCCTGCGACGAGTTGAAGGATCTGGAGAAGGCGGTCGCCGAGTTCAGGTCGATCAAGGCGGAGCGGCGGCCCTGAGCGAAACCGCCATTCCGTCGTTCGTCGTGACGGCCTGCGCCCGGCCGCGAGCGATGATGACCCCGCTCAGGCCTCCTTCAGCAACTCAAACACCGCCCGCGCCACCACCTGGGTTGCCCGGCGCAGGTCTTCCAGCACCAGGTGTTCGTCCGCTCGCTTGGCATTGCTCTCCAGCACGGTGCGCGGCCCGGCGCCATAGATGGCGGCCGGGATGCCATGCTCGCCATAGAGGCGCACATCGGTGTAGAGCGGCGTGCCCGAGGTGGGGATATCCTCGCCGAACACGGCGCGGCCATGCTTCTGCAGCGCATCCACCAGCGGCTTGTTGCCGGGCAGGGGCCGCAGCGCGCGGGCCAGCAGCAGGCGCCTGATCTCCACCGTGATGCCGGGATAGCCGGCCGCGGCCTTCGCGATCAGCTCGCGGAGGTTCGCTTCCACCGCCGCCGGGTCCTCCTCGGGGATCATCCGGCGGTCCAGCTTCAGCGTGACCTTGCCGGGCACGACATTGGTGTTGGTGCCGCCCTCGATGCGGCCGACGTTCAGATAAGGGTGCTTGATGCCATCGACCCGGCTCGTCACCTTCTTGTACTCGGCGTTCTGCGCATACAGCGCATTGAGGATGGCCACCGCGCCCTGCAGCGCGTCGATGCCGGTGTCGGGAATGGCTGCATGCGCCATTTTGCCGTGCACCGTCACTTCCATCTGCAGGCAGCCGTTGTGCGCGGTGACCACCTGGTAGGCGAAGCCGGCGGCCAAGAGGAAGTCGGGCTTGGTCAGGCCCTTCTTCAGCAGCCAGCCGGGGCCCAGCTCGCCGCCGAATTCCTCGTCGTAGGTGAAGTGCAGTTCGACGCCGCCCTTGAGGGGAATGCCGAGCGATTCCAGCGCGCGCAGCGCGAAGGTGTAGGTCGCGAAGTCGCTCTTGCTGACCGCGCTGGCGCGGCCATAGAGCTTGCCGTCTTCGATGTCGCCGCTGTAGGGGCCATGGCTCCAGCCCTCGCCGGGCGGCACCACGTCGCCATGGGCGTTCAGCGCGATGACCGGCCCCTGCTCGGCAAAGCGGCGGCGCACGATCAGGTTGGTGATCGACTGCAGGCCGTAGGCCCGCACCTCGGCCTCGGGCACGGCATGCTGCTCGGCCTCGTAGCCGAAGCCCTGCAGCAGCTCGGCGGTGCGCAGCGCATGCGGCGCGTTGTTGCCGGGCGGCGTGTCGGTGGGTACCTGGACCAGGGCCTGGAGAAAGCGCACCTGCTCGTCGAAATGCGCGTCGATCCAGGCGTCGAGTTGTTGTTCGTAATGCTTGTTGTCCATGGGCTCACAGGCTTTCGAGCAGTTGCTGGAAGACGCGCACGCAGAGCTCGGCGTCGTCATTGCTGATGGCTTCCAGCGGGTTGTGGCTGATGCCCGAGTTCTGGCCGCGCAGGAAGAGCATGGCCTGGGGCATGGCTTCAAAGAGCTTCATCGCGTCGTGCCCCGCGCCCGAGGGCATGCGGAAGACCGGCAGGCCCTGGGCGACGACCACGGCCTCCCAGCGCTGCTGCCAGGCCGAATCGCTGGGCGCGGCCGAGGCGTTCTCGGTCGGCGTGACGCTGTAGTGCAGGCCGCGGCGCGCGCAGATGCGCGCCAGCTCGGCCTGCACATCGGTGTCGAGCCGGTCGCGCGCGGCATTGGTGGTGGCGCGCAGGTCCAGGCTGAAGCGGCAGCGGCCCGGCACCACATTGATCGAGCCGGCGGGAACCTCGAGCATGCCGACGGTGCCGACGATGTCCTGCTCGGATCCGGCGCGTTCCTCGACGAACAGGATCAGCTCGGCCACCGCGGCGGCGGCGTCGCGGCGCCGGTCCATCGGCGTGGTGCCGGCATGCGAGGCCATGCCCACCACCTCGCAGAGATAGCGCACGCTGCCGTTGATCGAGGTGACCACGCCCAGCGGCAGGTCCAGCTCGTTGAGCACCGGACCCTGCTCGATATGCACCTCGACAAAGGCGCGGTAGCGCGCCGGGTCGCGCGTCAGCGCGGCGATGGCGTCCAGCGTCGCCGGCAGGCCGGCGTCCAGCATCGCGTCGCGCATCGAAACGCCCTGGGCGTCCCGCTGATCCAGCCATTCGGGCCTGAAGCGGCCGATCAGCGCGCCCGAGCCCAGGAAGGTGGCCTTGTAGCGCTGACCTTCCTCCTCGGCAAAACCCACCACCTCCAGGCCGAAGGGCAGGCGGCGGCCCTGGGCGTGCAGCTCGCGCACGCATACACAGGGGACCAGGATGCCCAGGCGGCCGTCGTACTTGCCGGCGTTGCGCACCGTGTCGTAATGGCTGCCGGTCAGCAATCGCGGGGCCGACCTGTCCGTGCCGTGGTAGATGCCCACCACATTGCCCACCGCGTCGATGTTCACCTCGTCGAAGCCGCAGTCCTCGCGCATCCAATGCGCCAGCTGGGCCGCCACGGCGCGGTGCGCCTCGGTCAGGTAGGTGACGGTGAGCTGCCCCTGCTGCTTGAAGCCGGGGTCGGAATGCACGGCCAGCTGCTCGGCCCAGTCCCACACCAGATTGCCCAGCCGGGGCTCGACGCCGAACTTGTCGTTCAGCCTGATCTCGGCGATGCGGTGGATGTTGCGCAGGCATTCGGCGCGCTCGAAATCCGGATGGCCCTCGAGCCGGCGCGCGAAGGTGGCGATGATCTCGGCCTTGCTCAGGCCCTGGCCGCGCGGGCCGCGCACGGCCAGGATGAAGGGCCAGCCGAACCTGGCCTTGTAGTCGGCGTTGAGCTGCTGGATGCGCGCGAACTCCTCGGGCGTGCACTGGGTCAGGCCGGCCTTGCTCTGCTCGTTCGTGGACTCGGCGGTCAGGGTCTGGGCCACCATGGCCTTGCCGGCCAGCTCGGGGTGGGCGCGGATCAGGCTCAGGCGCTCGTCGGCCGAGGCCTCGCGCACCACCTGGGCCAGCGCATGCTTCAGCTGGGCCAGGGTCGCGAAGGGGCGGGCCGCCGCGGCGCGCTCGGCGATCCAGGGCGAATGCTCATAGCTGCCGTCCAGCAGCGCGACGAACTCGGTCGGGCCGGCGGCGTTCAGTTGGTCCAGCGTGATCTTCATTTCCATGGTCATTCCCAGATGAAGGCCTGGGTCGCGTCGAAGGGATGGGTGGCGCGCCAGTGCCGTGCAATGTCCACGCGGCGGCAGATCCAGACGCGGTCGTGCTTCTCGACATGGTCCAGGAAGCGCTGCAGCGCGCGCATGCGGCCGGGCCTGCCCAGCAGCCGGCAATGCATGCCCACGCTCATCATCTTGGGCGCCTCGATGCCCTCGGCATAGAGCAGGTCGAAGCTGTCGCGCAGATACTCGAAGAACTCGTCGCCATGGCTGAAGCCCTGGGGCAGGGCGAAGCGCATGTCGTTGCAGTCCAGCGTATAGGGCACGACCAGATGGGGGCCGAGCCGGCCGTCGCTCTTGCGCACCTGCAGCCAGAAGGGCAGGTCGTCGCCGTAGTAGTCGCTGTCGTACTCGAAGCCGCCGTAGTCGGCCACCAGGCGGCGGGTGTTGGGGCTGTCGCGGCCGGTGTACCAGCCCGAGGGCCTCTCGCCGGTCAGGCGCTGGATGATATCCATGCCGATGTCCATGTGGCGGCGCTCCTCGGCCGCGTCGATGTTCTGGTAATGGATCCAGCGCCAGCCGTGGCAGGCGATCTCGTGGTCCAGTTCCTTGAAGGCCCGGGTCAGCTCGGGATGGCGCTGCAGCGCCATCGCGACGCCGAACACGGTCAGCGGCAGCGCGCGCTTCTCGAATTCGCGCAAAAGACGCCAGACGCCCACGCGCGAGCCGTACTCGTAGATGCCCTCCATGCTCAGGTGGCGCGCCGCATAGGCGGCCGGGTTGAACATCTCGGAGAGGAACTGCTCGGAAGCCGCGTCGCAATGCAGCACCGAGTTCTCGCCGCCTTCCTCGTAGTTCAGCACGAACTGCAGGGCGATGCGGGCCCCGCCCGGCCATTGGGCATGCGGCGGGTGCTCGCCGTAGCCGATCAGGTCGCGGGGATAGCGGGAGGGCTGGATGGGGCCGTTCATAAGCTGCTCAGGGCTTCCTTCAGATCCTTCACGCGCGGGTTCAGCCGCAGGTTCGCCTCCACATGGCCCAGATGGGTGGCCATCAGCTTCTGCACCGCCTTCCGGTCCTTGGCCTCCAGCGCGTTGACGATCAACTCGTGCTCGGCCTGCGACTCGGCGGCCGAATGCGAGCTCTGGTACATCAGCGCGATCAGCGAGCTGCGCGACAGCAGGTCCGACAGCATCTCGGCCATCACCTCATTGCCCAGCATCCGGGCCAGGAGCACATGGAAATCGGCCAGCAGCCGGGTGCGGCCCGGCACATCGGTGCGCGCGACGGCCTCGCGCTCCTGCTTCAGGTGCGTGCGCAACTGCCTGATCTGGGCCGGCGTGATGCGCTCGGCCAGCTGGGCCAGCAGCGCGCTTTCCAGCATCTGGCGGGTCTCGAAGACCTGGCGTGCCTCCTCGACGCCGGGCTCGGCGACGAAGGCGCCGCGCGCCGGATGCAGGGTCACGAGGCGGTCGCGGCTGAGCTGGTTCAGGGCCTGGCGCACCAGGGTGCGCGAACATTGGTAGATGTCGGCCAGCTTCTGCTCGGCCAGCTTGGTGCCCGGCATCAGGCGGCGCTCGACGATGGCCGCGGTGATGGACGCGGCGATGCGGGCGGTGGTGCTGTCTGGGTCGGCGCTCATGGTCTTGTGTGCAGAAGTGTATACACTTTGCCTCAGGATCGTATGACGCGTAGAAGGACCTCCCGATGGGCAAGCTCACCACCCATGTGCTGGACACCATGCATGGCAGCCCGGCCGCCGGCATGGCGGTGGCGCTGTACCGCATCGACGCCGCCGGCGCCGCCCAGCTGATCCAGCGCCTGCTGCTGAACGAGGACGGCCGCGCCGCCGCACCGCTGCTGCAGGATGCGGCCCTGCAGCCCGGCCGCTACCGCCTGGTGTTCGGCGTGGCGGCCTATTTCAAGGACCGCGGCGTTGCCTTGCCCGAGCCGGCCTTTCTGGACGAGGTGCCGCTGGACTTCGGCATCGCCGACACGGCGGCCCATTACCATGTGCCGCTGCTGGCCAGCCCCTGGGCCTATTCCACCTACCGGGGCAGTTGAGGTCGATGCGATGAGGCCCTGGCAGGAACTCGCACTGCTGCTGGCCGCCGAGCCGGCGGTGCTGGTGCGGGTGGAGGCCGTGCAGGGCAGCGGGCCGCGCGAGGTGGGGGCCTGGATGGCGGTGGGGCGCTCGGCCCTGGTGGCCACCATCGGCGGCGGGCATCTGGAGTTCGAGGCCGTCGCCCAGGCCCGCGCCATCCTGGCAGCGGGCCGGGTGGCCGAGCCGCGCCGGCGCTTCGCGCTGGGGCCGAGCCTGGGCCAATGCTGCGGCGGCGTGGTGTGGCTGGACTTCGCGCTGCTGGGCGCCACCGACATCCCGGCGCTGAAAGCTCGCCTGGCCGATGCCGAACCGCGCCTGCCGGTGGCCCTGTTCGGCGGCGGCCATGTGGGACGCGCCATCGTGCGCCTGCTGGGCGAGCTGCCGGCCGAGGTGTTCTGGGTCGACAGCCGCGACGAGATCTTCCCCGCGGCGCTGCCGGACAATGTCAGCGCCGAGCATTCGGACCCGGTGCAGGCCGCGGTGCAAGACCTGGCCCCGGACTCGCGCGTGCTGATCATGAGCTTCAGCCATGCCGAGGACCTGGACGTGGTGGCCGCCTGCCTGCAGCGCCGCCGCGAACGCGGCGATCTGCCCTTCATCGGCCTGATCGGCAGCAAGAGCAAATGGGCCACCTTCCGGCATAGGCTGGAAGCGCGCGGCTTCAGCGCGGCGGAGCTGGCCGGCGTCAGCTGCCCGATCGGCGTGCCCGGGATCGGCGGCAAGCAGCCGGCGGTGATCGCGGTGGCGGTGGTGGCGCAGCTGCTGCAGGGCTGGCCGGCCCCCTGAAACAAGGGGGGTGTCGCCGGTCTGTCTTGGGACTGTCATTGGCGTCTTCTAACTTCGCGCGCTGGTCCGGCGCCGCCGGGCATCCACCCCTGCGAGGAAATCACCATGGCATGCTCTTCCGTCCGCCGCGCGCTGGCCGCGGCCGCCCTGGGCCTGTGCGCCGCTGGCGCCCAGGCCCAGGTCCAGATCACCGAGTGGCTGTACAACAGCTCGGAGTTCATCGAGTTCACCAATCTGGGCAGCCAGGCGGTCAGCTTCGCCGGCTGGTCCTTCGATGACGATTCGCGCGCCGCCGGCACCGTGAGCCTGTCGGCCTTCGGCCTGGTGAATCCGGGCGAGTCGGTGATCCTGGCCCAGGACTCGGCCGCGGCCTTCCGCGCCGCCTGGGCGCTGGGAGCGAACGTGAAGATCATCGGCGGCAACACCACCAATCTGGGTCGCGAGGACGAGATCAATCTCTACGACGCCGGCGGCCAGCTGGTGGATCGTCTGAGCTACGGCGACCAGACCCGCGGTACCGTGCGCACCGATACCGCCAGCGGCAATCCGCTGAGCCTGGCCGGGCTGAACGAGACCACGCCCACCAGCTGGGTGTGGGCCAGCGCCGGCGACGCCTTCGGCTCGCACCTGATCGGCAACGGCGCCATCGGCAATCCCGGCCAGTTCGCGCTGGCTCCGGTGCCCGAGCCCTCGAGCTACGCGCTGCTGATCGCCGGCCTGGCCGTGGTGGCCGGCGTGGCGCGCCGCCGTGCGAAGTGAGAGGCGAGCGCTCATGAAGAACAAGACTTCCCTCCTGAAGCGCGGCCTGGTCGCGCTGGCCGCCGTGGCGGCGGCCTCCTCCGCTTCGGCCGCCGGCTTCCTCAATCTGGGCAACTACCAGGCCGGCGGCAACTACACGCTCGACACGCTGGGTGGCCTGGGCCTGGAGGCCTCGGCCGTGAGCTATGCGCGCGACCGCGGCAGCCTCTTCGTCGTCGGCGACGAGGGCCTGGGCGTGACGGAGATCTCGCTGACCGGCCAGACCCTGTCGACCATGCGCTTCTCCGGCTGGCCGGCGGCCAGCAGCAACCATGACGCCGAGGGCCTGGCCTATCTGGGCAATGGCCAGCTGGTGGTGGTCGAGGAGCGGCTACAGGATGCCTACCGCTTCTCCTATGTGGCCGGCGGCAGCGTCAACCTGGCCAATGCGCCCTCGGTGTCCTTCGGCGCCAGCGCTGGCAATCTGGGTACCGAGGGCATCGGCTATGACCCACGGGGCGGCGGCAGTTTCGTCACCGTGAAGCAGGACAACCCGCAGGCCCTGCTGGCCGGCGGGCTGAGCTTCGCGCTGGGCGGCGGCGTATCGACCATGGCGCCGCTGTTCGACGCCGACGCTAGGCTGGGCCTGGCCAGCCTGTCCGACGTGGCAACGCTGGCCGGCGTCGACGCGCTGGCCGGCACGGCCGCGGCCGACCATCTGCTGGTGCTGAGCCTGGATTCGCGCCGCCTGGTGGAGATCGACCGCAGCGGCAACACCCTGTCCAGCTTCGACCTGAGCGGCCTCACCAGCCAGGCCATCGAGGGCGTGACCATCGACGAGAAGGGCGTCATCTACCTGGTGGCCGAGGACAGCGGCACCGGGAACTCGCGGCTGCTGACGCTGAACCCGATGGCGCCGGTGCCCGAGCCGGCCAGCCTGGCGCTGATGCTGGCCGGCCTCGCCCTGCTGGGCTGGCGCGCGCGCCGGCACTGAAAAACCTCGCCGCCGAACGGCGCGGCGGCGGGCCATTGATGGCCCGCCGGCACGGTTGTCGCAAAGCCGCTACCATCGTCGCCACCCATCTCGAAGCGAGAGGCATGACGATGATGAAGCAGAACATGAAGACGACAAATGCAACGAGGACGACGGCGCTGCTGAAGCGCTGGGGCCGTGCCGGCACCCTGGGCCTGCTGCTGGCCGCCGGTGCGCTGGCCCAGGCGGCCGACCTGCTCGACGAGGTGAAGCAGCGCGGCAGCCTGCGCGTCGCGGTGGAGGGCACCTACCCGCCCTTCAACTACCGCGACGAACAGGGCAAGCTGACCGGCTTCGACGTCGAGATCGCGGAAGCGCTTGCCGCCAAGCTGGGCGTCAAGCCCGAGTTCACGACCACCGAGTGGAGCGGCATCCTGGCCGGCCTGCAGGCCGGCAAGTACGACGTGATCGTCAACCAGGTGGCGGCCACCGAGGTGCGCCGCAAGACCTTCGACTTCAGCGATGCCTATGTGGTGTCGAGCCCGCAGCTGGTGGTGCGCGCCAACGAGACCCGCGCGTTGAAGACCCCGGACGATCTGAAGGGCAAGAAGATCGGCGTGGGCCAGGGCACCAATTACGCCGAGTTGGCGCGCGGCATCGCCGGGGCCGATGTCAAGGTCTATCCCGGCGCGGCCGAATACCTGCAGGACCTGGCCAGCGGCCGCATCGACGTGGCGCTGAACGACAGCCTCTTGATCCCCTATCTGGCCGCCAAGACCAAGCTGCCGGTCAAGGCCGGCGCGCCGCTGGGCGCGGTGGAGAGCAATGCGATCCCCTTCCGCAAGGACAACCCGAAGTTCAAGGCGGCGATCGACAAGGCCCTGGCCGACATGAAGGCCGACGGCAGCTTCGCGAAGATCTCGGCCAAATGGTTCGGCCGCGACGTCAGCAAGCCGCCGGTCGCGCAGTAGGCAACAGGCGCTCGCTGCTTACCATCTGACCGCCCCCAGCCGGGGGCGGTGCCGTTTGCGGCACAAGAAAAAGGGACCTCGCGATGGATCTTGTTTCGCTGTTCGAGCTGGCCGCGCCGGTGATGCTCAAGGCCACCGGCCTGACCCTGCTGTTCGCGGTGGCGGCGATGGTGCTGGGCCTGGCGCTGGGCGCCCTGATCGCGCTCTTGCGCGTGCTGGCGGTGCCGGGCCTGGCCCAGGCCGCGGCCCTCTATGTCAGCGCCTTTCGCGGCACGCCGCTGCTGGTGCAGGTGTTCATCATCTACTACGGCCTGCCCAGCGTGGGCATCGAGTTCTCGCCCCTGGTGGCCGGCATCCTGGCGCTGACGCTCAATGTCGCGGCCTATCTGTCGGAGAGCCTGCGCGGCGCGGTGGCCGGCATCGGGGACGGGCAATGGATGGCCGGCAGGAGCCTCGGGATGACGCGGGTGCAGACCCTGCGCTACATCATCGCGCCGCAGGCGCTGCGCTCGGCCGTGCCCAGCCTCAGCAACAGCCTGATCAGCCTGATCAAGGACACCTCCCTGGTCTCGGTGATCGCGGTGACCGAGCTGATGCTGGCCACCAAGGAGCTGATCTCCACCACCTTCCAGCCCTTTCCGCTCTATATCGCGGCGGCGCTGGTCTACTGGGTGCTGAGCCTGGCCTTCGAGCAGTTGCAGAAGCTGCTGGAGAAGCGGCTGGCGTTTCCGCATTGAGGGCCGCGCAGGGTACGCTCGGCCTAGGCCCGCCTCTTCACCTCACGACGCTTCCCATCACACCATGCACAACGATCCCTGCAAGGCCCTGCGCAAGGCGCTGCTCGACCTGCATCGCGCCCTGATCGAACTGGAACGGCGCGACTACGAGAAACGGCATGGCCCGCAGGGGGCGGGCGACTTCCTGCAGGTGATGGCCTATGCCGAGGAGATGCGCTGGCTCGAGCCCCTGAGCCGCCTGATCGTGATGCTGGACGAGGCGCTCGATGGCGACGGGGATGCGCTGGCCGCCCCGGTGGCCGTGGCGCAGCGCGCGCGGCAGCTGCTGAGCCTGGACCGCGACAGCAGCGAGCCCTTCACGACCCGCTATCTGTGGCATTTCGACGGTTCGCCGGAACTGGTGCAGGCCCACACCCAGGCGCTGGCGGCGCTGAAGGCCGCGGGGACCCGCGCACCTTAGGTTTGGCCTCTCAGTCCGCCTTCACCTTCGCATCGCGGATCACCTTGCCCCACTTGGCCGTCTCGCTGGCGATGAAGGCCGCGAACTCGGCGCTCGTGCCGCCCATCGGCACCGTGCCCATGCCCTCCAGCCGCTGCCGCACCTCGTCCAGGCGCACGATCGCGTGCACCTCGTCGGCCACGCGCCGGATGGCCTCGGCCGGCGTGCCGGCCGGGGCCAGGATGCCGGCCCAGGTGCTGCCGGTGAAGCCGGCGATGCCCTGCTCGATGAAGGTCGGCACCTCGGGCAGGGCCGGCAGGCGCTTGTCGGCGGCCACGCCGATCAGGCGCACCTTGCCGCTCTTGCCGGGGTTGATCAGGCCCGAGGCGGCGTCGAGGAAGAGCTGGATCTGGCCGCCCATCAGATCGGTCAGCGCCGCCGCGGCGCCGCGGTAGGGGATGTGGACCATGAAGCTGCCTGTCAGCGCCTTCAGGAGCTCGGTGCTCAGGTGCGCGGCCGAGCCATTGCCGCTGGAGCCGAAGCTGACCTTGCCGGGGTTGCGCTTCGCGTAGGCGATCAGCTCGGCCGCGGTCTTGAAGGGCGCGTCGTTGTGGACCGCGGCCACCAGCGGCGAGAGGCCGATCAGCGCGACCGGCGCGATGTCCCTGGCCGGGTCGTAGGGCAGCTTGGGATAGAGCGTGGTGTTGGCCGCGTAGGCGGCGATCACGACGGCCATCGTGTAGCCGTCGGCCGGGGACTTGGCCATCTGGTCCACGCCGATGATGCTGTTGGCGCCGGGCTTGTTGTCGACCAGCACCGGCTGGCCTAGGCGCTCCTGCAGCTTCTGCGCGACCAGGCGCGCCGTCACGTCGGTGAAGCCGCCGGGCGGGTAGGGCACGATCAGCTTGACCGGCCGGGCGGGCCAGGCGGCCTGGGCGCCGACGCGGCCGGGCAGGGCGAGGGCTGCGGTGGTGGCGAGGCCGAAGTCGCGGCGGGTCAGGCTCATGATGCTTTTGTCTCCTCGTGCTTGTTCTGCTGGTAGCGCTCGCGCAGTTCGCGCTTGAGCACCTTGCCGATGGCGCTGCGCGGCAGCTCGTCGAGATAGCGCAGGTCGATCAGGCGCTGGGTCTTGCCGACCCGGCCGTTCAGCCAGGCCAGCAGCTCGGCCGCCGGCGGCGCGTCGCGGCCGGACTCGCGCCGCACCACATAGGCCACCGGGCTCTCGCCCCAGGCGCTGGCCACGCCGACCACCGCCGCCTCGGCCACCGCCGGATGCTCGCGCAACGCGGCCTCCAGATCGCTGGGATAGAGGTTGAAGCCGCCCGAGATGATCATGTCCTTCTTGCGGTCGATCAGGGTCAGGAAGCCCTCGGCGTCGAAGCGGCCGATGTCGCCGGTGCGGATGAAGCGCTTGCCGTCCGGCGCGAACCATTCGGCCTCGCGCGTCTTCTCGGGCTGGCCGTGGTAGCCGCTCATCATCGCCGGTGAATGGCCGACCACCTCGCCCGCCTCGTGGCTGCCGGGTGCGAGTTCCACATCGTCGGCGCCGATCAGGCGGATGTCATGGCCGGGTTGGGGCCGGCCCACGGTGTGCAGCTTGTCCGGGTGCAGATGAGCTTCGAGGATGCAGGTGCCGCCACCCTCGGTCATGCCGTAGAACTCGGTCAGGCCGCCGGGCCAGCGCGCCAGCACCCGGGCCTTCAGCGCCGCGGAGAAGGGCGCGCTGGTGCAGAACTTCAGCCGGAAGCTCGCGAGGTCGAAGCGGTCGAAGTCCGGATGGTCCATCAGGCGCTGGTATTGCACCGGCACCAGCATCGTGTGGGTGGCGCGGCGCTGCTCGGCCAGGGCCAGATAGGCGCCGGCCTCGAACTTGGCCATCAGCTCGACGCAGCCGCCATAGGCGATGCTGGGCACGAAGACCACCAGCGTGGTGTTCGAGTACAGCGGCGTGGCCAGCAGGGTGCGGGCTTCCGGTCCGTAGCCATATTGCACGCCGCGCTGCACATGGGCCCAGCGCATGCCATGCGATTGCACGATGCCCTTGGGCGTGCCGGTCGTGCCGGAGGAATAGATGATGTTGAAGGGCGCCTCGGGCGCCAGTGCCACCGGTGCCGGGCGCGTGCCCGCGGGCGCCAGCCAAGCCGGCAGGTCGCGCAGGACATCGATGCAGCGCAGGCCCGGCGGTGCCAGGCCCGCGGCGCTGTCGTCCAGGAACAGCAGTTTCGCCTGCGCGTCGGCCAGCATGCCCGCGAACTGGACTTGTGTCACCGAACTGGCCAGCGGCGCGACGACCACACCGGCGCGCAGCGCGCCGAGGAACAGCGCGGCCTGGGTCGGCGTGGCCAGGCCGGCCAGCGCGATCGCATCGCCGGGCCGCAGGCCCTCGCGCTGCAGGGCCGCGGCCACGCGGTCCAGCAGCGCGTCGAGCTCGCCATACGTGAGCTGCTCGTCGCCGCCGCGCAGCGCAACGGCCGCCGGGCGCCGCGCCGCATGCTCGCGCACCAGATCGGCGACGAGGCGAAAGGAAGCTTCGACGATGGTCATCGCGCGGACCTACTTGGCCGCCAGGCCCAGGCGCTCGATCAGGGCCTTGTCCTTGGCATAGGTCTCGACCGCCCAGGAGCGGTAGTCGGCGCCGCTGCGGTACCACATGGCCTGGTTCAGCTGGTCCAGCAGCTCCTGATGCCTGGGATCGTCCATCGCCTTCTTGAAGGCGTCGTGCAAGGCCGCGACGACGGCCGGGTCCATGCCCTTGGGGCCCACCAGGCCATAGGGCGAGGTCGCGACCACGCCATAGCCCAGCTCCTTGGCCGTGGGCACCTGGGGCCAGCGCTTGGTGCGCTGCTCGCCGAAGGTCACCAGCAGGCGCATCTGGCCGCCATCGACGAACTTGTCCCAGCCGCTGGCATCGCTCTGCGCCATCACATGGCCGCCCAGCAGCGCCTGCTGCAGATCGGCATTGCCCTTGTAGGGCACATGGGTCAGCTGCACCTTGGCATGGCCGGCCAGCTCTTCCATCAGCAGATGCGGGCTCGAGCCGGTGCCGGTGGAGCCGTAGTTCAGCGCGCCGGGGGCCTTGCGCGCGGCCTCGATGTACTCGTTGAAGCTCTTGTAGGGCGAGTCGCTGCGCACCGTGAAGCCGAAGGTATAGCCCGAGATGCCGATGAGGAACGTGAAGTCGTTCAGCGGATGCCAGGCGGTCTTCTGCATATGCGGGATGCGCAGCATGCCGAGCGGGAACTGGGCGATCGTGTAGCCATCGGGCTTGGCGGTCAGGGCCATGGTGCCGGGGCCCAAGGTGCCGCCGCCGCCGGGCTTGTTGTCGATGATGATCTGCTGGCCCAGATGCTTGGAGGCCAGCTCGGCCAGCGCGCGCAGATGGCGGTCGGTGGAGCCGCCGGCCGGCCAGGGCACGATCATCGTGATCGGCTTGGCGGGCCAGGCCTGGGCCAGGGCCGGCGCGTGGACCGTGCCCAGCGCCGTGGCGGAGGCCGCTGCCAGCAGCAGGCTGCGGCGCGTGACGCTTGTTGGGGTCATGTCTTGTCTCCTGTGGTGGTCGATGTCTTGTTCTCGCCGTTCCGCCTGGCCTGCTGTTCCTGCAGCTCGCGCCACATCACCTTGCCGCTGCCGGACTTGGGCAGACCGGCGACGAACTCGACCAGGCGCGGGCTCTTGTAGGCCGCCATATGCTCATGGCACCAGGCTATCAGTTCCTGCGCGCTGAGGCCGGCACCGGGCTTGCGCACCACCAGGGCCTTGACCGTCTCGCCGCGGCGCGCATCGGGCACCCCGATCACGCAGGCCTCCAGCACGGCCGGGTGGTGGTACATCAACGCCTCGACCTCGGCCGGCCAGACCTTGTAGCCCGAGGCATTGATCATGCGTTTCAGGCGGTCGGTCATGAAGAAGTAGCCGTCCTCGTCGATGCGGGCCATGTCGCCGGTGCGCAGGAAGCGCTTGCCGGCGATCTCGACAAAGGCTTCCTCGGTGGCGCGGGGCTGCTGCCAGTAGCCCTGCATCACCTGGGGCGCGTGGACCACGATCTCGCCGCTTTCGCCCTGCGGCAGCTCGGCCGAGGTCTGCGGGTCGATGATGCGGGCATCGACATCGAACACCGGGATGCCCAGGCACTGAGGCTTCGGCCGGTGCGTCGGGTTGATATGGGTGGCGGCCATGGTCTCGCTCATGCCATAGCCCTCGACATAGTCGAGCCCCGTCAGTGCCTTCAGCTTGGCGCAGATGGCCGCCGGCATCGCCGCGCCGCCGCCGCGGATGCCGGCCAGGCTGGAGAGGTCATGCTCGGCCAGCCGCGGGTTGGCCAGGAAGTCGATCATCATCGTCGAGATGGTCTGCCAGACCGTGACCCGGTAGCGCGCGATCGACAGCGCCGCCACCTCGCGATCCCAGCGCGGCAGGATCACGATCGTCGCGCCGATATAGAGGGGGCCGTTCATGCTGCCCGACATGCCGGTCACATGGAAGAAGGGCAGGGCGGCCAGGTAGACCGCGTCCTGGGTGCGGCCGAACCAGCAGACCCCGCCGACCAGGGTGCTCATCACGCTGGCATGGGTGTGCATGCAGCCCTTGGGCCGGCCGGTGGTGCCCGAGGTGTAGGGCATCACGGCCAGGTCTGCGGGGCCGGCGCGCATCGGCCCGGGTTCGTGCCCGGCCGCCAGCGCCTCGGACCAGGCGGTGCAGCCGGCGGGCAGTTCGGCAAGGCGCGGCGCGGCGACGAAGTCCGGCACCGCCATGTCGGTGGCGGCGCGCAGATGGTCGCTGTAGGTCGCGACCAGCAGGCGGCTCAGGCCGGCCGTGCCCAGTAGCGGCGCCAGCTCGGGCAGCAGATCCTGGGCCACCAGGGCGATGCGCGCGCCGCTGTCCTCCACATAATGGCGCAGTTCCTCGCCGCGGTTCATCGCGTTGACCGGCACGACCACCGCATCGGCGCGCAGGATCGCGTAGTAGCCCAGCACCCATTGCGGACTGTTCTGCATGAAGAGCAGCACGCGCTCGCCGCGCTGCAGGCCCTGCACCGTTTGCAGCCAGCCAGCCAGCAATTCGGCCTCGTGCTTGAAGTCCGCATAGCTGAGCGCCGAGTCGTAGAACAGGGTGCAGGGCTTGTCGGGGTAGCGTGCGGCCGAGACCTCGATGTTGTAGAAGAGGTGGGTGCGGGGCAGGCTCAGCTGCCGCGGCAGGCCGGGAGGCCAATGGCTGAAATGCGCGTCGGACATGCTGCCAATGATGAGCCCGGCCGTGACGGCCCGGGTGCTCATGTCTCCTGAATGTTTGCGTTGGTCCGGTGCTCGAATTCCGCAGATCGGAATGGAGTGGCCGGTACGGACCAGTCTACGCAGTCCCGCGACCCGCTGTAAATGCGGCTCAGGGATTGCGAGCATGTGGCGCATGCGGAGGGTCATGCAATATTCCGATCAGCGGAAAACAGAGGAAGGCGGCGCGGAGATGGGACGCAGGCGCAGCCTGACGGCGGCTGTGACGGCAGCGGTAACGATGGCGGCCGAGGCACCGGACCCGGCGGCGGACCGCCGCTTCGTCAGCGCGCTGGCGCGCGGCCTGGCCCTGCTGCGCTGCTTCCGCCCGCAGGATCGCTGGCTGGCGCATCAGGAGCTGGCGCGCCGCACCGGCCTGCCGCAGGCCACCGTGTCGCGCCTGGCCTTCACCCTGGTGAGCCTGGGCTATCTGCGCCACCGCGCGGCGAGCGGCGAGTACGCGCTCGCCCCGGCCGTGCTGGCGCTGGGCTTCTCGGTGCTGACCAACTTCGAGATCGGGCGCATCGCGCGGCCCTGGATGGAGGCGCTGGCCGAGCAGACCCAGGCCGCCGTCTCGCTGGGCGTGCGGCATGAGGAGTCGATGGTCTATGTGGCCCATTGCCGCAGCACCGCACGGCTGATCCTGGGTCTGGATGTGGGCACGCGCCTGCCCCTGGCCGAGACCGCGATGGGGCGAGCCCTGTGGTGCGCCTCCAGCCCCGGCATGCGCGCGCTGATCGCCGCCAGGCTGCGTGCCGACGCCGGGCCGCGCTGGCCGCAGCGCCAGGCCGCGCTGGCGCGTGCCGAAGCCGAGATGGCCTCCCGCGGCTATGTCAGCTCCGAGGCCGAATGGGAAAGCGAGATCGCCGCGATCGGCATCGGCATCGACCTTGGCGACGGCCGCGAGCCGCTGGCGCTGACCGTCGGCGGCGCAGCGGCGCGGCTGCAGGGCAGCCTGCTGCACGAGCAGTTCGCGCCGGCGCTGATCGAGGCCGGGCGGGCGATCGTGGCCGCCATTCAGTCCGGTGGATGGCCCGATTGATCAGGGCGTCTTGAAGGCCGGATCGCCCGCCGCGTCGGGCCGCGGCTTCCATTCGATCGAGTAGTAGCTGCCGCGCTCGCGTGCCCAGGGATCGAAGGCATTGACCACATGCTCCAGCTCCGGCGCCAGTTCTGGCGTCACGCGCTGCAGCACGCGCTTGAGCGGCGCGACCTCCATGGCGTGATTGTTGGGCCGGCCCTTTTCCATCTTCTTGCCGTCCGGGCCGTTGTCGTTGACCCAGCGCACGCCCAGATGGCCGTAGAACTCGGGGCGGAAGCCGGAGGTGAAGAAGCGGTCACTGAACAGGCGCCGCGAGGCATTCAGGATGAAGACCTGGAACTGCGTCTCCGAGATCGCGAAGCCATGCGGATGCGCGAACTCGGACAGCCAGCCCACCACATTGTCCAGATCCTCGACGTTGTCCACCAGGCTGCCGTCGGGCCGGCCCAGGCAGTCGTTGATCGGCGTGCCGTCGGGGTTGCGCTGGGCTCGCGTGATCACCTTGCTCGCGTCGCAGCGGTGCTGGCCGTAGACCTCGCGCAGCAGGCCCACGAGGCGCTGCTGTTCGGCGCGTTCGGGCGAGGCTTCGGGCAGGCGGCGGTCGACGAAATCGTCGAAGCTTGTCATCTGGCGCAGGCCGTACTGGCGGCGGAATTCGTTGAAGCGCGGCACGCCGCGCTCGCGGTCGCGGATCAGGTCCAGCGCCATCACGTCGATCTTGGCTATGCCGGCCGGCGCGCGTGCCAGCGCCAGGTGTTGCAGGAACTGCGGCTGGTTCTGCAGGGTCAGCAGGCCCAGGCGCTGGCGGCCCATCGACAGGGCCCAGTTGGCCAGCCCCTGGCCGCGCATCGCGGGTGCGGCCCCGGCGCGGAAGGTGTCGGCCACCGGCACCTTGGCGCGGATCGTGTTGGGATCGCCCGAGGCCCAGTCGCGCAGCTCGATCAGGTCGGGCACCAGCGCGTGCAGGCGGTAGACGCTGACGAATTCCTCGGGGAAGTTGAAGGGCGAGCCGAAATGGTTGACGCCACCGTTGACATGGTCCGGGTTGGCCAGGCTCCAGCGGTCGCCGTCCTTGTCGGGGCGGCCGGGGTCGGGTCTTGCGAACACCGGGTCGTCGGCATAGACCCGGTTGCCCAGGCCGAAGATGCCGGGGCCCGAGGCCAGCGCCGAGTACCACTGGGTGGCGCGCTTGGCGTCCTCGCTACGCCCGAAGTTGTTGACGACGATCCGCTCCAGCGCCGAGGCCACCAGCGGCTGGTTGGCGAACAGCCCGCCCCAGTTGGCGTTCATGCCCAGGAACAGCGGCTCGCCGTAGAGCAGCTGCGGCGTCCACTCGATGGTGTGGATCTTGGCGATCTCGGCGGCCACCACCAGGCGCGCCATCTCGAACAGCTCGTCGGCCGTCACCTCGCGGTAGCGGATGACGGCCTCCGGCCGCGCCGGGTGGCGCAGGCCCGAATCGGCCTGCGGCGTCGCCACCGCCTGGGCGCGGAAGGCCGCGACGAAGGCGTTGTGCTCGCGCGCGAACACATGGTGGTAGAAGCTCATGCCGATGCTCCAGTTGTCCGGGAAGGCCGTGGCCTCCTGGCCGGCCCATTGCGGCGCGATCGGATCGACGCCGCTCTGGAACAGGGGCAGATAGCCCTGGGCCTCACCCTTGCCCTCACCGCGTGCGGGCTGCAGCAGCAGCTTTGCGGGGTCGGCCGGATCGCGCTTGACGCGCTGGCGCGAGCGCTCGTCGTGGCCATAGATCTGCGAGGCGTCCCACCAGGCGGTGACATGGTTGCGCGTGGTCCGGTGGGCGCGCGCCAGGCGCGGCTGACCGTCCTTGATGAACTGCGGCGGCGCGCCGGTCTCGGCCATCAGCGCGGGATCGATGCGGTCCTCGGGGCGGCAGCCCGAGCTGGCGTCGGCGCAGCCCACCGGCATCGGCGCGGCGCCGGCATTGTTCTGGCCCTCGTCCAGGTGGGAGAACCAGTCGTGCGTCATGAACTGGATCCAGAAGGCCGCCAGCACATTGAAGAAGGGCGCCTTCTTGTAGTCGCAATGGGCGTCGATGCTATTGCCGGGCAGGCCCCGGCCCTCGCGGCACAGCTCGGGCCGGCTCTGCGCGCGGGTGAAGAGCTTGCGGCTGATCAGCTGCGGATCGGGCTTGAGCAGGGCCAGGCGCCCGCCATGGCGGTTGCGCGCCAGTTCGTCGGCGCCCAGCTCGGGGAAGGTGGATTCGAATTCCACATTGCGCGCGAAGGGCGTGCCGATCGCGCCCATCAGCGGGTTGCGGATGTCGTTGCAGATGCCGGTCAAGGTGCGGGCGCGGATCAGCTCGCCCCCGCACAGCTGCGGCCCGGCGCCGCCGACGGCCGCATAGTCCGGCGCGGTGGGCGGCAGGCGCATCGCGGGCCAGGTCTTCAATGCCGGGCCGTCGACGCCGTCCCGACCCAGCACATAGGCGGGGAAGCTGCCGGCGTTGTCGAACAGGTTGAACTTGATCAGCTCCATGCGCTGGTATTCCAGGTCCAGCAAGGCGCCGTCGATGCCGCGGCCGTTGCGCGACAGATGCAGGCCCACGCGCTCGGTGCCGGGCGCGAAGCTGCCGGCGTCGCCGGTCGCCCAGTAATTGGCCCAGTCCACATAGGGCGCGCCGCGAAAGGCCACGGCCTTGTCGCCGCCGCGGCAGCGCGCCACGTCCTCGGCCACCTTGCCCAGGAAGCGCGCGTCGCGCTCCGGTGCCAGCGGCCGGAAGCCGCGTGCCAGCATTGCCGCGCAGGCGCCGAGCTCGCCCTGCGGCGCCTTGGCGTCATGGGCCGGCGGCGGACTGACGCAGGCGACGCTGCCGAGCAGCGCCGGCAGACCGATGAGCACGAGGCGCTTGGAGATGGTCGACATGGCATGTCCCTCCCGATGGCGCGCCATTGGAGACCAGGCCCGGAATGGCCGCCATCCCTATGCCATGTAGGCCGCGTCCTACCCGCGTTGCCGGGTTTGCCCCACAGCTGCGGCGGCCGGCCGGCGCTGCAATGGGGCTCCACCTCATGCAGGAGCAGTACATGAGCGGCCGGTCCATCTCATTCCGTCATTCGCACGGGCCCCGGGAAAGCTGTGAAATTTCCCATCTACCCGAGGCCGTGCCGGATGAACTGCCGCGGCAGGACGAGGCGCGACCCGAGGCGCCGCGCCGCGGCCGGCATCGTCCGCCACCCTTCTACCTGCGCTGGTGGCTGGCATGGCGCCGCTGGCGCTGACGCCGCTCAACGATAGAGCACCGCCGTGCGTGCCAGCAGGGCGACGAAGGCCTCGCGCAGCGCCGGCGGCGCCAGCACCTCGGCCTCGGCTTCCAGGCGTAGCAGCTGGCCGGCCGCATGCTCGACCGATTCGATCGGGATCTCGACGCGCAGCCAGCCCGGCCTTGCATCGTCCGGCCGCTGGCTGCGCCTGGCGGCCTCGCCGAGGGCCCGGCCCAGCTGGCCCAGCAGCCTGAGCCCGCGCGGGCTGACGCACAGGCTGGCGAGTTCGCGCTGCAGCCCGGTCTCGAAGCGCTCGGTCGACGCGCGCCACCAGGCGGCCAGATCGAAGTCGCGCGGGCGCTCAAAGCCAGCGCCTTCATCTCCTTCTTCACGCAGGCGCAGCGCCAGCATGCTTTGCAAGGCATAGGTGCGTGGCGCCGCGCCGGCGCCGCTGCGCGCCACCAGATACCAGGCGCCGGCCTTCAGTACCAGGCCCAGCGGCTCCAACTCGCGTTCGACCACGCCCTTCCAGCTCTCGTAGCGCAGCCACAGCCGGCGCTCGCGCCAGACCGCCTGGGCCACGGCGGCCAGGTGCAGGGCGGCCGGCGATTCGCGGTACCAGTCGACCGGATCCAGATGGAAGCGCGCGCCGACGCGCCGGGCGTCCTCCTGCCAGCCGGCGGGCAGGGCGGCCAGCAGCTTCAGCTGGGCCGAGGCCAGCGCCTCGCCCAGGCCCAGCTCGGCCGCCGGCCCCGGCAGGCCGGCCAGGAACACCGCCTGGGCCTCGGGCACGGTCAGGCCATCGAGCTTGGTGCGCCAGCCCTCGCGCAGCTGGAAACCGCCGTGGCGCCCGGTCTCGGCCCAGATCGGCACGCCGGCGGCGCTGAGCCGATCGACATCGCGGTAGACCGTGCGCACCGATACCTCCAGCGCCGCGGCCAGGGCCTGGGCGCTGAGGCGGCCGCGGTCCTGCAGCAGCATCAGGATCGAGAGCAGTCGGCTGGCTTGCATGATGAATGAATCGCAGTGTGCCGACGAACACTGACAGGCCCTGTCAGCATTGCGCGCGCAGCATCGCGGCATTCACCCAAGGGAGTGCTGCCATGACTGTTCTTGACGAGGCGGGTGCGGTGCTGGAACTGCGCCAGTACACCCTGCACCCGGGCCGGCGCGACACGCTGATCGCGCTGTTCGAACGCGAGTTCATCGAGCCCCAGCGGGCCTGCGGCATCCGCCTGCCGGGCCAGTTCCGCGACCTGGACCGGCCGGACCGCTTCGTCTGGCTGCGCGGCTTTGCCGACCTGGCCGGCCGCGCCCGGGCGCTGGCGGACTTCTATGGCGGGCCGGCCTGGCGCGCGCATCGCGACGCGGCCAACGCGACCATGATCGATTCGGACGACGTGCTGCTGCTGCGGCCGGTGGCGGGGCTCGCTGGCGCGCCGGTTGCCGGTGCCCGCGGTGGGCAGATCGTCGCCGGCATCTGCACGCTCGACGCGCCCGCCGATGAGGCCTTGCTGGCTGAGTTCGCGGCGCAGTTGCTGCCCTGGCTGCACCGGCAAGGGGCGGCGCTGCTGGCCTGCTGGGTCAGCGATCCGGCCCTGGTCAACAACTTCCCGCGCCTGCCGGTGCGCGAGGGCGAGCATGTCCTCGTCTGGCTGGCGCATCACCCGCAGGGGCTGCAGGACGTGGAGCGACCGGCGCCGGTTGCCGCCGCGCAACTGCTGCGCCTGCTTCCCACCGCAGGCTCGGCCCTGCAGATCCGCGAGGAGAACAGCATGCAAGAAGAAGCAAGGTTCATCGGCCGCCCCGGCGATTTCGATTTCCTGGTCGGCGGCCGCTGGCGCGTGCGCAACCGTCGGCTGCACACACGCCTGGTGGGCGCGGCGGACTGGACCGAGTTCGAGGCCGTCAGCCAGGCCTGGCGCCACCTGGACGGCCAGGTCAGCGTGGACGAGATTGCCTTTGAAACCGAGGGCTTCGCCGGCTGCACCCTGCGCACGCTGAACCTGCAGACCCGGCAATGGGCGATCTACTGGATCAACAGCCGTTGCGGCCAGCTGTTTCCGCCGGTGCACGGCGGCTGGGATGGTGCACGCGGGGAGTTCTACGGCGAGGACGAGGACGACGGCCGGCCGGTGCGGGTGCGTTTCGTCTGGGAACGCCTGGCGCGGGACCGGGCGCGCTGGACCCAGGCCTTCTCGGTCGATGGCGGCGCCACCTGGGAAGACAACTGGGTGATGGAGATGGAGCGGGAACCCCTCCTGCCTGCCTGAAGGTAATTCACCGACAAGGGGCGGGATTTTGTAGGAATTTGCCAGCGCCGGCTTGGAATTGCGCCGACAGGGCCTCTGGCGCTGGACTTATGGCGAACGGGCGGCCCAGCGCCGATGCTTGAGATATACGAAGCACGACTGGGAGTCAGTCATGAAGCACACCACCAAGAGCCCGGACGGCCCCGTACCGTCCTCCTCCTTCGAGATCCGCTTCGATTCCTTGTTCAATGCCGGCCAGGCCCTGGCCTTCCCCTGCGATGCCGAGGGCCATGTCGATCTCGACGCGCTGCCCGAACGGGCCCGCAACAACTACCTCTTTGCCCGCGCGATGGTGGGCCGGGACTTCCTGGCGCCCCGCGTACATGGTGCTTGAGCTGGGACCGCGCCATGCGCCCCCCGCCCAAGCCCAAGCAGATCAAGCGCCAGCGCCAGCGTGATCTGATGCAGCCCCCGCCGCCCTTGTTCCCGCAGCGGGAGGAACCTGTGTACTACAAGCCCCTGGGATGAGGCGCCGCGGCGAGGCGGTGGAAAAAGTGTATACACTTCTGTCCACATGATTCGTCGCCGCGGCGCACCGGTCCCGACCGAACAGCGCGACGCCTTTTCGCCGGTTTACAGCGCCCGCAGTGGTAGCCGGTCCGTTCGTTGCTTGTAGCGCTCGCATGGAACCAAGCTATCTGCTCGACTGGGCCAATCTGCTGCTGCGCTGGCTGCATGTGATCGTGGCCATTGCCTGGATCGGCGCCTCCTTCTATTTTGTCTGGCTCGACAACCATCTGCTGAAGCCTGCGGCCGCGGACCTGAAGGCCAAGGGCGTGGACGGCGAGCTCTGGGCCGTGCATGGCGGCGGCTTCTACAACCCGCAGAAGTACCTGGTGGCGCCGCCCGACCTGCCGCAGCAGCTGCACTGGTTCTACTGGGAAAGCTACTGGACCTGGATGAGCGGCTTCGCGCTGTTCGTCGTGCTCTACCTGTTCAACGCCGAGAGTTTCCTGATCGACCGCAAGGTGCATGACTGGGCTGCGCCCTGGCAGGCGATCGCCGCGTCGCTCGGCTTCCTCGCCGCCGGGTGGCTGGTCTATGACCAGATCTGCCGCCGCTTCGGAGTAGTTCGTGCGCCCCAAGGCCGCCGCGCGGCGGCGTCCGCCCCCCAAGGGGAGCCGGGAAGCTTGGGGCGGCCCGGCGCTTCCCCTGTGGACGTCAGCATCGGCAACGACGGCGTGGTGCTGGGCCTGATCGCGGTCTTCGTCATCGCGGCAAGTTGGGGCGCCAGCCAGCTGTTCGCCGGCCGCGCGGCCTTCCTGATCGTCGGCGCGATGATCGCCACGATGATGAGCGCCAATGTGTTCTTCTGGATCATCCCGGGCCAGAAGCAGGTGATCGCGGACATGCGCGCCGGCCGGCCGGTCAATCCGGTGTTCGGCCAGCGCGGCAAGCAGCGCAGCGTGCACAACACCTACTTCACCTTGCCGGTGCTGATCGCGATGCTCAGCAACCACTACGGCATGCTTTATGCCCATGCGCACAACTGGGCGGTGCTGGTGCTGCTGATGGCCGTCGGCGTGCTGGTGCGCAGCTGGTTCGTCAGGCGCCACAAGGGGGTTAATACCTGGCCGCTGATCGCCGCGGCGCTGGCGCTGCTGGCCGGCCTGATCGTCTGGATGGCGCCCGCGCCGCAGCCGCCCGCGCCTGCCGGGGCGCCTACCCTGGCCCAGGTGCAGGCCATCGTCGAGCAGCGCTGCGTCATGTGCCACAACGCCCAGCTGGCGCAGAAGGGCACGGCCCTGCATACGCCCGAGCTGATCGAGCAGCATGCGCAGCAGATCTACCAGCAGGCGGTGGTGCAGAAGACCATGCCGCTGAACAACGCCACCCAGATGAGCGACGCGGAGCGCACGTTGCTGGGGCGCTGGTTCGAGGCGCGGTAGTGCTCGGCCGGCACCCGGGAGGGCTCACGGGGCGTGTAGACCGCGGTGTTTGCTTTAGGCTGGAAGCGGAAGTTGTCCCAGCTTTGAACGCCCGACCTTTACGCGTACGGTCCGCTGGTTTCGTTATTTCTTCTTCTTTTTCCCTTGATCGTGATGCCACTTGATGGCGAAGAACATGCCCGTGCCGAACACGAGAACCTTGAACGTAACGAAAACTATAGGGATCCAATCCATCATTCTGAGTATTTCCAGGCTATTACTTGACACTATCTATCGTGAGGAGCACTACCTCAAAACGCTGTTTCGCCAGGCCCCACACCGTCGGGCCGAACAGCGCGGCCAGTGCGATGGCAACGCCGATCAGCGCCAGCGGCCGGACCTCCGACGGGTCCATGTGCCGCGCGCCACCGCCGCAATGTCGATGAAGCTTCACAACACCATTCGCACGTACCGGACCGGACTCATGAACAGCACCTCACTTTCGGACTGAACTGTGCCAAATCCTGGCCGCAAAGCCCAGGCTCAGATCTCGCCCAAAAAGAGCAGATCAGATCCATCCGTCTGGGTGATTCAGCAGGCATGCCAATGGACCGGTACAGTGATGCTCAATTCAATGACTCGGCATATCAGTTGCCTGTCACGCCCGAGAGCGGCCTCAGCTGACCGCGCAGCGAAGGACGGCAACCGCTGTAGAGCCCTCTTCCCCGGCCCGATCCTGTCCCAGCGCTTGAGCCCCCGCACGCGAGAGACAGTGAACAAAGCAAAGCGGCCGGGCATAGGGCCCGGCCGTTGCTGGTGTGTGGATCGTCGGCTGCTGGCCTACTTGAACAGCCCCGGCAGCCACAGCGAGAACGCGGGGACATAGGTCACCAGCATCAGCGTTGCGGTCAGCGCGCCGTAGAAGGGCAGGATGGAGCGCATCACCTCGCCCACCGAGATCTCTCCGATCGCACAGCCGACGAACTGCGTGGTGCCCACCGGCGGCGTGTTCAGCCCCAGCGCGCAGTTGATCAGCATCATGATGCCGAACTGCACCGGGTCCATGCCGAACTGCTGGCAGATCGGCAGGAAGATCGGCGTGCAGATCAGGATGGTGGCGGCCATGTCCAGGAAGGTGCCCAAGAGGAACAGCAGGATGTTCACCATCAGGAAGATCATCCAGGGCTCGGTGGTGACCGACTTCATCAGCTCACCGGTCTTCTGCGGCACCTCGTACAGCGCCATGAAGTAGCCGAAGGCCGAGGAAATGCCGATCAGCAGCAGCACCACGCCGGTGGTCTTGCAGGCCTTGGCGCAGGCCTTCAGGAAATGCTCCCAGTCCAGCGAGCGGTAGACGAACACCGTGACCGCCAGGGCCCAGAACACCGCGGTGGCGGCCGACTCGGTGGCGGTGAACACGCCGCTCAGGATGCCCACCAGGATGATCACCACCACCAGCAGGCCCGGCAGCGCCGCCAGGAAGGCCACCAGCACCGCCCCCCAGCCCGGGAAGCTGCCATGGGTGGGATAGCCGCGCTTGACCGCCACCCAGTAGGCCGCGGCCAGATTGCACAGCGTCAGGATCAGCGCCGGGACCAGGCCCGCCAGGATCAGGCTGAACACGCTGACCGAGGCGATGCCCGCGGTGGCCAAGGTGAAGATGATCAGGTTGTGCGAGGTCGGCATCAGCGCGCCGACCAGGGCCGCGTGCGTCGTCACGTTGACCGCGTAGTCGGCGTGATAGCCCTCCTTCTTCATCAGCGGGATCATCACCGAGCCCATCGCCGACACGTCGGCCAGCGGCGAGCCGGCCACACCGCCGAACAGCGTGCAGCCCACCACATTGCTCATGCCCAGGCCGCCGCGCACATGACCGACCAGGCTGTTGGCGAAGCGCACGATGCGGTCGGCGATGCCGCCATACAGCATCAGCTCGCCGGCGAACACAAAGAAGGGGATGGCCAGGAAGCTGAACACCTGCATGCCGCCGACCATCTTCTGGAACACGATGGCCACCGGCAGGCCGGCGGCCAGGATCGTGGCCACCGAGGCCAGGCCGATCGAGAAGGCCACCGGCACGCCCAGCAGCAGCAGGACGGTGAAGCTGATTCCCAAGATAGTCAGTTCCATGCCTGCCCCCCGGCGCTTGCAGCGCGGCCCCCCGAGGGGGCGCGAACTGCCTTGAGGCGGCTCTGCGTCAGTTCCATGCGGGCTCCACGGTCTCGCCCCTGAGCAGCGCGACGATATGTTCAAGAGAAAACAGCACGATCAAAGCGCCGGCGATCACGATCGGCACATAGTCGATGCCCTCGGGCACGGCCAGCATGGGCTTGCGCTCGTTCCACTTCATCGTGGCCCAGAGCCAGCCGCTCTTGGCCATCAGGCCGCCGAACAGCGCGACCAAGGCGTGGATCAGCAGCTCCAGCTTCAGCCGCCACCATTCCGGCAGCAGCGCGATCAGCGACTCCAACCCGATATGGCCGGCGTCGCGCACCCCCACCGCCACGCCGAAGGCGGTGACGAACAGGATCAGCAGCATCGCCAGCGCCTCGGCCCAGGTGGGCGTGTCGTTGAAGACGTAGCGGCCCACCACCTGGTACTGCACGCAGATCACCACCGCGATCAGCCCGGCCACCGCGAGCATCAGCGCGAGCCTGGAGAGCCCGGCGCAGAGCCGGGTGAACAGGCTCAGCGGCTGATGCACGGTGGTGGTCCGGCCAGCCTCCATGCTGGCGCCGCTCACCTGCTGTCCTGCACGGCCTTGACCAGGCGTTGCAGATCCGGCGTGGTCATGAACTTGGCATAGACCGGGCCCATCTGCGCCTGGAAGCCGGCCTTGTCGACCTCGACGATCTCGGCGCCGCCGGCCTTCACGATCGCCAGGCTCTTGGCCTCCTGCTCGTCCCACTTCTTGCGCTGGAAGGCCACCGATTCCTTGGCGGCGGCGCGGATCAACTCCTGGTCGGGCTTGGGCAGCTTGTCGTAGACGACCTTGCTCATCAAGAGCATCTCGGGCGCCATCGAATGTTCGGTCTTCGAGTAGTACTTGACCGCCTCGAAATGCTTGAAGCCGTCGTAGGAGGGGATGTTGTTCTCGGCGGCGTCGATCAGGCCGGTCTTCAGCCCGGTGTAGACCTCGCCGATCGGCATCGGCGTGGCATTGGCGCCCATCGCGCTGACCAGGGCCACCCAGAGGTCGCTCTGCTGCACGCGGATCTTCATGCCCTTGGCGTCTGCCACGCTCCTGACCGGCTTGCGGCCGTAGATCGAGCGCGCACCGCTGTCGTAGAAGGCCAGGCCGACGAAGCCCTGCTCCTCGCAGCTCTTCAGGATCTCCTCGCCCACCGGGCCGTCCAGGCTCTTGCGCATATGCTCCACCGAGCGGAACAGGAAGGGCATGGTCGGCACCTGGGTCTTGGCGCAGATCGCGTTCATCGGGCTGATGTTGACCCGGGTCATCTCCAGCGCGCCGATCTTGACCTGGTCGATGGTTTCCTTCTCGGTGCCCAGCGCGCCCTTGTTGAAGACCTTGATCTTGTATTTGCCGTTGGAACGCTTGTCGAGCAGCTCGCTCATATGGCGCACCGCGGCGACGGTGGGGTAGTCGTCGGCGTTGTGCACGTCGGAGGAGCGGAACTCCACGGCCTGCGCCTTGCCCAGCAGGGCCAGCATGGCGGCCAGGGCCAGGGTCTTGTTGATCCGGTATTGCATCGTCGTCTCCTTGTGGGGTGGTATTTGTTGCGATGGGCTCGGGAAGGAAGGGGCGGCTGGCTCAGCCCGCGAATGGCGGTTCGGGCAGACCGACGACATCGAGCCGCATGGCGAACAGCGCGCCGTCCAGCGGGGATCGCGGCGGCGCGCCCTCGGGCTTCATCGAGGCGATCAGCAGCAGGCGCAGGTCGGGGCCGCCGAAGGCGCACATCGTCGGCTTCGCGACCGGCAGCTCGATGCGGCGATCGAGCCGGCCCTGCGGCGTGTAGCGGAACACGGCCGCGCCGTCGTTGGCGCAGATCCAGTAGCCGCCCTCGGCATCGACCGCCGCGCCGTCGGGCCGGCCCCTGGGCAGGGCGGGGATGAAGACCCGCGGCGCGCCGGGGCGGCCGGTCTCGAGCTCGTAGTCGCAGGCCCAGACCATGGCGCGGCTGGCATGCGAATCGCTGAAATACATGCGCGTCCCGTCGGGCGCGAAGGCCAGGCCGTTGGGTACCAGCATGCGGTCCTGGAAGGCGGGCTGCCAGGCGCCGGCGCATTCGCCCGGCCGGGCCAGGCGCGCGAGCCGGCCCAGCGGCAGGCGCTCGCCCGGCGCGTCGTGCATGCTGCCGACCCAGAAGCGGCCCTGGCGGTCGCAGCGGCCATCGTTGAAGCGCAGCGGCGCGGCGCCATGCGGCGCGGCGGCGAGCGGGCTCAGTTCGGCCGGCCCGCCGGCTGCGGGCAGCGTCACCGCGTAGACGCCGTCCTGCAGCGCCGCGATCCAGCCGCCGCCGGCGCGCGGCGCGATGCAGCCAACCTTCTGCGGCAGCACCCAGCTGCGCGCGGGGTGGGCCGAACCATCGTGGCGGCGGATGCGCCGCGCCGCGATGTCCACCCAGAAGAAGGCCTGCTCGGCCGCCACCCAGACGGGGCTCTCGGCCAGCAGGCTGTCCTCGGCCTGCCACCACAGCTCGGCCTGGTCGCTGCGCGGGCTGCTCATGGTGCGTCGAAGGGGCCGAGGTCCAGGAAGCTGCCGCCCTGCAGACGCGCCATCGGCGAGCCGGCCGGAAACACGCTCGACTCGGCCCGCGCGCGCCAGGCCTCGGCCGAGTCCTGCGGCCGGTAGCCCAGGCGCTCCCAGCCATCCTCGCTCCACCAGCGCGCCGGGTTGTCCGAGATGCCGTAGGTGACCAGGCAGCCGACATCGGGCGCGGTCAGCGCGGCCGCGACCAGGCGCGCCAGATCGCCATGGCTCAGCCAGGTGGACAGGCCGCGCCGGTCGGGCGGCTCGGCCGTGGCGGTGCCGATGCGCAGGCAGACCGACTCAAGCCGGAAGCGCTCCCAGTACAGGCTGGCCATGCCCTCGCCGAACAGCTTGCTGACGCCGTAATAGCCGTCGGGCTTGGGCGGGTCCTGCGGCGTCAGCGCATGGCCCTGCGCGTAGCAGCCGGTGACGTGGTTGGAGCTGGCGAAGACCACGCGCCGGGTGCCCGCACGGCGTGCCGCCTCGTAGAGATGGAACACGCCGTACAGATTGGCCGGCGCGATCTGCTCGAAGGGGTTCTCGACCGAGACGCCGCCCAGGTGCACCACCGCGTCGACCCCCTGCAGCAGGGCCTCCACCGCGGCGCGGTCGGCCAGGTCGCAGGGGCGATCCTGCTCATGCGCGGCCGGCGGCTCGGCCAGCGGCAGGCGGTCGCTGAGCCTGAGGGTCCGGCACAGGCCGGCGAGCGGCCGCCGCAGCACCCGGCCCAGCGTGCCGGCGGCACCGGTCAGCAGCAGGGTGCCCAGGGGGGGCGTGTTGGCGGTGGCGGGAGTCGCGGACATCAGGGCCAGCCCTCAGATGAAAAATGGAAGTACCTTCATAGAATATCGAAACGCTGTTTCGTATTTATCAGTGAAATCCATGATGTCGGACAACCGACAAGTGACGGTGATCGGCGCGCGGCCGGATGCTGGTGCCTTAGAGGTAGTCCTCGCGGCGCGGGGAAAACTGGTCGAGCAGGGTGCTGTCCTGCTCCAGCGCGACGACACCGTGCATGGTCTGCCGGGGGGCGACGAAGGCGTCGCCGGCGCGGATCACGCGCTTGACCCCGCCCACCTCGCATTCGAACGAGCCGCTGATGCACAAGGCGATCTGGTCATGCGCGTCGTGGGCGTGCGGGGTGCCGACGGCGCCGCGGTCGAACTGCACCAGCACCGACATCAGCTCGGGCGTGTGGCCGACGATCTTGCGGCGGATGCCGTCGCCCAGCTCGGTCCAGGGCGTCTGGGCATGGTCGAAGAAAGGATTGCTGGTCTGGCTCATCGGCTGCTGCTCCGCTGTCTAGGGCCCGAAGCCGGGCGCGGGATGATGTTTTGAAACATCGATTTGCAGCGACTATAGCGTTGCGATAGTTAAATGAAACATCGGTTCACTAAATGGAAACCATAATTCCGGAAAAGTCGGGAGCTGCGTTAGGCTAGCAAGCATTCGACCCCCAGACCGGCCGGTTGCTCCTTCCCCGCACCGTGCCGGCGCCCAGGAGATCCCCATGGAAATACGCCAACCCATCCACAGCGAACATGCCCGTACCCTGGACACCGAAGGCCTGCGCCGTCAGTTCCTGGTCGAGGATCTGTTCCAGGCGGACGCGGCCACGCTGACCTACAGCCAGATCGACCGCATCATCGTCGGCGGCATCATGCCGGTGAGCCAGCCGGTGACCTTCTCGCCCGAACTGGGCAAGCACACCGGCACCGACTTCTTTTTGCAGCGCCGCGAACTGGGCCTGATCAATATCGGCGGCGCGGCGCGGGTCAAGGTGGACGAGCAGAGCTTCGAGCTGGGGCCGCGCGAGGCCCTGTACGTGGGACAGGGCGCCAGGCTGCTGGAGTTCAAGAGCGTGGACCCGGCGAACCCCGCCAAGCTCTACTTCAATAGCGCGCCGGCCCACACCGCCTACCCGCACCGCAAGGTCACCCTGGCCGAGGCCTCGCCCGAGACCCTGGGTTCGCCCGAGACCAGCAACCGCCGCACCATCTACAAATTCCTGGTGCCCGACGTGCTGCCCACCTGCCAGCTGCTGATGGGCATGACCCAGCTGGAGCCCGGCAGCCTGTGGAACACCATGCCCTGCCACACGCACGACCGGCGCATGGAGGTGTACTTCTATTTCGACATGAACGAGCAGGCGGCCGTGTTCCACATGCTGGGCGAGCCGACCCAGACCCGCCACATCGTCGTGCGCAACGAGCAGGCCGTGATCAGCCCGAGCTGGTCCATCCATTCCGGCGTCGGTACCCAGGCCTACACCTTCATCTGGGGCATGGTCGGCGAGAACCAGGTCTTCAAGGACATGGACCATGTCCCGATGACGACCTTGAGGTGACCCCCCTACGGCCTGCGGCCGCCTCCTCGACGGGGCGAGTCCGGCTGCCCTGCGGGGCCGGATCAGCGGACTCCGCGCGGCTCGGCAGTGCCACTGCACCCTTGGGTTCGCCTTGCGGGCCTGGAGAAACTCGATGATCCTGGACAACTTTCAGCTCGAGGGCCGCGTCGCGATCGTCACCGGCTGCAACACCGGCCTGGGCCAGGGCATGGCCCGCGCGCTGGCCCAGGCCGGCGCCGACATCGTCGGCGTCAACGTCTCCGAGCCCACCGAGACCCGTGCCGAGGTGGAGGCCTTGGGCCGCCGCTTCCTGGACCTGCGCGCCAACCTCTCGGACATCGGCTGCATCGAGGGCCTGATCGCCGAGGCCAAGACCTGGGGTGGGCGCATCGACATCCTGGTCAACAACGCCGGCATCATCCGCCGCGAGGACGCGATCAAGTTCAGCGAGAAGGATTGGGACGACGTGATCGACCTGAACCTGAAGACCGTGTTCTTCTTCTCGCAGGCCGTGGCCCGGCAATACATGGCCCAGGGCAGCGGCGGCAAGATCATCAACGTCGCCTCGATGCTGTCCTACCAGGGCGGCGTGCGCGTGCCCTCGTACACCGCCAGCAAGAGCGGCGTGATGGGCATCACCCGGCTGATGGCCAACGAATGGGCCGCGCATGGCATCAACGTCAATGCGATCGCGCCCGGCTATATGGCCACCAACAACACCGCCGCGCTGCGCGCCGACGAGGGCCGCAATGCCGCGATCCTGGAGCGCATCCCGGCCGGCCGCTGGGGCGTGCCGGACGATCTGGCCGGGCCGGTGGTGTTCCTGGCCTCGAAGGCCTCGGACTATGTCAATGGCTACACCGTCGCCGTTGACGGTGGCTGGCTGGCCAGGTAACGGCCCATCCCCTACGCGCTGCGCGCGCCCCCTCGAGGGGGCGAGCCCGGCAGCCCGGCAAAGCCGGATCTGCGGGCTCCGCTCGGTGGAATCACCACGCGCTGCGGTTTCATGGTCACCGATGGAGACACGGTGAGATGTACGAGAACAAGAAGCTGGGCTTTCCTCCACCTATGTGCTGGCGCTCTACATCCACGACCAGAGCTTCCGCTTCTTTCTTCAATCTGGGCTACGGCGCGGCGCTGAGCTGGGTGCTGCTCGCCCTGGTCAGCGGGCTGGACGCTGGTGCCGGGGCGGGGTGGCCGTAAATCCAGCATAATTGAAACACATGTCCGAAGAAATCAAAACGCAAGACTGACGCGACGATATGGATGACGATCTGAACGATGCCAAGCAGCCCGAATCGGTGGCTGCGGTGCTCAAGGTGTTTGCCATCCTGCAGGCGCTGTCGGAACGCAACGAGACGGGCATTTCCGACCTGTCGGTGCGGCTGGCCATGCCCAAGGCGACGGTCTACCGCTTTCTGCAGACGATGAAGACCCTGGGCTATGTGCGCCAGGAGTCCGACAGCGAACGCTACGGCCTGACGATGAAGGCCTTCGAGCTGGGCACCAAGGCGCTGCAATACCCGGACCTGGTGGACCTTGCCAAGCACCATATGCAGATGCTGGCCGACCAGACCGGCGAGACGGTCCACCTGGGCACCCTGATCGACAGCGAGATCATCTATGTGCACAAGGTCGATTCGCGCCACATGCTGGGCATGTATTCGCGCGTCGGCCGCCGCGCGCCGCTGCACTGCACGGCGATCGGCAAGGTGCTGATGGCCTGGGAACACCCGGAGCGCCGCGAACTGGTGCTCAAGGGCGCCGAGTTCAAGCGCTTCCGCGACAAGACCATCGTCGAACCGGCTGCCTTTGCCGCCGAGCTCGAGCGCGTCAAGGCCCAGGGCTTCGGCGAGGACCGCGAGGAGTTCGACGACCATATCCGCTGCCTGGGCGTGCCGATCTTCGACCGACTGGCTCAGCCGATCGCCGGCATCAGCGTCAGCTTCCCGACCTTTCGCTACGACGAGGCCAAGGCCCCCGAGGTGGTGAAGATGCTGCAGGCCGCCAGCCGCGACATCTCGACGCGCCTGGGCTGTACCAAGTTCCCGCTGGACAGCGCGCGCGGGTGAGCAGCGCCATGGCCACCCTGGGCAAGCGCCGCCCCAAGACCCTGGCGCTCGGACTGGTCGAGGCGCTGGGCGAGCGCATCCGCGCCGGCACGCTGAACGTCGGCGACAAGCTGCCGACCGAGGCGGCCATCATGGCCGAGTTCGAGGTCAGCCGCACCGTGGTGCGCGAGGCGATCTCCAAGCTGCAGGCCGAGGGCCTGGTGGAGACCCGCCATGGCATCGGCAGCTTTGTGCGTGGCCTGGGCGAGGGCACGGCCTTCCGCATCGGGCCCGAGCAGATGGCCACGCTGAACGACGTGGTGGCGGTGCTGGAACTGCGCATCGGCGTCGAGAGCGAGGCCGCGGCCCTGGCCGCGCAGCGCCGCAGCCTGGCCCAGCTGGGCCTGATGCGCGAGGCGCTGGCCGCCTTCGACGCGGCGGCCGAGGCCGGCCGCGACGCGGTGGCGGCCGACTTCCAGTTCCATCTGGAGATCGCCCGCGCCACCGGCAACCCGCATTACGAGCAGTTGATGAGCACGCTGGGCGCGCCCAGCATCCCGCGCGCGCGCCTGCCCAGCCTCGCCGGGGTCGACGCGGCCGCGCAGCTGGACTACCTGAAACGCGTCAATGCCGAGCACGACAGCATCCTGTCCGCCATTGCGGCCCAGGACGCCGAGGCGGCACGCGCGGCGATGCGCACCCACCTGAGCAACAGCCGCGAGCGGCGCCGCCGCGCGGCCCTGGCTCTGCAGCGCCAGGGCTGAGCGCACCCGCGGCGCCCTCAGAAGATGTGCCGCATGCCCAGTTCCAGCCCGCTGGAGTCGCTGCCGCCGGCCAGGCCGCTGGCGCCGCCGGGCAGTGCATAACTGGCTGCGCCCCGGTTGGCGATGCGCGCCACGGTGGCGTACAGCGCGCTGCGCTTGGACAGCTCGTGGACATATCCCAGGCCCAGCTGATCGGCATCGTTGCGGTCGATGATCGCGGCGCCGACGCGGCCCTGCAGATTCGCGCGGTTCCAGGACAGCTTCAGCTGGCCTGGCCCCAGCGGCAGCCAGGCCCCCAGCAGCAGCTGGGTCTGCCTGGCCGAGTCGAGCTTGAACCGGCGCCAGGCGGCCGAGACGCGCAGCGGGCCGAAGTCGTAGCTGCCGCCCAGGGCCAGATCATCCAGGGCTTCGCCGCCGGTGAGGTTGTTCTCGCTGCGGGTGAGGGCCGCGGCGATGTTGAAGCGCTTGTCGGCATAGCCCAGGCGCGCGCCGGCCAGCTTGTGCTGGCCGTTGGCCGCAGTGCCGCCTTCGCCGGCCGCCAGCATCAGCCCGCCTTCCAGGCCGCCGAGGCCGGCCGGCAACAGCCACTGCACCGAGTTGCCGGAGCGTACCGTGGTGTTGGCGCCGCTGCCGAAGGCGGCGCGCAGCGGGCCCGGGGGTGCGGCGGAAACGAAGTTGTTGGCGCCAGCCAGGCCCACATAGCCGAAGGGATCGTAGCGGCTCCAGTTGCTGTAGCTGGGCACGAAGTCGCGGCCGGCGCGCAGCTCGCCATAGGCCTGGCTGGCCAGGCTGACGGTGGCGCGGCGGTCCCAGAACATGCTGCCGGAAGCCGGCGCGCCGCTGTCCAACAGGATGCCGTGCTCCAGATGGAAGCCGGCCGAGAGACCGCCGCCCAGGTCCTCGCTGCCGCGGACGATGATGCGGCTGGTCGCATTGCTGCCGCTGACCAGGGAGCTGACCCCGCCGCGGCCCTCGTTGCGCACATGGCGCATGGCTGCGTCGGCAATGCCGGCCAGCGTGACTTGACCCTGGGCCCAGGCCGATCCTCCCGTCAGGGCGAGCAGGCCGATCGCCACCGCGTCTGCCTTCTTCCGCTTTCCTCGCATCGATGTCTTCCTCTGCTGGTTTGAGTTGTGTGTCGTTGTCAATCTCAGTCCGCCGTTAGCCTGGCCTGCTGCACGACGCGCTTCCAGCGTTGCAGTTCGTCCTTCACCAGGGCGCCGAACTGCTCGGGCGTGCTGGTCTCGACATCGGCGCCGTGGTCCTCCATGCGCTTGGCGGTCTCCTTGTCGGCCAGCACCTGGTTCAGCGCCTTGTTGAGCTGGTCGATGATGGGCTTGGGCGTCCTGGCCGGGGCGAAGAAGCCGTACCACTGCTGCACCTCGACGCCCTCGATGCCCGCTTCCTTCAGGGTCGGCACATCGGGCAGCTCGGCCAAGCGCTTGGGACCGGCCACGGCCAGCGCGCGCAGCTTGCCGGCCTTGACCTGCGGGTAGGCGGTGAAGGCGCTGGGAAACATGAACTGGGTCTGGCCGGCGATCGTGTCGGTGACGGCCGGGGCCGAGCCCTTGTAGGGCACGCCGCCCATGGCGGCGCCGGTCTTGAGCTTGAACAGCTCGGCCGCGAAATGCGGTGCCGTGCCGTTGCCGGCCGAGGCGTAGTAGTAGCTCTGCGGCTTGGCCTTGAGCTGGGCCACCATGTCCCGCACATCCTTGACCGCCACCTTGGTGTTGGCCACGAGCACGGTGGGCGAGTAGCCGACCAGGCCGATCGGTTCGAAATCGGCCACCGGGTCGTAGCGCAGCTTCTGCAGCGCCGGGTTCATGCCATGCGTGGCGATATAGCCGAAGAACAGGGTGTAGCCGTCGGCCGGCGCGCGCGCCACGTATTCACTGGCGATGGCCCCGGCCGCGCCGGCGCGGTTGTCGACGATCACGGTCTGGCCCAGCAGGCTCTGCAGCTTCTGGCCGATGGTGCGGGCCATCGCGTCGTTGCCGCCGCCCGCGGCCGTGGGCACGACGATGGTGATGGTCCTGGCCGGGTAGGCCTCGGCCGCCATGGCCAGGGTGCCGAGCAGGGCGGCCGCCAGGGCCGGGATCTTGTTGAGCATGCGGGGTCTCCGGTCGTTGTGATGTGAAGGGCAGGGCTTAGGCAAAGGCGTAGCCGGGGATCTGCAGATCGCCTTGCAGGATCTTTCTCGCGGTGCGCAGCAGCGCGGCGCGTTCGATGCGGGCCGCAGGCCCTGCGCCGGCCAGCGTGACCTCCACATCGATGCGGCCTTGCGGATGCAGCACCGCGATCGAATGCAGGCCCGCGGCGAGGGGCCGGTCCGTGCTGGCCACGGTGCCGGGCAGGGCCAGCGCGCTGGCCACGCCGATCGCGCCGGTCACCGCATGCGAGGCATGGCAGCGCCGGGGGGTGAAGTAGCGCGAGCTGATGCTCAGCGCATCGTCGCCGGGGGCGACGATCACCGGCTTCGGGATCACGCTGCTTGAGACATCGCCCAGGCCCATCAGCCGGCCCGCCGCGAGGCGCAGGCCTTCCAGGCGCGCCAGCAGCGCGTGGTCCGCGTCCAGCTCGGCGGGCGTCTCGCGGCCCTGCAGGCCCAGATCGGCGGCGCGCACCAGCATCAGCGGCATGGCGGCGTCGATGCAGCTGAGCTCGATGCCGTCGATCAGATCGACGCGCCGGCCGGTGGGGAAGACCGAGCCGGTCACCGCACCCCAGGCGTCCAGGAAATTCAGGCGGATCGGTGCGGCGGTGCCGGACACGCCGTCGATCCCGATGGCTCCTTCGTAGACGACGCGGCGCTGCGGCGTCTGCACCGTCACGTCGATGCGCGAGCGGGTATTGATGTTGAAGACGCGCAAGGTGGTCTCGCCGTCCTGCGCTTCAACCAGGCCCTGCTCGATCGCGAAAGGGCCGACGCCCGACAGCATGTTCCCGCAGTTGGGCCGCGTATCCACCGAGCACTGGCCCACGCCGACCTGGGCGAACAGATAGTCGACGTCGCAGCCGGGCTCGCGGGAGCGCGAGACGATGGCGACCTTGCTGGTCAGCGTGCTGCCGCCGCCCACGCCGTCGAGCTGCAGCTGGTCGGCGGCGCCGATCGCGCCGATCAGCGCGCGATCGCGCAGCGCCTCGTCGGCCGGCAGCCAGTCGCGCAGAAAGAAGGGGCCGCGCGAGGTACCGGCTCGCATCAGGACACAGGGCAGGGTGAGCGTTTCCATGGCCAGATCTTGGTTCACGGACTCATGCATGTGAATTGCATAGTTATGATCGATTGATCCGAAACGTGCATCAAAGCCATGGCCGTCAACTTCGATCTCAACGACCTGCATGCATTCCGCGCGGTGGCCGAGCTGGGGAATTTCCGGCGTGCCGCCGAGGCCGTGCACATCTCCCAGCCGGCCTTCAGCCGGCGCATCGAGAAGCTGGAAGAGGCGCTGGGCGTGAAGCTGTTGGAGCGCACGACGCGGCGCGTCAGCCTGACCGCCGTGGGTCGCGAGTTCGCGCGCAAGACCCAGCTGATGCTGGACGAGCTGGACAACACCCTCTTGAGCATCCGCGGCGTGGCGGCCACGCGCATGGGCGAGGTGACGGTGGCCTGCGTCCCCTCGACCGTCTACTACTACCTCTCGCGCGTCGTGTCGCGCTACCGCGAGCGCTATCCGAAGATCCGGCTGCGCGTGTTCGATGCGGGCGCCAACGAGGTGCTGAATCTGGTGACGCGCGGCGAAGTGGATTTCGGCCTGAACTTCATCGGCAGCCAGGAGCCCGAGATCGAGTTCCAGCGCCTGCAGGAGGAGCGCTTCGTCGCGGCCTGCCGGCGCGACCATCCTCTGGCCCGCAAACGCCAGGTCAGCTGGAAGGAGCTGTGCGCCTTCGACTTCATCTCGGTGGCCAAGAGCTCGGGCAACCGCCTGCTGCTGGACCAGGCACTGGCCGGCGTGGCCGAGCGCCCTGACAGCGTCTACGAGGCCCAGCATGTGACCACCTTGCTGGGTCTGGTGGAGGCGGGCCTGGGCGTGGCCGCTGTGCCCTCGATGGCCATGCCCGGCAAGGACCATCCGCTCTTGGTGAGCATTCCCCTGGTCGAGCCTGCGGTGGTGCGCCAGGTGGGGCTGATACGGCGCCGCAACCGTCAGCTTTCGCCGGCGGCGCAGCAGCTCTACGACTTCTTCCTGGAGATGAAGCAGCCGCGCAGGAAGGCCTAGAGAAACCTAGAACAAGCCTAGGCGCGGCGCACGTAGTCCGGGTACTTGGCGCTGATCTGCTCCAGCCGGCTCAGCGTGCCGGACAGATGCTCGCGCAGCGCCTCCTGCGCGGCAGCGGGGTCGCCCTGAGCGATCGCGTCGACGATGCGGCGATGGTCGCGCACCACGGCACGGGCCTTGCCGGCCGAGGGCAGGTCCAGGCGGCGCAGCCGGTCCACATGGCCCGACAGGCGCCGCACCAGATCGAAGAGATCGGGCACGCCGGCAGCCTCGTACATCAGGCGGTGAAAGGCCAGATCGGCGGCGATGAATTCATCGAAGGCCTCGCTGTTCATCAGCGCTGCCTGCAGATCGACCTGGGCACGTAGCTTGGCCACCAGCACCGCGTCGGCCGCGCCGGCGAGCACGCGCACCGCCTCCAGCTCGATCGCACGGCGCAGGAAATGCGCCTGCTGGGCCGAGGCCAGGTCGATGCGGCTGACCAGGGTCGCATGCTGCGGAAAGATGTCCACCAGGCCTTCCTCGCCCAGCTTGATCAGCGCATCGCGGATTGGCGTCTGGCTCAGGCCGAAGCGTTCGGCGAGCTCGGCGCGCGACAGCACCATGCCAGGCGCCAGCTCCAGCGACACGATCAGCTCGCGCAGGCGCTCGAAGACCTGGGGCGCGGCTTGGCGCGAGCGGTCCAGCTGGACGGGGGAGGAGGCTTTGGTCTGCATCGATGTGGCGGTTCGGCAAGGTCCGATTCTAGCCTCGGTGATTTATTGACACACTAATGTATTAGTGCTTTACTTCGAGGCATCGGACGCCGGCACAGACGCGGCGCGCTCACGACAGCCCCATCCCGAACGGAGACAACACGATGCTGCACGGTGCTTTTTCATCCTTTGCCCGGCTGGCCCTGGCCGGCCTGAGCCTGGCCCTGGCTGCCGGCGCCGCCGCGGCGCAGACGCCCGACTGGCCCAAGGTCAAGCCCATCACCTATGTCGTGCCCTTCACGGCCGGCGGCTCCACCGATGTGGTGGGGCGCGTGATCGCGCAGAAGCTGCAGGACGCGTTGAAGCAGACCGTCGTGGTGGAGAACAAGCCGGGGCAGGGCGGCGGCATCGGCGCCAGCTTCGTCGCCAAGGCAGCGCCGGACGGCTACACCCTGTTCGGCGGCACGATCAGCACCCATGCGATCAATGCCAGCCTCTACAAGAACCTGCCCTACGACCCGGTGAAGGACTTTGAGCCGGTAGCCCTGGTGGCCTACCTGCCGAATGTGCTGCTGGTCGACCCGAACCTCGGCGTGAACTCGGTGGCCGAGCTGATCGCGCTGCTGAAGAAGGACGAGAAGCGCCGCACCTTCGCCTCGTCCGGCGCCGGCACCTCCACGCATCTGGCCGGCGAAATGTTCGCCGACCTGATCGGCGTGCCGCTGACCCATATCGCCTACAAGGGCACGCCGCCGGCCATGGTGGACGTGTCCTCGGGCCAGGTGACCTTCATGTTTGACCAGATGACGGCGGCGCTGCCGCTGCTGCAGTCCGGCAAGCTCAAGCTGCTGGCCGTCACCACGGGCAAGCGCATCGCGCTCTCGCCCAGCACGCCCACCATGGTCGAGGCCGGCGTGCCGGGCTTCGAGATGTCTTCGTGGCAGGCGGTCTTCGCGCCCAGGGGCACGCCCAAGCCCATCGTGCAGAAGCTTTCCGCCGAGATCGCCAAGGCCCTGAAGCAGCCGGATGTGCAGGCCAAGCTGCATGAGCAGATGGGCATGGAGATCGTCGCCGGCTCCCCCGAGGAGCTGGCCGCGCTGATGGGCAAGGAGATCCCGCGCTGGGCGGCGCTGGTGAAGAAATCCGGCGCGACGGTCAATTGAGATACCTGGAAAGAAGAGAGCAGTCCATGAGCCGAGACACCACCATCCGCGACGTTCGCATCACGCCGATCGCCTTTCGCGACGGTCCCCTGCTGAACGCCGCCGGCATCCACGAACCCTGGGCCCTGCGCGCCATCATCGAGGTCGAGACCAGCGACGGCCGTGTCGGCCTGGGCGAGACCTATGGCGACGCGCCGATGCTGGCCGTGCTGGAACAGGCGCGGCCGCTGCTGGAGGGGCTGTCGCCCTATGCGCTGAACGAGATGGAGGCGCGCGTGCGCGCCGGCGTCAAGCCGGTGCCGGGTGCGGTGGAGTTCACGCTGGCGCCGGGCTCGCACAGCGCGAAGAACGCGGCCAAGGTGATCAGCGCCTTCGAGGTGGCGATGCTGGACCTGCAGGGCCAGGCGCAGGGCGCGCCCATCGTCGACCTGCTGGGCGGCGCGGTTCGAGATAGCGTGCCCTACAGCGCCTACCTGTTCTTCAAGTATGCCGAGCATGCGGGCAAGCCCTATGCGCCCGATGTCCCGCCCGACGTTTGGGGCGAGGGCATCGCGCCGGCGCAGATCGTCGCGCAGGCGCGCCGCATGATCGAACTCTATGGCTTCCAGAGCATCAAGCTCAAGGGCGGCGTGTTCGAGCCCGAGCATGAGATCGAATGCATCCGCGCGCTGCGCAAGGCCTTCCCGGGCCTGCCGTTGCGCCTGGACCCGAATGCCAACTGGTCGCTGGACACCAGCCTGAGGGCCGCGCCGGCGCTGGACGAGCTGCTGGAGTACTACGAGGACCCGACACCCGGCCTGGAGGGCATGGCCGAACTGGCCCGCCACACCCGGCTGCCGCTGGCCACGAACATGGTGGTCACCACCTTCGAGGAACTGCGCCGCAGCATCCCGCTGGGCTCGGTCAAGGTGGTGCTGTCGGACCACCATTACTGGGGCGGCCTGCGCGCCACCCAGGCTCTGGCGCGCATGTGCGCGCTATGGGACCTGGGCATCTCGATGCATTCCAACTCGCATCTGGGCATCAGCCTGATGGCCATGACCCATGTGGCGGCCAGCATCCCGAACCTGGGCTATGCCTGCGACACCCACTATCCCTGGCAGGAGGAAGAGCTGCTCGAGGGCGGCCGCATCGCCTTCGAGAACGGCGCCGTGCGGGTGCCGCGTGCGCCGGGCCTGGGGGTCAGCCTGGACCGCGCGGCGCTGGCGCGCCTGCACGAGCAGTACCTGGCCTGCGGCATCCGCCAGCGCGACGACCTGGCGCAGATGCGCCGCTACGACCCGACGTTCAGCGGCAGGACGCCGCGTTTCTGACCCGCGGCATGGACGAGGGTGGGCAGGGCGGCGGGGGCGCGACGATCGCGCGCGGGGCCCGCGCCAGCCGTCGCTCGGCCCGAGCCTCATCGGCGCGCTGCCGGACCAGGCGCTCGCCCTCCAAGGGATCGGCCGCGCTGTGCATGCCCTCGGCGCGGCGGCGCGCATCGGCCGCGCCGGTCATGCTGGTCTGCGCGGCCTGGGCCTCGCGGCTGAGCGCCCAGTCCTCGGCGGTATAGCGCCCCTGGCCCTTGCGGCATTGGCGCACGCGGCGGATCTCGTCCTGCAGGAAGGCCTTTTCCTGCTCGCCCAGGCTGCGCGAGTTGGCGCGCGTCTCCATATTGCGCAGTTCCAAGTCGCCCGGGCAGTCATTGGCGGCGGGCTGCGGCGGCGCGACGGCTTCGACGGGCGCGGCCGCCGCGGGGCGCCGACCGTCGACCACATTGCCCTGCAGCCGGCGCTCGTCCAGCAACTGGCCGCCGGCCGGGCAGGGCCGGTCGGAGAAGCGGGTGCCGCCGTCCTCGCTGCGGCATTTCCACACCTCCTGGGCCTGCGCGCCCAGGCTCAGCCCGGCCAGCCCCAGGGCCGCGGCCCAGGCGGCCCAGGGGCGGGCGCCTTGTCTGTACATCACCGGCATCTTCGTCTCTCCCTGTCGAGCGCCTGCTGGCCGCGGATCCGGCGGCGGGATGATGGGCGCTGGCAAATCCAACGTCCCCAACGTCCGACCCCGGGTATCCGTGCACATTGCATTTGGGTTGCTTAGTTGTATGATGACGTACAACAACATCACAAAGACGATCAGACCACGGAACATGCACGGAGACGGACGACGATGAAGATGACGAAGACACGGGCGCCGGTGCTGCGCGCCGGATGGAAGCGGGCGCTGGGCGCCGCGCTGCTGGGATTGGCGGCCAGCACGGCTCAGGCCTTTCCGGACAAGACGGTGACCCTGCTGGTGCCCTTTCCGCCGGGCGGCTCCACCGACACGCTGGCCCGCGCGGTGGCGGCCAAGCTGCAGGAAAAATGGGGCCAGACGGTGGTGGTGGACAACAAGCCCGGTGCCACCGGCACGGTTGGCACGGCCATGGTCAAGCGCGCGGCGCCGGACGGCCACACCCTGCTGGTGGCCTCGCTAGGCCCCTTCGTGATCGCGCCGCATCTGCTGAAGGCGGTGCAGTACGACGCGTTGAAGGACATCGAGCTGCTGACCGTCGCGGTGCAGGCGCCCAATGTGCTGGTGGTGCCGGCCGCCTCGCCGCTGAAGAGCGTGGCCGATATGCTCGCCCAGCTGAGGGCCAAGCCCGGCGCGCTGACCTTCGCCTCCTCGGGCAACGGCTCCTCGGACCACCTGACCGCCGAACTGTTCTGGCTGCAGACCGGCACCTCGGGCTCGCATATTCCCTACAAGGGCGGCGCGCCGGCCATCACCGACCTGCTGGGCGGCCAGGTCGACGCCTCGTTCCAGAACGTCAACGCGGTGCTGCAGCATCTGCAGAGCGGCAAGCTGCGCGCGCTGGCCGTCACCGGCGACAAGCGCTCGGCGGTGCTGCCCCAGGTCCCGACCTTGGGCGAGTCCGGCGTCAAGGGCGCCGATGTCTATTCCTGGCAGGGTATCGCCGCGCCGGCCGGCCTGAGCGCGGCGCTGCGCAGCCAGATCGCGACGGCCCTGCAGGCCGCGCTGAACGACCCGGCGATCAAGGCCAAGAACGCCGAGATCGGCATCGAGACCGTGGCCAACACGCCGGAGCAGGCGCAGAGCTTCCAGAAGAGCGAGTTCGCGCGCTGGAAGAGCGTCATCGAGACCCGCAAGATCACCGCTGATTGATTGATGGCCCACCCCCTACGCGCTTCGCGCGCCCCCTCAAGGAGGCGAGGCCGACGGACCGGCAAAGCCGGATCCGTGGCCTCCGCTGGGTTGGCACGAGCGCACCCTTTGTGAGACCGATATGACAAGCAGTAGCAGCAGCCCCCTCGTCAAGTCCGTTCGCGTGATCCCGGTGGCCGGGCGCGACGGCATGCTGATGAACCTGAGCGGCGCGCATGCGCCGTTTTTCACCCGCAACCTGCTGATCCTGACGGACGGCGCCGGCCACACCGGTGTGGCCGAGGTGCCCGGCGGCGAATCCATCCGCCAGACCCTGGAGCAGGCCGGCGAGCTATTGACCGGCCAGCCGATCGCGCGCTGGCAGGCCCTGCTGGCCCGGGTGCGCGACAAGTTCCAGGGTCTGGATGCCGGCGGCCGGGGCCTGCAGACCTTCGACCTGCGCACGACGATCCATGTGCTGACCGCGGTCGAATGCGCGCTGCTGGATCTGCTGGGCCAGCACCTGGGCGTGCCCGTCTGCGAGTTGCTGGGCGAGGGCCGGCAGCGCGACAAGGTCGCGATGCTGGGCTATCTGTTCTTCATCGGCGACGCCAGCAGGACCGATCTGCCCTATCAGCGCGAGGACAAGGCGGGCGGCTGGCTGCACCAGCGCCACCAGACCGCGCTGACGCCCGAGGCCATCGTCGCCCAGGCCGAGGCCGCGCAGGCGCGCTACGGCTTCGCCGACTTCAAGCTCAAGGGCGGGGTGCTGGCCGGCGAGGCAGAGGTCGAGGCGATCAAGGCGCTCAAGGCCAGGTTTCCCGCGGCCCGCATCACCCTGGACCCGAACGGCGGCTGGCTGCTGAAGGACGCCGTGCGCCTGCTGCGCGACCTGCACGGCGTGCTGGCCTATGCCGAGGATCCCTGCGGCGCCGAGGACGGCTTTTCCGGCCGCGAGGTGATGGCCGAGTTCCGCCGCGCCACCGGCCTGCCCACGGCCACCAATATGGTCGCCACCGACTGGCGCCAGCTGGCCCATGCGATCAGCCTGCAGGCCGTCGACATCCCGCTGGCCGACCCGCATTTCTGGACCCTGAGCGGCGCGGTGCGCGTGGCCCAGACCTGCCGCGACCAGGGTCTGACCTGGGGCTCGCACAGCAACAACCATTTCGACGTCTCGCTGGCGATGTTCACCCATGCCGCCGCCGCGGCGCCGGGCCGGCTGACCGCGATCGACACGCACTGGATCTGGCAAGACGGCCAGTACCTGACGCAGCAGCCACTGCAGATCGTCGGCGGCGAGGTCGAGGTGCCCAGCGCGCCGGGCCTGGGCGTGACGCTGGACATGGACGCGGTCGAGCGCGCCCATCGGCTCTATCTCGAGCATGGCCTGGGGGCGCGCAACGACGCGATGGCCATGCAATACCTGATTCCCGGCTGGCGCTTCGATCCCAAGAAGCCCGCCCTGGTGCGCTGAGCATTTCAATCACATCCATCGGAGACAAACCATGCATTTCAAGCGCGCCCTCGCCGCGTTCGCCCTCACGCTGCCGGTCCTGGCGCTGGCCCAGGCCTGGCCCAGCAAGCCGCTGCGCATCATCGTGCCCTACACGCCGGGCGGCACCTCGGACATCATCGCCCGCGCGATCAGCCAGCCGCTGTCGGACGCGCTGAAGCAGACCGTGGTGGTGGAGAACAAGGCCGGCGCCAGCGGCAACCTCGGCGCCGACTTCGTCGCCAAGGCGGGCGACGGCCACACGATGCTGCTGTGCGACGTCACCGCGCTGGCGATCAGCCCCTCGGTCTACACCAAGCTGCCCTTCGACCCGAGCAAGGATCTGAAGGGCGCGGCCATGCTGGCCTATTCGCCGCACATGCTGGTCGTCCACCCCTCGGTGCCGGCCAACAATATGAAGGAACTGGTGGCCCTGTCCAAGACCAGCAAGCTGGACTTCGCGGTGACGGCCATGGGCAGCGCTCCCCATGTGGCCGGCCTGGCCGTGGCAGCGGCCACCGGGGCGAAGTGGGAATACATCCCCTACAAGGGCGGCTCGCAGGCGGTGACCGACACGATCGCCGGCCAGACCCAGGTGCTGATGAACGGCATGCTGGCCACCCTGCCCCATGTGCAGGCCGGCAAGCTGAAGGTGCTGGGCGTCTCCAAGTCCAGCCGCGTGCCGCTGCTGCCGAACGTGCCGACCCTGGCCGAGCAGGGCGCGCCGGGCTTCGAGTCCGGCACCTGGCAGGGCGTGCTGGTGCCGGCCTCGATGCCGCCGGCCGCGGTGGCCAAGCTCTCGGCCGAGCTGATCCGCATCATCCGCAGCCCCGAGATCCGCGCCCGCCTGAGTTCGCAGGGCGCCGAGGTGTTCACGATGGCCCCGACCGAGTTCTCCCCCTTCTTCGACAAGGAACGCAAGAACTGGGCGACCGTCGTTTCGAAGAACAACATCAAGCTGGATTGATGGCCCACCCCCTACGCGCCGCGCGTGCCCCCTCAAGGGGGCACGCCCGCAGGACCGGCAAAGCCGGATCCTCGGGCGTCGCCGGATTTCGGCGGCATGCGCGGTGTTGATCTAGACAACGGAAGTTCTTACATGCCCACACCCCAAACCCCATACAGCCCCTTCCCCAACAGCTTCCGCCAGCGCCTGCTGGCCGGCGAGCAGCTGATCGGCTGCTGGTGCTCGCTGGCCAACCCGATCAGCACCGAGGTGCTGGGCGTGGCCGGCTTCGACTGGCTGCTGCTGGACGGCGAGCATTCGCCCAACGAGGTCAGCGGCTTCGTGCCCCAGCTGATGGCGCTGAAGGACAGCGTCAGCGCGCCGGTGGTGCGCCCCAGCAGCAACAACCCGGTCGAGATCAAGCGCCTGCTGGATGCCGGCTTCTACAACTTCCTCGTGCCCTTCGTCGAAAGCGCCGAGGAGGCGAAGCGCGCGGTGGCCGCGACCCGCTACCCGCCGCAGGGCATACGCGGCGTCTCGGTCGCGCAGCGCAGCAACCGCTACGGCACGGTGCCCGGCTACTTCCAGGGCATCAACGAGCAGATCAGCGTGATCGTGCAGATCGAGAGCCGCGCCGGCGTGGCTGCGGTGGCCGAGATCGCCGCGGTGGATGGCGTCGACTGCGTCTTCATCGGCCCCTCGGACCTGGCCGCCGGCTACGGCCAGCTGGGCAACCCGCTGCATCCCGAGGTGCAGGCCGCGATGGCCGAGATCTTTGCGGCCTGCCAGGCGGCCGGCAAGGCGGTGGGCATCCTGGCGCCCATCGAGGCCGATGCGCGCCGCTACATCGAGATGGGCGCCTGCTTCGTGGCCGTGGGCAGCGACCTTGGCGTATTCCGAGGGGCGACGCAGGCCCTGTGCGACAAATACAAGTCCTGAGAGGAAAGAAAGCAATGAGCGAACAGAAGTACAAGATCGGCTTCATCGGCCTGGGCATCATGGGCGCGCCGATGGCGGCGCGGCTGGCGGCCGGCGGGCATCAGCTCTTCGTCCATACCCGCAGCGCGGTACGCGAGGAAGTCAAGGCCGCTGGAGCGACCGTCTGCGCCAGCGCCGCCGAGGTGGCGCAGCGGGCCGACCTGATCTTCACGATGCTGCCGGACACGCCGGACGTCGAGAAGGTGCTCTTCGGCGAGGGCGGCATCGCGGCAGGCCTCAAGGAATCTGCATCCGGCAAGACCGTGATCGACATGAGCTCGATCGCCCCGATCGCCACCAAGGACTTCGCCGCGCGCATCGAGGCGCTGGGCTCCGACTGGCTGGACGCGCCGGTGTCCGGCGGCGAGGTCGGCGCCAAGGCTGGCACGCTGACCATCATGGTCGGCGGCCGGCAGGCGGTGTTCGACAGGATCAAGCCCCTGTTCGAGCTGATGGGCAAGAACATCACCCTGGTCGGCGGCGCCTCGGCCGGCCAGACCTGCAAGGTGGCGAACCAGATCATCGTGGCCCTGAACATCGCGGCGGTCGGCGAGGCCCTGGTGTTCGCCTCCAAGGCCGGCGCCGATCCGGCCAAGGTGCGCGAGGCCCTGATGGGCGGCTTCGCCTCCAGCCGCATCCTCGAGGTGCATGGCGAGCGCATGATCAAGCGCAGCTTCAACCCGGGCTTCCGCATCCAGCTGCACCAGAAGGACCTGAACCTGGCGCTGCAGAGCGCCCGGGCCCTGAGCCTGGCCCTGCCGGGCACCGCCAACGCGGCCCAGCTGATGCAGGCCTGTGCGGCCCAGGGCTATGACCAGCTGGACCATTCGGCCCTGGTGCGCGCGCTGGAGCTGCTGGGCAAGCACGAACTCGGCGCTACGGCCTCCGCATAATCGGGGCATGACCAGTCCCGAGTTGCTGAAGCAGGATCCGCGCGCGCTGCTGCGCCATCTCTACGACGTGGCCGTGGCCCGCGCGCTGCCCGGCGAGGTGCTGGCGCGGCATCTGCCGCCGCCGCCCAAGGGCCGCACCCTGGTGCTGGGCGCCGGCAAGGCCGGTGGCGCGATGGCCCAGGCGCTCGAAGCCGCCTGGCCGCGCGAGGCGCGCCTGTCGGGCCTCGTCATCACCCGCTACGGCCATGTGCCGCCGGGCTATGCGCCCGAGCGCCTGGAGCTCGTGGAGGCCGCGCATCCGGTGCCCGACGCGGCCGGCCAGCGCGCCGCGGCGCGCATGCTGGAGCTGGCGCAAGGCCTGACCCCCGACGATCTGGTGATCTGCCTGATCTCGGGGGGCGGCTCGGCCCTGCTGAGCCTGCCGGCGCCGGGGCTCACCTTGGAGGACAAGCAGGCCGTCAACCGCGCGCTGCTGAAGAGCGGCGCCGCGATCGGCGAGATGAACTGCGTGCGCAAGCACCTGTCGGCGATCAAGGGCGGACGCCTGGCCGCGGCCTGCGCGCCGGCGCGCGTGCTGACCCTGACGATCAGCGATGTGCCGGGCGACGATCCGGCCGTGATCGCCTCCGGCCCGACGGTGGCCGACGCGACCAGCTGCGCCGACGCGCTGGCGATCTGCCGGCGCTATCGCCTCGCGCTGCCGCCGGCCGCGCTGGCCGGTCTGGAATCGGGCGCCTTCGAAACCCCCAAGCCCGGCGACCCGCGCCTGGCCGGCCATGAGCTGGTGATGCTGGCCACGCCGCAGCAGAGCCTGGAGGCCGCGGCCGAAGCCGCGCGCGCGCTGGGCATCGAGGCGCACATCCTCAGCGACGAGATGGAGGGCGAATCGCGCGAGGTGGGCAAGGTACAGGCCGCGCTGGCCCGCGCGGTGGCGCGTCGCGATGCGCCGTTCAGCAAGCCCTGCGTGATCCTGTCCGGCGGCGAGACCACGGTGACGGTGAAATCCAAGGGCGAGACCCTGGATGCGACCGGGCGGCCGCCCGGTCGGGGCGGCCGCGCCACCGAATTCCTGCTCGGCGCCGCGATCGCGCTGCAGGGCGAGGCGGGCGTGCATGTGCTGGCGGCCGACACCGACGGCATCGACGGCATCGAGGACAACGCCGGCGCCATCGTCACGCCGTCCACCCTGAGCCGGGCCCAGGCGCTGGGCCTGAACGCGCAGCGCGAGCTGGATGCCAACAACGCCTATGGCTTCTTCGCGCCGCTGGGCGACCTGGTCTCGCCCGGGCCTACCTTCACCAACGTCAACGACTTCCGGGCCCTACTGATCCTGTGATCCTCTGAGATCGAGGCCGCGCCGCGCGGCCATCTCGATGCCCATTGCGGCCTGCGCCGGGCCCGGCAGGCGCTGACGGGCCGCGGGGAAGACCTGCTCGTCCTCGCTGGCCAGATGCGCGCGCTGCAGGTCGATGAAAGCCTCGGCCAGGGCGCGCAGCCGCGGCAGCGCCGCGGGATCCAGCGCCGCCAGGGCCGGATCCAGTTCGGCCCACAAGGCCTCCATCTCGCGATGCTGCCGTCGCAGCAAGGTGCATAGTGCCGCGCCGTCCGGCCCGGTTTCCAGCGCCGGGAACACATGCAGCTCCTCGTCCTGGTGGTGCAGCGGCGCCGCGACGCCGAAATAGCGCCGCACATCGGCCGCCGCGTCGCGCGCCATCGCGTCGGCCGTGCCGCGGGCTTCCAGGTGTTCGAGCAGGCGCGCCAGCAGCGCCAGGCTGCGCGCCACCCGCTCATGGCAGGCCGACAGCAGCTCGAAGGGGGCGGCATAGCTGCTGCCGGGCTGCAGAGAGGCGGGCGGGGTGGGGCTCATGCCCGGATTGTCGGCGCCCGCCGTGGCCGGCGCCGCCGTGGGGCTTTGACGCAGCGCAAGGCCGGACGCATCCGCCTGGCGCACATTGTGCGCATCCTCCAGCCACCGATGCCGATCCGCCGTGAGTTCTCTCCTGGACAGCCTGCATGCCTACGCCCCGCCCGGCCGCGGACAGCCGTCGCCCGAACCTCCGGAGGCGGAGCCGCGGGTCGATGCCGGGTGCTGGCAGGCCCTGCTGGGCGGGGCAGGGCTGGAGCATGCCGAACTGGCGGCGCTGCGTGCGATGGCCCGTTGGCGCAGCCTGGCGGGCGGCGAACCCGTGTTCGAGCGCGGTGCCCCGGCCCATGGCCTGGTGGCGGTGCTGAAAGGGAGCGTCGGCCTGGGCCTGGCGCGGTCCGACGAGTCCTTTCATCTGGAGCGCACCCTGCGCGGCCCGGCCTGGGTGGATCTGGGCAGCGCCTGGCTGATCGGTGGCCATGGGCAGGATGCCCGGGCGCTCGGGCCGGCCTGCGTGGCCGAGCTGCCGCTGGCCGCGATTCGCGGGCTGATGCTGCGCCGGCCGGCGATGCAGGAGCGCATCCTGGTGGCCCTGGCGCAGCAGGTGCGCAGCTTGTCGGCCGCCACCCACGATCTGATGCACAAGGACGCCGAGCGGCGCCTGGTGGCCTGGCTGCTGCAGCATGCGGACGGCCAGCCGCAGCTGCGCCTGGGCGAACGCAAGCGCGACATCGCCGCTCAGCTGGCGATCACGCCGGAAACCCTGTCGCGCATGATGCGCCAGCTCAAGACCAAGGGGCTGATCGCGGTGGCCGGCTACACGGTGCAGCTGCTGGACCCGGTCGGGCTGCAGGCGCTGGCGGCGGATTGATGATGATGATTGGCCGGCGGGCTCAGGGCTGCGGCGCGGGCGGCAGCTGCTGGCTGCCCGCCAGACGCGCCGCCACCGCGCGCCGGAACCAGCCGCTCTGCACATAGGGATGGAGGTGCTTCCCGGGGCAGACGGTCTGGGCGCTGTAGTCCTTGTGCGAGGCAATGCTGTCGGGTGAGAGACCATGCCGGGCCGCCAGCCCGGCCATCAAGGCGACGACGGCGCGCAGCTGCGCCTCGTTCGGCCGCTGCTCCTCGAAGTTGCCCAGCACCATGATCAGCGCATGGCCCCTGGGGTCGTATTCGGTGTTGGTGTCGCCGGCCTGCTCTTCCGGCCGCGCCGCATAGATGCGGCCGTCGGGTGCGATCACATAGTGGTAGGGGATGTCGGCCCAGCGCCGGGTCAGGCGCGACCATTGCTGCAGGCGGCGCAGGTAGGCGGCCACGTCGGCGCCCTCGGTCCAGGTCTCGCCCTGGTGGTGCAGGGTGATGTGGGTGATGCGCTGGGGTGCGGCGGCCGCCGATGCCCTTGCCAGGGGACTGCCACCCCAGGCCGGGACGCTCACGATGGGCGGCAAGGTCGGGGTCGGGTCTTGCCACGACATGGGATCGACGGAGGGGCCCGCGCAGGAGGCCAGGCCCAGGCAGGCAAACGGCAGCAGCCATGCTGGCAGGAATGTACTCATGGCCGACATTGTGCAGCCGGCACAATCGCGGCCATTGAGGTCGACAGCGCCCTGGCCGCAGAGCCAGCCGCCCAGCGGGAGAATCCATGGACTATTCGGACTATGTGCACCTGATGCGCACGCATGAGCGGGCCAGCCAGGATGAGCCGCAGGCCTATCGCCGCCGCGTGCTCCGGTTTGCGGTGCTGGGCTATGCGGCGGTGTTCCTGCTGGCCCTGCTGGCCGTGGCCGGGCTGGCCTGGTTGGGTCTGCGCGTCCAGCAGGGCCAGGTGCGCGGCTGGATGTTCTGGCCGGGCCTGGCCTGCCTGGGCCTGCTGTGGGCCACCCTGATGGGCCTGCGCGTGCCCTTCGCCGAACCCGAGGGCGAGCGCCTGCCGCCCGAGGAGGCGCCCGAGCTGTTCAAGGCCCTGGACAAGATCCGTCGCAAGATCAAGGGCCCGGCCCTGCATGCGGTGATCATCAACGGCGATTTCAATGCCGCCATCGTGCAGCAGCCGCTCTGGCTGGGCCTGGCCCACCGCAACATCCTGATCCTGGGCTGGCCGATGCTGGCGGCCCTGGAGCCGCGCCGCCTGTATGCGGTGATCGCGCATGAATACGGCCATCTGCGCGGCGAGCACGGCAAGCTGTCGGCCTGGATCTACCGCAGCCGGCGCGCCTGGGGCGGGCTGAGCGCGCGCTACAGCGAGCAGGACTCGGTCCTCAGCCTGGCGCTGGCCGGCTTTGTGCGCTGGTATTTCCCGCGCTTCAATGCGCTGAGCTTTGCACTGGCGCGGCAGGACGAGTACGAGGCCGACCGCGTCTCGGCGCGCCTGTTCGGTGCCGAGCTGGCCGGCCAGACCCTGCAGGAGGTGGCGGTCAAGGGCCGGCTCTATGCCGAAGACTTCTGGCGCCGCTGGTGGCGGCTGGCGCGCCTGAGCGGCGACGACCGGCCCGCGCCGCATGCGCAGATGGCCCAGACCCTGCAGCAGGCGATCAAGCCCGAGCGGGTCCAGCAGGCCTTGCGCCAGGAGTTTCGGCTGCTGGCCGATCCGGACGACACCCATCCGGTGCTGAAGGACCGGTTGGCCGCGCTCGAGCAGCCGGCCGGCCTGGGCGAGCTCTCGCGGGGCAGCGCGCTGGGCCTGCTGGGCCGGGCGCGCGAGCGCATCGGTGCGGCGCTCGATGCGCAATGGTGGCAAACGGCCCGCCAGGACTGGACCCGGCATGGCGAACGCCTGCGCGCCCTGTACGCCGAGGCCAAGGCCTTCGAGGCGCGCAGCGCCGGACCCGCGGAGCCGCTGAGCGTCGATGACCTGCTGCGCTGGGCCGAAGCCCTGGAGGCCCTGAGCGAGCGCGACCCCAGCCCGCTGCTCGAGCGGGCGCTGCAACTGGCGCCGCATCACGAGCAGGTGCTGCTGCGGCTGGCGCGGCGGCATGCACCGCTGGGCAGCGGCGATGCGCGCGTCGGCGCCTGGCTGGACCTGCTCTATCGGCAGCACCCGCAGCTGGCCTGGCGCGCCGCCGACCTGGCCTGCCAATGGCTGGAAGCCAGCGCCACCGAAGGCCGACCCCTGCCCGCCGAGCAGCGCCGGCTCTGGCGCGAGCGCCTGGCGCGCAGCGAGGCGCTGGAGCAGCAGTCCTGGGAAGAGTTCGCCAGCACGCCCTGCTGGGAGCGGCCCGTGCCGGTGCAGCTGGACGAGGACCGCCTGCGTGCGCTGCGGGGGCAGCTGTTGCGCCAGCGCGATGTGTCGGCCGCCTGGCTGGGCAGCCAGGACATCCCGGTGCAGCCGGCGCGCCCGCACCACACCCTCTGGCTGCAAGGCCGGGCCGGCCTGGGTCAGGCCGCCGCCGAGGCGCTGGCCCAGCGGATCTACGATGCGATGGACCTGCCGGGGCGCTTCCGCGTCGTGGTGATCGGCGTGCATGTGGACAAGGGCCGGCAGGCGCAGACGCCGCATCTGCTGGCTCTGGTGCATAGGCGCTGAGCCTTGCTCCTGTCGGGCCACGGCGAGGCCCTCATCGACGATCAGGTCATGGCGGTCGCGGCGGGCGACTTCATGGGCTTTCCCAGGAATGGGGTGGCGCATGGACCGACGAACACCGGCGTCGAGCCCCTGGTACTGCCGGTGGCCGGGCAGCGGCTGGAGCAGGACGTCTGCGACTACCCGCGCCTGAAGAAACGGCTCTACTGCAACGGCAGCGAGCTGGACCTGGTCGATATGGACCGGATCCGCAAGAAAACCTAGGCCGGGCCCGGGAGCGGCGCCGCGGCCGAGGACTGCAAGGCATCCAGCACGGCCTCGGCCGTGGCCGGTGCGCGCAGCAGCGGATCGCAGCGCTCCGGCCCGCAGGCCGCGACCGCATCCTTGATCGCCAGCAGCACCGAGAAGGGCAGCAGCAGCGGCGGCTCGCCGACCGCCTTGCTGCGGTGGATGCTGTCCTCGCGGTTCGGCGCATCGAACAGCGCGACGCGGAAGTCGACCGGCATGTCGTTGGCGGTCGGGATCTTGTAGGTGCTGGGCGCATGCGTCAGCAGCAGGCCGGTCTCGGGATGCCACTTCAGCTCTTCCGTCGTCAGCCAGCCCATGCCCTGCACGAAGGCGCCCTCGACCTGGCCGATGTCCAGCGCCGGGTTCAGCGACTGGCCCACGTCGTGCAGCAGGTCGGCGCGCAGCACGCGGTTTTCGCCGGTCAGCGTGTCGACCAGCACCTCGCTCACCGCCGCGCCATAGGCGTAGTAGTAGAAGGGGCGGCCCTGCAGCCTGGCCTTGTCCCAGTGCAGGCCCGGCGTCGCGTAGAAGCCGTCGCTCCAGAGCTGGAGGCGCTCGAAATAGGCCTTGGACACCAGTTCGGCGAAGGCGATGCTTCGGCCGTTCGCGCCGGCGACCCGGTCGCCGCCGAAGCTCAGCTCGGCCTCGGCGCAGCCCAGCAGGCGCGCGGCCAACGTCGCCAGGCGCGCCTTGATCTTCCGCGCCGCGTCCTGGGCGGCCTTGCCGTTCAGGTCGGAACCGGTGGAGGCGGCGGTGGCCGAGGTGTTGGCCACCTTGTGGGTGTCGGTGGCGCTGGCACGCACCCGCTCCAGGGCTATGCCCAGCTCATGCGCCACCACCTGGGCCACCTTGGTGTTCAGCCCCTGGCCCATCTCGGTGCCGCCGTGGTTCACCAGCACCGAGCCGTCGGTGTAGATGTGCACCAGCGCGCCGGCCTGGTTCAGGTGCACCACATTGAAGGAGATGCCGAACTTCACCGGCGTCAGCGCCAGCCCCTTTTTCAGCACCGGGCTGCCGGCATTGAAGGCCCGGATGGCGGCGCGGCGGGCCTGGTAGTCCGAGGTCTGGACCAGGCGCTCGGTCAGCGGCTGCAGGATGTTGTCCTCGACCTGCTGGCCATAGGGGGTCACGTCTTGCCCCTTGCCGTCTGCCCTGTAGAAGTTGCGCTGCCGCACCACGAGCGGGTCCAGCCCCAGGCGGCGCGCCACCGAGTCGACGATCATCTCGATCGCCAGCGCCCCCTGCGGGCCGCCGAAGCCGCGGAAGGCGGTGTTGCTCTGCGTGTTGGTCCTGGCGCAGTAGCCGTGCAGGGCCACATCAGGCAGCCAGTAGGCATTGTCGAAATGGCACAGCGCGCGCGCCATCACCGCCGCCGACAGGTCGGCCGAGTGGCCGCAGTTGGAGATCAGCTCGACCTCGGCGGCGAGGATATGACCCTCGTCGTCGTAGCCGACCTGCCAGCGATAGTCGAAGCCGTGGCGCCGGCCGGTCACGAGAAAGTCGTCGTCGCGGTCCACGCGCAGCTTGACCGGGCGGCGCAGCCGGGTCGCGGCGATCGCGGCCACGCAGGCGAACAGGGCCGACTGCGATTCCTTGCCGCCGAAGCCGCCGCCCATGCGCCGGCACTGCACCTGCACTTGGGTAGCGGCCCAGCCCAGCGCGTGAGCCAGCAGCAGCTGCATCTCGCTGGGATGCTGGGTCGAGCAATGCACCAGCAGCCCCTCGTTCTCCTGCGGCAGCGCGTAGGAAATCTGGCCTTCCAGGTAGAACTGCTCCTGGCCGCCGACCGACCATTCGCCCTCCAGCCGCTGCGGCGCCGCCGCCAGCGCGCGGGCGGGTTCGCCGCGCGTCAGGTGCATCGGCGGCACCACGTACCGCGCGGCCGCATGGGCTTCGCAGGCCGTCAGCAGCGGGGGCAGTGGCTCGGCCCGGATGGCGGACCTGGCCAGCGCTGCGGCGCGGCGCGCCAACTCGCGGTCCGTCGCGATCACGGCGAACACCGGCTGGCCCAGGTACTTCAGCTCGCCCTCGGCCAGGATCGGGTCGTCGTGCACCAGCGGACCGCAGTTGTTGTCGCCGGGGATGTCGGCAGCAAGCAGCACGGCGACGACGCCGGGCTGCCGGCGGATCAGCTCGACATCGATGCCGAGCAGGCGGCCATGGGCCAGCGGCGACAGGCCCAGTGCGGCATGCAGGGTGCCCTGCGCCTCGGCGATGTCGTCGGTGTAGTCGGCCTCCCCGCTGACATGCAGATGGGCGGACTCATGGGCCCGGCTGCTGCCGACGACGGGGGCGGGCTGGGGCAGGGCGGCGCTTTCGAGCGGCAGATCGAGCGGCTTGTTCATACGGCAACAACGCTCCGGGTATCGAGGGAGACGGCCTGCCAGACGCTGGTGGCGCCGGCGGCCAAGGGGGCCTCGGCCCGGGTTTCGAGCCAGAAGCGCGTGAAGAGATTTTGCGCCACCTGCATGCGGTAGGCCTCGCTGGCCCGCAGGTCGGTCATGGGTTTGAAGTCCTGCGCCAGCGCGGTGGCGGCGGCCAGCGCCGCGGCTTCGCTCCAGGGTCGGCCCAGCACCGCGGCCTCGGCGGCGGCGGCGCGCTTGACGACGGCGGCCATGCCGCCGAAGGCGAAGCGGGCCTCGGCGACCACGCCATCCCGCTGCTGCAGGCTCAGCACGGCGCAGAGCGCCGAGATGTCGCTGTCGTAGCGCTTGGAGATCTTGTAGCCGCGCAGCTGCGTGAGCGCATCCGGCCGCGCCAGATGCAGGGCCTCGACGAATTCGCCGGGCTGCAGCGTGTTCTTCATGTAGTCGAGGTAGAAGTCCTGCAGCGGCAGGCTGCGCTGTGCAGTGCCCTTGCGAAGGACGATCTGCGCCCCAAGCGCGATCAGGGCCGGCGCGCCGTCGCCGATCGGCGAGCCATTGGCGATATTGCCGCCCAGGGTACCGGCCTGGCGCACCGGCTTGGACGCGAAACGCAGCCACAGCTCGCGCAGCGCCGGCGCGACCTCGGCGAGCGCGCCCCAGGCTGCCTCCAGCGAGGCGGCGGCGCCGATCCACAGACCCGGCCTGCCATCGAAGGGTTCGGGCCGGATCGCCTTCAGTTCGTCCACCGCGCCGATATAGAGCAGGTCGCCGACGTCGCGGAACTGCTTGTTGACCCACAGGGCGATGTCGGTGGCGCCGGCCAGCAGCCGGGCCTCGGGCCTGGCGCTGCGCAGCGCGGCGAAGGCGTCCAGCGTGCGCGGCGCGTCGAAGCTGTCGAGACGGCCGCCGAAGGCGGGGTTCGGCGCCTCGTAATGCAGCGGTTGGTCGGCGTTTCGGGCACGCAGGGCCTGCAGCGCGGCGGCGGCGGGGGCCAGCTCCAGGCGCTGCGCCGGCAGTTCGAACATGCGCTGGCCGGCGTCCAGGATCGGGCGATAGCCGGTGCAGCGGCAGAGGTTGCCGGCCAGATCGTCGGCCAGTTCCTGCCGGCTCGGCCGGGTACCGGCCTCGCAGTGGCGTTCGTAGCAGGCTTGCAGGCTGATGGCGAAGCCGGGCGTGCAGAAGCCGCATTGCGAGGCGTGGCAGTCCACCAGGGCCTGCTGCACCGGGTTCAGCGCCCGCGCGCCGCCCAGGTCTTCCACCGTGAACAGCGCCTGGCCGTCCAGAGTGGGCAGGAACTGGGTGCAGGCGTTGACATTGCGCAGCGCCACCCGGCCATCGGCGTCCAGCTCGCCCAGCAGCACCGTGCAGGCCCCGCAGTCGCCCTCGGCGCAGCCTTCCTTGGTGCCGGTGCAATGGGCATGCTCGCGCAGGTACTGAAGCACCGTGGTGGTGGTGGGCAGGTCGGTCACCGCGCGGATCTCGCCGCGGTGGAAGAAACGCAGGGGACGGCTGGGGCTGCTCATGGACGGGTGTGCGGGGCGCTCTGGAGGCTATTTCCTACCTTAAACCTTCTGCGGGTGCAGAATATACGTTGAAGAGCATGGTTGATATAAAAGTCAAGATATGACGATGCGCGCCGACTTCGACAAGATCGAGCTCCAACTCGTGCGGGTCCTGCACACCGTGATTGCCGAGCGCAGCGTTTCCCGGGCCGCCTTGCGCCTGAACACCAGCCAGCCCGCCGTCAGCGCCCAGTTGCGGCGGCTGCGCGCGCTCACCGGCGATGCGCTGCTGGTGCGCAGCGGCACCGGCATGACGCCCACCGCCACCGCGCTGGCCCTGCTGGCGCCGGCCGAGCGCCTGCTGCGCGAGGCGGACGCGCTGTTCGGCGCACGCGAGCGGGCCACGCGTGGCCCTGGTTTCGACCCCGCCACGGCCGCCCTGAGCTTTCGCATCGCGGCCAGTGACTACCTGGACCCGCTGTTCCTGCCCGAGCTGGTAGCGCATCTGCAGCGCGTGGCGCCGAACCTGCGGCTGGATCTGCAGCCGCTGTCGGCCGAGTACGACTACCGCGCCAGCCTGGCCAAGGGCGAGGTGGACCTGGTGATCGGCAACTGGCTGGAGCCTCCGGGCGAGCTGCATCTGGGCAGGCTGCTGTCGGACGAAGTGGTCTGCCTGGTGGCGGCCGAGCATCCGCTGGCCAAGGCGCGCCAGCTCTCCGTCGAACGCTGGCTGGACTGCCAGCACCTGGCGCCGATGCCGCTGTCCCCGGGCCAGCCGGGCGTGATCGACCAGCACCTGGCCGGGCTGGGCATGAAGCGGCGCGTGGCGGTGCGCAGCGCCCATTTCGGCCTGCTGCCCGAGATGGTGGCGCGCAGCCTGCTGGTGCTGACCACCGGGCGCCTGTTCTGCTCGCGCTACGTGGATCAACTGCCGGTGCGCATCGTGCGCTGCCCGGTGGCCTTCCCGCCGATGGCCTATTACCAGCTGTGGCACGAGCTTAGCCATGGCAATGCCGCGCAGCGCTGGCTGCGCGAGCAGGTGCGCGAGGTGGCGCGAGCGCTGGTGGCCCAGGCGCCGGCGACCGCCCGTGTCAGGGCCTGAGACAATCCCGCCCTCCCATGAACATGAAGACGACCCCGACCAAGCTCGCCCTGCGCGGCGACCTGCTGGATTTCACCGGCCTGCCCGGCTGGGCCGCGCTGGACGACCCGGCCCTGCGCTTTCGGCCCGACCATTGGCTGCTGATCGATGCGGACGGCCGCATCGCCGGTGCCCAGGCCGAGGAGCCGGACCACTCCTGGACCAAGCAGGATCACCGCGGCAAGCTGATCCTGCCGGGCTTCATCGACACCCATGTGCACTGCCCGCAGCTGGACGTGATCGCCTCCTACGGCACCGAGCTGCTGGACTGGCTGAACACCTACACCTTCCCGGCCGAGATCCGCTACGCCGACCCGGCCGTGGCGCGGCGCGGCGCCGAGCGCTTCCTGGACGCGCTGCTGGCCCATGGCACGACCGCGGCCGTGGTCTTCCCGACGGTCCACAAGGTCTCGGCCGAGGCCCTGTTCGAGGCGGCGGCGCAGCGCGGCATGCGCCTGATCACCGGCAAGGTGCTGATGGACCGCCATGCGCCGGATGCGCTGCGCGACGATGTGGTGAACGCCGAGCGCGACAGCATCGACCTGATCCAGCGCTTCCATCGGCGCGAGCGCCTGGCCTACGCCGTGACCGTGCGCTTCGCGCCCACCAGCACGCCCGAGCAACTGGCGATGGCCGGCGCGCTGTGCCGTGCCGACGCCTCGCTCTATATGCAGACCCATGTGGCCGAGAACCGCAGCGAGGTCGAATGGGTGGCCCGGCTGTTCCCGGACGCGCGCAGCTATCTGGACGTGTACGCGCGCGTGGGCCTGCTGCACCCCAGGGCGGTGCTGGCCCATGGCATCTGGCTGGACGAGGCGGATCGACGGGTGCTGCGGGAGAGCGGCGCGCAGATCGCGCATTGCCCCTCGTCCAACCTGTTCCTGGGCAGCGGCCTGTTCGACTGGGCGGCAGCGCGGCGCCACGGCATCCCGGTCAGCGCGGCCACCGACGTGGGCGGCGGCACGTCCCTCTCGCAGCAGCACACGCTGCTGGACGCCTACAAGGTGCAGGCCTTGGCCGGCCAGCGCCTGACGGCCTGGGCGGCCCTGCATGCCGCCACCTTGGGCGCGGCCGAGGGCCTGGGTTTGCAGCAGGAAATCGGCTCTTTTGCGCCCGGTACACTGGCCGACGTCTGTGTCTGGGACTGGACCCATGGAGCGGTGGCCCGGGCGCGCGACGAGGTGGTGCGCGGCCTGCACGAGCGGGTGTTTGCGTGGCTGACCTTGTCGGACGATCGCAATCTGGTGGCCAGCTATGTGGCCGGCATCCCCCGCTACCAACGCCCGCAAGCATGACGACCGCTCCGTTGCGACTGGAACTCACCGGCATCAGCAAGCAGTACCCCGCCGTCAAGGCCAACGACGCGGTCGGCCTGCGCGTCGAGCCCGGCCAGATCCATGCGGTGCTGGGCGAGAACGGCGCCGGCAAGTCCACGCTGATGAAGATCATCTACGGCGCGGTGCAGCCCGATGCGGGGCGCATGCTGTGGAATGGCGAGCCGGTGTCGATCAAGAGCCCGGCCCAGGCGCGCGCCCTGGGCATCAGCATGGTCTACCAGCATTTCTCGCTGTTCGACACGCTGAGCGCGGCCGAGAACGTCTGGCTGGGCCTGGACAAGCGCATGGGCCTGGCCGAGGTGACGGCGCGCATCCGCGAGCTGGCCGGCAGCTACGGGCTGGAGGTCGACCCGGCACGGCCGGTGCACACCCTGTCGGTGGGCGAGCGCCAGCGGGTCGAGATCGTGCGCGCGCTGCTGACCGATCCGCAGCTGCTGATCCTGGACGAGCCCACCTCGGTGCTGACGCCGCAGGCGGTCGAGAAGCTGTTCGTGACCCTGCGCCGGCTGGCCGCCAGCGGCTGCTCCATCCTCTACATCAGCCACAAGCTCGACGAGATCCGCGCGCTGTGCAGCCATTGCACGGTGCTGCGCGCCGGCCGGGTCACCGGCGAGGTGGATCCGCGCGGCCAGAGCAATGCCGAGCTCTCGCGCCTGATGATCGGCGCCGAGCCGCCGCAGCTGCGGCACGAGGCGCGTCCGGTCGGCGCGCTGGCGCTGGAGCTGAAGGGGCTGAGCCTGGACAAGGCCACGCCCTTCGGCACGCGGCTGGAGCGGGTGGCGCTGCGCCTGAGCGCCGGCGAGATCCTCGGCATCGCCGGGGTCTCGGGCAATGGCCAGCAGGAGCTGATGGCCGCGCTGTCGGGCGAGGACCCGCGTGCGCCCAAGGGCAGCATCCTGCTGTTCGGCCAGGACATCGCCCGCGCCGGCGCGCGCCGCCGGCGCCGCCTGGGCCTGCATTTCGTGCCCGAGGAGCGCCTGGGCCGCGGCGCGGTGCCGACCCTGTCGCTGGCGCAGAACCTCTTGCTGACCCGCACCGAGGCCGTCAAGGCCGGCGGCTGGATCGCCAGCGGCGAGCTGCGCCGCATGGCGGCCGGGCTGATCACGCGCTTCGGCGTCAGGGCCGGCGGCCCGGACGCCGCGGCCAGGAGCCTGTCGGGCGGCAATCTGCAGAAGTTCATCGTCGGGCGCGAGATCGCCGCAAGCCCCAAGGTGCTGGTGATCGCCCAGCCGACCTGGGGCGTCGACGTCGGCGCGGCCGCGCAGATCCGCGGCGAACTCCTGAAACTGCGCGATGCCGGCTGCGCGCTGCTGGTGGTCAGCGAGGAACTGGACGAGCTGTTCGAGATCAGCGACCGGCTGGTGGTGATGGCCAAGGGACGCCTGTCGCCGGCGCTGCCGGTGGGCGAGGCCACGGTGGAGAAGATCGGAGAATGGATGAGCGGTTTGTGGACCGGGCCAGAGGAGCGCGGGCATGCTGAGGCTTGAGGTCCGGCCGCAGCCTTCCCGTTGGATGTCGCTGGCCTCGCCGCTGCTGGCGCTGGCCGTCACGGTGCTGCTGGGCCTGGGCCTGTTCGTGCTGCTGGGCAAGGACCCGCTGCGCGGCCTGCAGATGTTCTTCTGGGAGCCGATCCGCAACGCCTATGCCTGGAGCGAGCTGGGCATCAAGGCCACGCCGCTGGTGCTGATCGCGCTGGGCCTGGCGCTGTGCTTCCGCTCCAATGTCTGGAACATCGGCGCCGAGGGCCAGTTCATCGTCGGCGCGCTGGCCGGCGGCTGGGTGGCGATGCAGGCCACGCCCGACACCGGGCGCGGCATCGTCGTGCTGATCCTCTTGGCCGGCGTGGCCGGCGGCATGGCCTGGGCCGCGCTCACCGCGCTGCTGCGCGACCGCTTCAACGCCAGCGAGATCCTGGTCAGCCTGATGCTGGTCTATGTGGCCGAGCTGCTGCTGGGCTACCTGGTCTACGGGCCCTGGAAGGATCCGAACGGCTACAACTTCCCGCAGACCATCAGCTTCCTGGCCGCGACCAAGGTCCCGCGCCTGGTCGAGGGCTGGCGCGTCAATATCGGCGTGCTGATCGCGTTGGCCGCGGGCTTAAGTTTCTGGCTGCTGCTGTTCCGCACCTATGCCGGCTTCGCGCTGCAGGTGGGTGGCCTGGCGCCGGCGGCGGCGCGCTATGCGGGCTTCTCCTCGCGCCGCGCGCTGTGGACGGCGCTGCTGCTCTCGGGCGGCATGGCCGGCCTGGCCGGCGCGCTGGAGGCCGCCGGGCCGCTGGGCCAGCTGACGCCGCATGTGCCGGCCGGCTATGGCTTCGCGGCCATCATCGTGGCCTTCGTGGGCCGGCTGCATCCGGTGGGCATCGTGTTCTCGGCCATCCTGATGAGCATGTTCTACATCGGCGGCGAGCTGGCGCAGTCGCGCCTGGGCCTGCCCAAATCGATCACCGGCGTGTTCCAGGGCCTCCTGCTGTTCACCCTGCTGGCCTGCGACACCCTGATCCATTACCGCTTGCGTTTCGGCAAGCCCATGAAGGCCTGAGGCATGAACTACCCCCACGTTCGCTTCGCTCACTGCCCCCCGAGGGGGCGCAACGGCCCTTCGGGCGGCCGGGCGGGCCATTGAGATGGAAAGCTACGCATTGCTCGTCGCCGCGGCGATGAACGCCGGCACCCTGCTGGCGATCGCGGCCCTGGGCCTGCTGATCAACGAACGCTCCGGCATCGTCAACCTGGGCGCCGAGGGCATGATGCTGGTGGCCGCGATCGCCGGCTTCGCCACCGCGGTGCACACCGGCAGCGACTGGCTGGCCTTCGCGGCCGGCATGGGCGCGGGCGCGCTGCTGGCGGCGGTCTTCGGCCTGCTGGTGATCTGGCTCAACACCAACCAGTACGCGGCCGGCCTGGCGCTGAGCCTGTTCGGCGCGGGCTTCTCGGCGTTTGTGGGCATCGGCTATGTGCAGGAGAAGCTCGGCACGCGGCCCAGCTTTGCGGTGCCGGGTCTTGCCGACATCCCCTTGCTGGGCCCCGCGCTGTTCCGCCACCACCCGATGGTGTACCTGGCGATCGCGCTGACCTTGTTCCTGGCCTGGTTCCTGTACCGCTCGCGCGCCGGGCTGGTGCTGCGTGCGGTGGGCGAGTCGCCCGAGTCGGCCCATGCGCTGGGCTACCCGGTGCGGCGCATCCGCCTGGCCGCCGTGATGGCCGGCGGCGCGCTGTGCGGCCTGGCCGGCGCCTATGTCTCGGTGATCTACACGCCGCTGTGGGTGGAGGGCATGATCGCCGGCAAGGGCTGGATCGCGCTGGCGCTGACCACCTTCGCCACCTGGCGCCCGGCGCGGGTCTTGCTCGGCGCCTATCTGTTCGGCTTCGTCACGATGCTGCAGTTCCATCTGCAGGGGCAGGGCGTGGAGATCGCGAGCCAGTTCCTCTCGATGCTGCCCTATCTGTCCACCATCGTCGTGCTGGTGCTGATCTCCAGCAATGCGAGCTTCATCCGTGCCAATATGCCGGCCTCGCTGGGCAAGCCGTTTTTCCCCGGTTCCTGATCCACCCCTCGGAGGACTTTTCCCATGACATCGAAGAACAAGCGCGATCTGCTGAAGCTGGCGGCCGCCATGGCCGCCATCGCGGCCCTGGCGGGCTGCGGCAAGAAGGAGGAGCAGGCGGCGACACCCGCGTCGGAGCCGGCCGCCGCGGCCAAGCCCGAGCCGCTGAAGATCGCATTCGCCTATATCGGCCCGGTCGGCGACGGCGGCTGGACCTTCGCGCACGACAATGCGCGCAAGGCGGTCGAGAAGGAGTTCGGCGACAAGATCGTCACCAGCTTCGTCGAGAAGGTGCCCGAGTCGGCCGACGCCGAGCGCGTGTTCCGCGACATGGCCGGCCAGGGCAACAAGCTGATCTTCGGCACCACCTTCGGCTATATGGAGCCGATGCTGAAGGTCGCGGCCGACAGCAAGGACGTGAAGTTCGAGCATGCCACCGGCTACAAGCAGGCCGACAACATGCGCACCTACGACTCGCGCACCTACGAGGGCGCCTATATGGCCGGCGTGATCGCCGGCAAGATGACCAAGAGCAATACCTTGGGCGTGGTCGGCTCGATCCCGATTCCCGAGGTGATCCGCAACATCAACAGCTTCACGCTGGGCGCACAGAGCACGAATCCGAAGGTCAAGGTCAAGGTCGTGTGGGTCAACCAGTGGTTCGATCCGCCGAAGGAGACCGAGGCGGCGCAGAGCCTGATCAACGGCGGCGCCGACGTGCTGATGCAGAACACCGACTCCAGCGCGGTGCTGCAGACCGCCGAGAAGAACGGCAAGTACGCCTTCGGCTGGGATTCGGACATGACCGCCTACGGCCCCAAGGCCCACCTGGGTTCGGCCGTGATCAACTGGGCGCCCTACTACATCGCCGCGGTGCGCGAGGCGCTGGACGGCAAATGGGCGGCCGGCGCAGGCAAGCATGCCTGGTGGGGCGTCAAGGAAGGCGCGATCGACATGGTCTCGGTGGCCGAGATCGTGCCGGCCGATGCGAAGGAGCAGGTCGAGAAGGTCAAGGCCGGCCTGAAGGACGGCAGCTTCGCGATCTGGAAGGGCCCGATCGTCGGCCAGGACGGCAAGGAGATCCTGAAGCAGGACGAGGTCGCCGACGACAAGTTCCTGTCGGGCATCGGCTTCTATGTGAAGGGCGTCGAGGGCAAGGTGCCCACCGGCAAGTGAGCCGGGGCGGCGGCGGCCGCCCCATGCTGCGGCCGCGCCGCGCTTCAGGGCGCGATCCGCAGCACCTCGCCGACGCCGGGGGTGACGCCGTAGTTCGTCACATAGACCGCGCCGTCCGCGCCCACCGCCACCGAGGTCGGGCGTGCGAGCCCGGCCATCAGCGTGGTGCGCGAGCAGTCCGGCGCGACGCGGGACAGCTGGCCCGAGTTCGGCGAGAAGAACAAGCCGCCGGTCGCGTTCTCGACCACATAGAGGCTGCCGTCCGCTGCGGCGGCGAGACCCATGATGGTCTTGAAGCCGGCGCAGTGGAGTGCGGGGCCCTGGCCCGGCCGCAGCCGGTAGATGTTCGCCAACCCCTGCACGAAGGGGAAGCCCGACAGCTGGCCGACATAGAGCGAGCCGTCGGCCCCCCGGGTCACGGCGGTGGGCACGGCCTCGATCATCGGCGGGCCGACGCGCGGCAGCGTGGGGTTGGCCTGGGGCGGCAGCACCGCCACCGTCTCGACGCTGCCGTTGCCGGCGACGCGCAGCAGGGCATTCGCCCCCGCGTCGGCGATCAACTGCCCACCGGGCTCGGCCAGCACGCCGAAGGGATTGGAGTCGACGGGGCCGCCGGCCGGGTTCTGCTCGAATTCGTGGCGGGCAATATCGGCCGCCACCCTCCAGCTGCCGCTCGCGGCCATGTGGATCAGGGTGCCGAACAGATCGCTGCCAAACGCCGCGGCGAAGGCCGGACCACCGCCGAGGCCCATCGTGATGTAGGCGCCGCCGCTGCCCTGGAAGGAGATGCCGTTGGGCCCGCTCGCGGACGAGCCGTCGGGCAGGGCATGCGAGGGCAGGCCCTCCAGCACGCGGGCCTGCTGGCCCTGCCACAGGCGCGTGATCGCGCCGCTGTTGCCGAAACAGCGCATCTCGCCGACCGGGCTGAGCACGCAGGGCCCGCTGCCGCCGCGACCGGCCTCCGCCACATGGAGGGCCCCGTTGGGTGCGAAGCCGAGCCCGCGCGGATTGTCCAGGCCGCGCATCACGACCGTGTAGGGGGCCTGCGCCAGGGCCATGTCGGGAAGGGCCAGGCAGGTCATGCTGCCCAGCGCGATTGACGCAATGCGGGAGAGCTTCATATCGACTCCTGACTCCGGGTTGGGCTAGCGAATGTCGAGCGCGCCAGAGTTGGCGCCGCGCGCCCATGGCTGTCAATCCCAATTGCCGGGCGGCCAGCCAGCCCTTGTCCGGGCATGGACCGGGACCACGCGCCGCGTTGGCCCGTCTATTTCGAGATCACCGCGGTCGCCGGCTGCCCGGTCTCCAGATCCTCGATCCAGACCGACGATTTTTCCTTCTTCAACACGCCCTTGACGGCGTACCTCCCGTCCGGCCTGGGCGAGAAATCCACGATACCGTCAACGGAGAAAAAAGTGCCGGCCATCTGGCTGGCCATCGCATGGATGGGCGCGCCGGTGGCATGGCTGGCCGAGATCGTCACCTTCATCGGTCGGGCCTGGATGGCACGCTCCGGGAACACGGTCGTCAGCGCGGCGCCACGCCCCCGGCTGGCGCCGGCGCTGGCCCCAAAGGCGTTCATCACGCGATTGCCGTCGATCTCGGTCAGGGCAAACATCTGCGCCTTGGTGCCGCTTTCAGAAAAACCGGTGTCCTTGACCAACGCCGTCGGCCCCTTGTAGTCAGAGGGCACGGGCTGGTAGCTAGCGCAGGCGCTCAGCACCAGGGCAAGGCTCAGAACGGCCCAGGGCCGATGTGTCGTCATTGTCATGTTCTCCTCCGTCTTGGATGGTGTGGCTCGGCGCCGCCCGTGATTTGACGGGCACGTGAGCCTAACGAAGGGCGCCGTCCGTCGGCAATTGGGGGAAGGCCGGGCGGCCGCCGTTCATGCCTCGCAAGCCGCAGTCCGTCGGAGGCCGTCGCTTGGCGGCCCGGGCCGACTTCTATATTCGCTCCCTGGCGCTGGCGTCTCGGCCGGCACCATCTGATGAGGAGAGTCCCAGATGCGAATGATGATGAAGCAGTGCAGGGCCACGGCCGTTTCCGTCAGGATGGCGAGGATGGCGCTGCTCGCCGCGACGATGGTCGTGCTGGCTCCGATGACGGTAGCCGGTGCCGCCGAAGCCGCCGGCAAGACGCCGGCACCGACCGCCGCGAACAAGCCGACCAAGCGCTACACGATCGAGCAGTTCATGGCGACGACGCGGATCAGCGGCGCCTCCTTCTCGGCCGACGAACAGCGCATCCTGTTCTCCAGCAATGCCAGCGGCATCTTCAATGTCTACTCGATGCCGGCGGCCGGCGGCACCGCGCAGGCGCTGACCCGCTCGACCACCGACAGCAACTACGCGGTGGGCTATTTCCCCGCCGACGACCGCGTGCTGTTCACGCGCGACCAGGGCGGCAACGAGCAGAACCATCTGTACGTGCGCGAACTCGACGGCAGCGAAAAAGACCTGACCCCCGGCGACAAGCTCAAGGCTCAGTTCGCCGGCTGGGCGCATGACGACAGCGGCTTCTACGTGCTGACCAACGAGCGCGATGCGCGCTTCTTCGACCTCTACCGCTTCGACGCCAGAACCTATGCGCGCAGCCTGGTCTACCAGGACGATAAGGGCCTGACCGTCAGCGAGATCAGCCGCGACGGCCGCTGGTTGGCGCTGACCAAGACCAACACGACGGCCGACTCCGACGTCTACCTGCACGACCTCCGGACCCAGCAGACCACGCATATCACGCCACACCAGGGCGTGGCCTCCTTCGAGGCGGCCAGCTTCACGCCCGACGCCAAGCGCCTCTTACTGCTGTCCAACGAGGGCAGCGAGTTCAGCCGCCTGGTGGCCCATGACCTGGCCAGCGGCAGCAAGAGCGAGTTCGAGAGGGCCGACTGGGACATCGTGTTCAGCGACTACTCGCGCGACGGCCGCTACCGCGTCACCGGCATCAATGCCGACGCCAGCATCCAGGTGCGTATCAGCGGGCCCGACGGCCGGCCGGCGGCGCTGCCCCCGCTGCCCGAGGGCCAGATCCGCGGCCTGCACTTTTCGCGCAGCGGCCAGAAGATGGCCTTTTACGTCAACGGCGATCGAGCACCCAGCAATCTGTTCGTCTACGACTTCGCCAGCCGCCAGGTCAGGCAGCTGACCCAGAGCCTGTCCAAGGAGATCGACCCGAACGAACTGGTCGAGGCGCGCATCGTGCGCTTCAAGTCCTTCGACGGCCTGGTGATCCCCTCGGTCTACTACGAGCCCAGGGGCGCCTCGGCCGCGCGGAAGGTGCCGGCCATCGTGCTGGTGCATGGCGGGCCTGGCGGCCAGACCTCGCGCGGCTACTCGGCGCTGTCGCAATACCTGGCCAACCAGGGCTATGCGGTGCTGGGCATCAACAACCGCGGCAGCTCGGGCTATGGCAAGAGCTTCTTCACCGCCGACGACGGCAAGCATGGCCGCGAGCCGCTGTGGGACTGCATCGAGGCCAAGACCTTCCTGGCCGGCACCGGCGTGATCGACCCCGACCGCATCGCCATCATGGGCGGCTCCTACGGCGGCTACATGACCCTGGCCGCGCTGACCTTCCGGCCGGAGGCCTTCAAGGTGGGCGTGGACATCTTCGGCGTCTCCAACTGGCTGCGCACGCTGGAATCGATCCCGCCCTACTGGGAGAGCTTCCGCCTGGCCCTGTACCAGGAGATCGGCGATCCGGCGAAGGACAAGGACTTCCTGGTCGCCACCTCGCCGCTGTTCCATGCCAAGAACATCCGCGTGCCGCTGATGGTGATCCAGGGCGCCAACGATCCGCGCGTGATCAAGCCCGAAAGCGACGAGATCGTCGAGGCGGCGAAGCAGAACGGCGTGCCGGTCGAGTACCTGGTGTTCCCGGACGAGGGCCACGGCTTCGCCAAGAAGAAGAACGAGGCCGAGGCCTACCGGCGCATGGTCGAGTTCCTCGACAAGCACCTGAAGGGCTAATGGCGGCGCCGCACGCCAGCCGGCGCGTCTACGCGCGGCGCATGAACCGGGTGCTCGACCATATCGACGCGCACCTGGACGCAGCGCTGGACCTGCCTGCGCTGGCCGCGCTGGCGCATTTCTCGGCCTTTCACTTCCACCGCCTGTTCGCCGCCTGGATGGGCGAAACCCTGGGCGCCTACCGGCAGCGGCGGCGCCTGGAAACGGCGGCGCAGCGCCTGATCCAGCGACCGCGCGAGGCCGTGCTGGCGGTGGGCCTGGGCGTGGGCTTCGGTTCCGGCGAGGCCTTCGCACGCGCCTTCAAGCTGCACTTCGGCTGCTCGCCCAGCGCCTGGCGCGCGGCGGCACCGCAGCGCCATGCGGCCTATCTGGACGAGCAGCGCGAGGCATTGAGGCGGGTCCGCAATCTGGATCAGGACGGCGCGGCGGCGCGCGCCGATGATGGCGCCCATCGCCACCCTAATTCCGAGTCCATCATGCATGTCGAGATCAAGACCTTCCCCGCCGAGCGCGTCGCCTACCTGCGCCTGATCGGCCCCTATGGCCCGGCCATCGGGCGTTTCTGGCGGGAGCGGGTCGGGCCCTGGCTGGAGACCGAGGGCCTCGCCGGGCGGCCGAGCTACGGCATCGCCCATGACGACCCCAGCATCACGCCGCCGTCGCAATGCCGCTACGACGCCGCGGTGGCCGTCGGGCCCGACTACCGCGCCGGCGGCGAGAGCTGCATCGCCGAGCTGCCGGGCGGCCGCTACGCGGTGGCCCGCTTCCTGGGGCGGGCCGACGAGATCGGGGCGGCCTGGGCCGAGCTGTTCCGTGCATGGCTGCCCGCCAGCGGCTACCGCTGCGACGACCGGCCCTGCTTCGAGTACTACGGCGATCCGGACTGCTTCGACCCCGCCAGCGGCCGCTTCGGCTGCGAGATCTGCATCCCGGTCGAGCGGCTGTGATGCTCAGGTCGCGGCGGGCGCGAAGCGATCCACCGCGTCGCTGATGATGCCGTCCACCCCATTGGCCAGCAGCCATTGCGCGGCGGCCGGGTCGTTGACCGTGTAGACCACGGCCTTCAGACCGGCGGCGTGCAGCTGCTCGACCAGGGCGCGCCGCATCAGCACATAGTTGCCGATCACGGCGCGGCAGCCCAGGGCGAGGGCGGTATCGAGCCAGCCGTCCCACAGACTGTCGACCAGCAGGCCGCGCGCGATCTCGGGCGCCGTCGTGCGGGCGCCGGCCAGGGCCTCGGGCTGGAAGGAGCTGAACAAGGGCAACATGCCGCTGCCCGCCCAGAGCCGACGGGCCTCGCGGCCGACCACCTCGCCGGTATGGCGCTCCAGCCCGGGGGTCGGCTTGATCTCGATGTTCAGCGCGAAGCGGTTGGCGATGCAGTAGCGGGCCAGCGCGTCGAGGCTGGGAATCGGCTCGCCGGCATAGCCGCGGCCGTGGCGGATGCCGGCGTCGATGCGCGAGAGCTCGGCCCAGGGGCGCTCGCCGGCCACGCCGCGCTCCGGCGTGGTGCGGTTCAAGGTGGCGTCGTGCAGCAGGAAGGGCACGCCGTCGCTGCTCAGCTTCACGTCGCATTCGAAGGCGCGCCAGCCATGGCGCGCGCCCTCGCGGAAGGCCGCCAAGGTGTTCTCGGGCGCCAGCTTGCCGGCGCCGCGATGGGCGATCCAGAAGGGCATGGGCCAGGTGTTTGATGTATCCATAACCATGTCGTGCATTCCCGAGTCGGGCACCGCGGATCCGGCTTTGCCGGGCCGCCGGTGCCGCCCCCTTGAGGGGGCGCGCGCAGCGCGTAGGGGGTGGGCTCAGCTCACTCCACCCGCTGCTTGCTCTGGGCGTCGAACCAGTGCAGTTGCTGGGCCGACACCTCCAGCATCAAGGTGTCGCCGACCTTGGGCGGCACCAGGGTGCCGTCGATGCGCAAGGTGAACTGCTCGGTGCCCAGCCGGCCGTAGATCAGGCGCTCGGCGCCCAGCATCTCGATCATCTCGACCCGGAAGGGCCAGCCGACCGTGCCGCTCGCCGTGCCGCTCCCAAGAGCGGCGGCACCTCCTTGGGGGGCATAAGGGTCGTCCATCCCTTTCCAATGATCGAGGTGCTCGGGGCGCAGGCCCATGATCAGCTCGCCGTCGCGCGGTGCGGCAGCGGGCAGGGCCAGCGTGACGCCGCCGACCGTGAACGTCGAACCCTGGGCCTGGCCGGTCAGCAGGTTCATCGGCGGCGAGCCGATGAAGCCGGCGACGAAGGTGGTGGCGGGGCGGTGGTAGACCTGCTCGGGCGTGCCGATCTGCTCCATATGGCCGCCGTTCATCACGATCATGCGCTGGGCCAGGGTCATGGCCTCCACCTGGTCGTGCGTGACGAAGAGCGAGGTGACGCCCAGCTCGTGGTGCAGCTTCTGGATCTCCAGCCGGGTCTGGGCGCGCAGCTTGGCGTCCAGGTTGGACAGGGGCTCGTCGAACAGGAAGACCTGCGGGTTGCGCACGATGGCGCGGCCCATCGCGACGCGCTGGCGCTGGCCGCCGGAGAGCTGGCGCGGCGTGCGCTCCAGCAGGTGCGCCAGCTCGAGGATCCTGGCGGCCTTGTCGACGCGCTGCTTGATCTCTTCCAGCGGCACCTTCTTGATCTTCAGGCCATAGGCCATGTTCTCGAACACGCTCATATGCGGATAGAGCGCGTAGTTCTGGAACACCATCGCGATGTCGCGCTCGGCCGGTTCGACGTTGTTGACCACGCGCGGGCCGATCGCGATCTCGCCGCCGGAGATCTCCTCCAGCCCGGCCACCATGCGCAGCAGGGTGCTCTTGCCGCAGCCCGAGGGGCCGACGATGACGATGAACTCGCCGTCCTTGATCTCGGCATTGACCCCGTGGATCACGGGGTTGGCCTTGGGGCCGTGGCCATAGCGCTTGACCACATTGCGCAGGGAAATGCTTGCCATGATTTGTTTGTTCTGTATCGGTTATCGGCGGCGAGTCGCGCCGCCAAGCGCATGCCACGACCCGGACCGAGCGACGTCCGGCGATCCGGCTCCGCCGGTCGCTCGGACGTGCCCCCTTGAGGGGGCGGCCGCAGGCCGTAGGGGGTGGTTCATTTCTCTGTATCCACCAGGCCCTTGACGAACCATTTCTGCATCAGTATCACGACCAGGGCGGGCGGGATCATCGCCAGCATCGCGGTGGCCATGATGATGTTCCACTCGTTGCCGGCGTCGCCGCCGGAGATCATGCGCTTGATGCCGATCACGACCGGGTACATATGCTCCTCGGTCGTCACCAGCAGCGGCCACAGGTACTGGTTCCAGCCGTAGATGAACTGGATCACGAACAACGCCGCGATGCTGGTGCTCGAGAGCGGCAGCAGCACGTCCTTGAAGAAGCGCATCGGGCCGGCACCGTCCATGCGCGCGGCCTCGACCAGTTCGTCCGGCACGGTCAGGAAGAACTGCCGGAACAGGAAGGTGGCGGTGGCCGAGGCGATCAGCGGCACGGTCAGGCCGGCATAGGTGTTCAAGAGGCTCAGGTCCGACACCACCTGGTAGGTCGGCCCGATGCGCACCTCCACCGGCAGCATCAAGGTGACGAAGATGGCCCAGAAGAAGAACATCTTGGCCGGGAAGCGGAAGTAGACGATCGCAAAGGCCGAGAGCAGCGAGATCGCGATCTTGCCGATCGAGATGGCCAGCGCGCAGACCAGGCTGACCAGCATCATCTGGCCCACCGGCGCCTTGGAGCCGGCGCCGCCGCCGGTGCCCTGGATGGCGGCGACATAGTTCTCCAGCAGATGGCCGCCGGGCAGCAGCGGCATCGGGGCCTGGACGATGGCCTCGGCCGTGTGGGTGGAGGCGACGAAGGTGATGTAGAGCGGGAAGGCGACGATCAGCACCCCCAGGATCAGGACCAGGTGCGAGACGAAGGTGAGGGCGGGGCGGCGTTCGATCATGATCAGTACTGCACCTTCTTTTCGACGTAGCGGAACTGCACGACCGTCAGCACGACGACGATGAACATCAGCACCACCGACTGCGCGGCCGAGCCGCCCAGGTCCATGGCCTTGAAACCGTCGTAATAGACCTTGTAGACCAGGATCGCGGTGTCCTTGCCCGGGCCGCCATGGGTGGCCGCGTCGATGATGCCGAAGGTGTCGAAGAAGGCGTAGACGACATTGATCACCAGCAGGAAGAAGGTGGTGGGCGTCAGCAGCGGGAACACGATGGTCCAGAAGCGCCGCCAGGGGCTGGCGCCGTCGATCGCGGCGGCCTCGATCAGCGATTTCGGGATCGACTGCAGGCCCGCCAGGAAGAACAGGAAGTTGTAGGAGATCTGCTTCCAGACCGCGGCCAGTACCACCAGGGTCATCGCATGGTCGGAGTTCAGCAGGTGGTTCCAGTCCACGCCCATGCTGCGCAGGCCGTAGGCGACGATGCCGATCGAGGGCGCGAACATGAAGAGCCACAGCACGCCGGCGATCGCGGGCGCTACCGCATAGGGCCAGATCAGCAGGGTCTTGTAGACCGCGGCGCCCTTGACCACGCGGTCGGCCATCACCGCCAGCAGCAGCGAGCTGCTCAGGCCGAACACCGCCACCAGGATCGAGAACACCGCGGTGGTCTGGAACGAGGCCAGATAGCTCTCGTCGTTGAACAGGTGGCGGAAGTTCTCCAGCCCGACGAACTCGGTCGACATGCCGAAGGCATCCTGCTGCTGCAGCGACTGCAGCAGGGCCTGGCCCGCGGGCCAGAAGAAGAACACGCTGATCACCAGCACCTGGGGCGTCAGCAGCAGCCAGGGCAGCCAGCGCGAGCGGAACAGGACTCGTTTTTCTACGGACATGAGGTCCCTTCTAAAAGCATCAACCCGCCGCCCCGGTGATCCGGGGGCGGCGGGCCGTTTTTGCTCAAGCCCCGGGGCTTATTTGTTGGCCTTCTGGAAACGTTCCAGCTGTTCGTTGCCGCGCTTGATCGCGGCGTCGATGCCTTCCTTGGGCGACTTCTTGCCGCCCCAGACCTGCTCCATCTCCTCGTCGATGATGGTGCGGATCTGGACGAAATTGCCCAGGCGCACGCCGCGCGACTTGTCGGTGGTCTTGCGGATCATCTGCGTGACGGCCACGTCGGTGCCGGGGTTGGCCTTGTAGAAGCCGCTCTTCTCGGTCAGCTCATAGGCCGCCTTGGTGACCGGCAGGTAGCCGGTGCGCTTGTGGCTCTCGGAGGCCACGTCGGCCTTGGCCAGATAGCTGAAGAAGGCCGCGATGCCCTGGTACTCGGCGGGCTTCTTGCCGGACATCACCCACAGGCTGGCGCCGCCGATCACGGTGTTCTGCGGCGCGCCGGTCACGTCGGGGTAGTAGGGCAGCGGGGCGATGCCGAAGGCGAACTTGGCGTTCTTCTTCACGTTGGCATACAGGCCCGAGCTGCCGGTCATCATCGCGCACTCGCCGGCCACGAAGGTGTTGTCGGCGGCATTGCCGCGGCCCTTGTAGACGAACAGGCCCTGCTTGGCCATGTTCGCCAGGTTCTCGATGTGGCGCACATGCAGCGGCGTGCTGAAGTTCAGGCGCGTGTCCAGGCCGCCGAAGCCGTTGTTCTTGCTGGCGAACTCGACGTTGTGCCAGGCCGAGAAGCTCTCGAACTGGGTCCAGCTGATCCAGCTGCTGGTGAACGGGCATTTGTGGCCGCTGGCCTTCAGCTTGGCGGCGGCCAGCGCCACCTCGGGCCAAGTGCTGGGGGCCTTCTCGGGGTCCAGGCCGGCGGCCTTGAAGGCGTCCTTGTTGTAGTGGAACACCGTGGTCGAGCTGTTGAAGGGGAAGCTCAGCATCTGGCCGTTCGGTGCCGTGTAGTAGCCGGACACCGCGGGCACATAGGCGCTCGGGTCGAACTTGGCGCCGCCCTCCTTCATCACCTCGGCCACCGGCTTGATCGCGCCCTTGCTGGCCATCATCGTGGCGGTGCCGACCTCGAAGACCTGCAGCACATGGGGGGCGTTGCCGGCGCGGAAGGCGGCGATCGCGGCCGTCATCGATTCGTCGTAGCTGCCCTTGAAGGTTGGGACGATCTTGTAGTCCTTCTGGCTGGCATTGAAGTCGCGGGCCAGGTCGTTGACCCATTCGCCGAGCGCGCCGCCCATCGAGTGCCACCACTGGATTTCGGTCTGAGCCTGGACGCCGCTGGCGAGGCCGGCCGCGAGCAGGGCGGCAGCAAGTTGCATGGACTTATTCTTCATTGTCTGGGAAGCTCCGTTTTTATGTAACTCGGTCGCCGGCGACGAGGTTGCGGCGGCGCGGCCAAGCCTATTTGACAATTGTGACATCCGCGTTGTGACATGGGCGCGACGCCCTTTCAATAGGGCGTGGCCCGGATGTGGTGCGGCGCGCATGGCATGACGCGCCGAAACCGGGTGCGGATGTGGCGATTTGGTGCACCGATGGCGTCAAAAGCCGGCGCGACAATGCCCCGCCCCGCAAGAGGCATGCTGCACTGCGGTAGGATTTGAGGTCCGACGCCTGGGGTCGACCCCTGACCCCGCTGGCCGTGGCCACAAGCCCGGCGCGTCGCGTGAGAACGCGAAAATTCCAGCTCGCCGGGGGCATGTTTGCCAGCCTCCGGCCAACCATGGGCGCTTCAGCGCCCGGCCGCCATGAATGCACCGCATCAGCCGATGCCCTCCGCCGCTCTCGACGCCCACGAGGCCGCCCCGCGCCTGCGCGAGATTCCCTACAACTACACCTCGTTCTCGGACCGCGAGATCGTGATCCGCCTGCTGGGCTCGCGCCCCTGGGAGCTCTTGAACCGGCTGCGCGAGGAGCGCCGCACCGGCCGTTCGGCGCGCATGCTCTACGAGGTGCTGGGCGACATCTGGGTGGTGCAGCGCAATCCCTATCTGCAGGACGACCTGCTGGACAACCCGAAGCGCCGCACGCTGCTGATCGAGGCCCTGAACCACCGGCTGCACGAGGTGGAGAAGCGCCGCGACCCGGCGGCCGATCCGGCGCGCGACGCCCATGTGGGCGAGCTGCTGGCGGCGGCCCGCGCCGCGGTGCAGCAGTTTGCGGACCAGTTCGCCCAGGTGGCCGAGCTGCGCCGCCGCACGACGCGCCTGCTGGGCAGGCACACGGCCAAGGACAACATCAAGTTCGACGGCCTGTCGCGCGTTTCGCATGTGACCGACGCGACCGACTGGCGCGTCGAGTACCCCTTTGTCGTGCTGACCCCCGACACCGAGGCCGAGATGGCCCAGCTGGTGAAGGACTGCGTCGAGCTGGGCCTGACCATCATCCCGCGCGGCGGCGGCACCGGCTACACCGGCGGCGCCGTGCCGCTGGTGTGGAACAGCGCGGTGATCAACACCGAGAAGCTGGAGGGCCTGAGCGGCGGCGTCGAGCTGCTGGAACTGCCCGGGGTGGGCCGGCCCGTGGCGACGATCTGGAGCGAGGCCGGCGTCGTCACCCAGCGCGTGGCCGATCTGGCCGAGCAGCATGGCTATGTGTTCGCGGTCGACCCCACCTCGGCCGAGGCCAGCTGCGTGGGCGGCAATATCGCGATGAACGCCGGTGGCAAGAAGGCCGTGCTGTGGGGCACGGCGCTGGACAACCTGGCCAGCTGGAAGATGGTGACGCCCGAGGCCAAGTGGCTGGAGGTGATACGCCTGGACCACAACCTCGGCAAGATCCATGACGCCGAGATGGCCAGCTTCGAGCTGCGCTATTTCGACGCCACCGGCAAGAAGCTGGAGCGCACCGAGCGCCTGGACATCCCGGGCCGCAGCTTCCGCAAGGAAGGCCTGGGCAAGGATGTCACCGACAAGTTCCTGGCCGGCCTGCCCGGCATCCAGAAGGAAGGCTGCGACGGCCTGATCACCAGCGCCCGCTGGGTGGTGCACAAGATGCCGGCGCACACGCGCACGGTCTGCCTGGAGTTCTTCGGCAACCCCAAGGACTGCGTGCCCTCGATCGTCGACATCAAGGACTTCATGTTCGCCGAGGCGAAGAAGCCCGGCGGCGCGATCCTCGCCGGCCTGGAGCACCTGGACGACCGCTACCTGAAGGCGGTGGGCTACAGCACCAAGAGCAAGCGCGCGAATCCGACCGGTGCCGCGGGCGGCACCGGGCTGCCGAAGATGGTCTTGATCGGCGACATCGTCGGCGACGATGCCGACGCGGTGGCGCGCGCCACCTCCGAGGTGGTGCGCCTGGCCAACGGCCGCTCGGGCGAGGGCTTCATCGCGATCAGCGCCGACGCGCGCAAGAAGTTCTGGCTCGACCGCAAGCGCACCGCCGCGATCTCCAAGCACACCAATGCCTTCAAGGTGAACGAGGATGTGGTGATTCCGCTGGAGCGCATGGGCGAATACACGCTGGGCATCGAGCGCATCAATATCGAGCTGAGCCTGCGCAACAAGCTGGCCCTGGTGGACGCGCTGACCGAGCTGTTCGAGCGCGGCAACCTGCCGCTGGGCAAGAGCGACGACGCCGGCGAGATTCCCAGCGCCGAGCTGCTGGAGGACCGCGTGGCCCAGGCCCTGGCCCTGCTGGCCGAGGTGCACCGGCTCTGGCAGCGCTGGATGCAGGAGCTGGACCTGCCGCGCGGCGAGGAGCGCAGCTTCTTCGACCGGCTGCAGGACCATTCGCTGCGCGCCTCCTGGAAGACCCAGATCTTCAAGCCGCTGCAGGACATCTTCAGCGGCGCCTCGTTCGCGCCCATCCTCGAGGAGGCCAAGCGCATCCACAAGGAGGTGCTGCGCGGCCGCGTCTGGGTGGCGCTGCACATGCATGCCGGCGACGGCAATGTGCACACCAACATCCCGGTCAACTCCGACAACTACCAGATGCTGCAGACGGCCCACGAGGCCGTGGCCCGCATCATGAAGCTGGCGCGCAGCCTGGACGGCGTGATCTCGGGCGAGCATGGCATCGGCATCACCAAGCTGGAATTCCTGACCGACGAGGAACTGGCGCCCTTTGCCGGCTACAAGGCCAAGGTCGACCCAGAAGGGCGCTTCAACAAGGGCAAGCTGCTGCGCCCGGGCGGGCCCGACGCGCAGACCACCTTTGCCGATCTGACCAATGCCTATACGCCGAGCTTCGGGCTGATGGGCCACGAGTCGCTGATCATGCAGCAGAGCGACATCGGCGCGATCGCCGACAGCGTCAAGGACTGCCTGCGCTGCGGCAAGTGCAAGCCGGTCTGCGCGACGCATGTGCCGCGCGCCAACCTGCTCTATTCGCCGCGCAACAAGATCCTCGCGACCTCGCTGCTGGTCGAGGCCTTCCTCTACGAGGAGCAGACCCGCCGCGGCGTCTCGATCAAGCATTGGGAGGAGTTCGAGGATGTGGCCGACCATTGCACGGTCTGCCACAAATGCGTCAACCCCTGCCCGGTCAAGATCGACTTCGGCGACGTGACGATGAATATGCGCAACCTCTTGCGCAAGATGGGCCAGAAGAGCTTCCGCCCCGGCAATGCCGCGGCCATGTTCATGCTCAACGCCACCAATCCCGAGACCATCAAGCTGGCGCGCAGCGCGATGGTGGGCGTGGGCTTCAAGGCGCAGCGCTTCGCCAACGATCTGCTGAAGGGCTTCGCCAAGAAGCAGACCGCCGCGCCGCGCGCCACGCTGGGCGCCGCGCCGGTCAAGGAGCAGGTGATCCACTTCATCAACAAGAAGCTGCCCGGCGGCCTGCCGAAGAAGACCGCGCGCGCGCTGCTGGACATCGAGGACAAGGACTATGTCCCGATCATCCGCAACCCGCAGGCGACGACGGTGGATTCGGAGGCGGTGTTCTACTTCCCCGGCTGCGGCTCCGAGCGCCTGTTCAGCCAGGTGGGCCTGGCCACGCAGGCCATGCTCTGGCATGCCGGCGTGCAGACCGTGCTGCCGCCGGGGTACCTGTGCTGCGGCTATCCGCAGCGCGGCTCGGGCCAGTTCGACAAGGCCGAGAAGATCATCACCGACAACCGCGTGCTGTTCCATCGCGTCGCTAACACGCTGAACTACCTGGACATCAAGACCGTGGTGGTGAGCTGCGGCACCTGCTATGACCAGCTGCAGGGCTACGAGTTCGAGAAGATCTTCCCGGGCTGCCGCATCATCGACATCCACGAGTTCCTGCTGGAGAAGGGCATCACGCTCGACAGCAAGCAGACCTACCTCTACCACGACCCCTGCCACAGCCCGATGAAGCTGCAGGAGCCGATGAAGACGGTGAAGGCCCTGCTCGGCCCCGAAGTCGTGAAGAGCGAGCGCTGCTGCGGCGAGAGCGGCACCCTGGGCGTCACGCGCCCCGACATCTCGACCCAGGTGCGCTTCCGCAAGGAAGAGGAGCTGCGCAAGACCGAAACGGCGCTGCGCGAGAGCGGCAAGGTCGGCGCGCAGGACGATCTGAAGATCCTGACCTCCTGCCCCAGCTGCCTGCAGGGCCTGAGCCGTTATGGCAATGACCTGCAGAACGGCCTGCTGGAGGCCGACTACATCGTCGTCGAGATGGCCCGCCAGATCCTTGGCGAGGACTGGATGCCCGCCTACGTGGGCCGGGCCAACGCAGGCGGCATCGAGCGCGTGCTGGTTTAGGGCACCAGCAGCGCCACCGTCCGCCGGCCCTGCTGGTCGGCCGCCTGCTGATCGGCGGCGAAGCTGACCAGCATCGTGAAATGATGCGCGCCGGCGCTGCCGGTGTTGCAACTGAGCCGTCGCATGGCGTTGCGGATCGCTTGCTGGTAGTAAAAGCGCGGGCCGCCGCTGGAGCGCACCTCGGCGATCTTCTGGCCGTCGAGCTGGAAGTCCACGCGCACGACGCCGGCCTGCTCCTCCAGGTACCAGGCGCGCGCCAGCAGGCGCTGCATGTCCTCGTCGATGCCCGGGCAGGTGGCGCGCACATCGGTGCGGCCGATCGGCAGGGCCGCCTGCGGCTGGCCATGCACCTCCACGCGCTGGAGGTCCTGCGTGGGCTGGGCGACGGCGGTGCCGGCGATCCCCAGGGGCAGGGCCAGGGCCAGCAGGGTGCGGCGCAGGAAGCGGGTTTGGGCTTGGGTCATGGGAACTCCTTTCGATGATTGATGGCAGAGGGCAAGGCGCGGCATGCATGCCGGCTTGCTTTCAGCCTAGGAGTTCGCGGCCACGAGACCAAGGCGCGGGCGACCAAGCCGCGCAGCGGTGTGACGATCCGCGTCTGCGCTTGATGAACTGCGAATGCCCGGATGGCCCTTGGTGCCAGGTCTTGCCAGCACCATGACATTCGGCACCGTGCCATCGGCCATGGTCGCCGCAGACCCCTGCGGCGCTGGCGCCGGCGGCGGGTCGTCAATGCTGTGGAGCCCGGCGGTGCCTGCGCTCCCCTGTCGAGGGGAGACCGCGCAGCGGCGCGCGCCGAGACCTCCTAGTCTTGGATCAGACCGGCGCTGCCGGTCGCGTCAAAGCCGCTTCAGCCCATCCACACAGGAGTACGCCATGCTGACGATGAATACCCACACCCTCCGCGCGCTGGCCTTGGCCCTGCTGATGCCGGCCCTGGCTCCGGCGCAGGCGTCCGACGAACTCGGGCGCGTCGAGATCAGTGGCCGTACCACGGCGCCGCCGCGCACCGACGTGCGCAAGACCTGCCCGAATGCCGACGAGAAGCTGCAGGCCTCGCTGGCCCGCCCGGTCTACCGGGAGGGCGCCACCGGCGACGTGAAGGTCGACTTCACGCTCAAGGGCGATCAGGTCACCGAGGTGCGCTCCACGGGCGGCCCGTACGTCTATCACTCGCATATCCGGCGCGCGGTCAGCCGCATGGGCTGCAACGCCGGCAACGGCGAGCAGCAGGAGCAGCGCTACACCTTCCTGATCTCGTTCCGCAGCGAAGACGAGGTTCGTGAGGGCGATCCCCGGGTGGCCATGGTCACGCCCTGAGCGGGGGCACGGGCAGACCCCGGTGCCGGTCGCCTGCCCCTTGAACATCGGCGTGCCGCTGTCGCCGCTGTCGCCGGTCCGCAGGGTGTGGCCGTCGGCGGGCGACGGGGCGCATCGATGGTCCTCTTGCTACAGTGCGGCTCATCTTCTTCATTGACCAGCGCCACCTCGATGAGCCCCGCCACACCCGACTGCCCCCTGTGCCGCGAAGCCGGCGGTCTGCTGATTGCGAACACGCCGCGCTGGCGCGTCGTGCGCGTCACCGACACGCCGGCCTTCCCGGCCTTCTATCGCCTGATCTGGAATCGCCATGTGGCCGAATTCGGCGATCTGGACGCCGCCGAACGGGCCGACTGCATGGAGGCCGTGGCCGGCATCGAGCGCTTGCTGCGGCAGGCCCTGAGCCCCGCCAAGATCAATCTGGCCAGCCTGGGCAATATGGTGCCGCACCTGCACTGGCACGTGATCGCCCGCTTCGACTGGGACAGCCATTTCCCCAACCCGATCTGGGGCGAGGCCCGGCGCGCGCCGGACGAGGGCGCGGCGCGGCTGGCGGCCCTGGCTAAGGCCTTGCCGGCGCTGGACGAGCGGCTGGCGCGGACGCTCGCACCGGCGGCATGAGCGTGGCCGTGCCCAGGTAACGCTGCCACAGCGCGGCGAGGCTGCCGTCCTTGTGCAGCGACAGGGAGGCCTGGTCGAAGCGGGCCACGAAGTCCGGCGTCACCGTCTTGCGGCTGAAGGCCACCGAGGCATTGCTGTGCGCGATCAGGACCCCGGAGGCCTGGATCTGTCCGGCCAGGCCCAGTTGCCGGATCTCGGCCGGGCCGGTCCAGTCGTTGGCCAGCACGCCGTCCAGCCGCCCGGCCGCGAGCATGCGCCAGAGGCTGGGCCGGGTGGCCACGCGCTGCAGGCCGGCGGCGAACTGCGGATCCTGCTCCAGCGCGCTGAACTCCGGCCCGTAGGCGACCCCCAGCTGCAGGCCCAGCCGGAAGCCCGTGCCGCGCAGATCGGCCAGGCGCTGGACCTGCCAGCGCGCCTGCGCCGACTTGCTCAGGAACAGGCGGTTGCCGGACTGCGGGCCAGGTGCGGAAAACAGCGCATAGCGTTCACGCTCGGGCAGGCGCAGGGTGCCGGGCAGGATGTCGAGCCGGCCGGCCGCCAGCTCGGCCAGTGCGCGCGCCCAGGGCAGTTCCACCATCCTGGCCTGGCAGCCCAGTCGCGCCAAGGTGGCGCGCATGATGTCGATGTTGAGGCCGAGGATCTCGCCCGCCGGCCCGCGATAGCTGAACGGCGGGTCCTCGTTCCAGCGCACCGTCATCTCGCAGGCGCTGGCGGCATCCACTCCGGCCAGGAGGGTCAGCGCGGCCAGCAGGCGCCGGCCGTGCCGCCGCGCTCCCGAAACGGCGCTGGATAGGGCTCGATTTTGTGCCATGCGCCGATTGTGCCGGCAGGCCCGGGCGGGCAAGCGGCGCCGGCGCAACGCCGTGTCACATCGGCCGCGCCCGCCTCACCAGACCGCGATCGGATCCGCTGCCACCATCGGATCGCCGGCCTTGCAGCCGAAGGCCTGGGCGAAGGCCGGCATCTGCGACATCGGTCCGCGCACGCGGAAGGCGCCGGGTGAGTGCGAGTCGGTGCGCAGCTGGTTGATCAGCCACTCGGTGCGGGCCTTGCCGCGCCAGATCAGCGCATTGGACAGGAAGAAGCGCTGCGCCGGCGTGTAGCCGTCGATCTTCTGGTCGGCCGCGCCGCCGCGCTGGAGCGCCTGCTGCAGCGCGTCGAAGGCCAGCGGCATGCCGGCCATGTCCGAGATGTTCTCGCCCAGCGTCAGCTGGCCGTTGATGCGGTGGCCCGGCACCGGCTCGTAGCCCTCGTACAGGCGCGCCACGCGCTCGGCGCGCTGCTTGTAGGCGGTGGCGTCCGCCGCGGTCCACCAGTCCTTCAGCCTGCCGACGCTGTCGTACTGGCGGCCGCGGTCGTCGAAATGGTGGGTGATCTCGTGGCCGATCACCATGCCGATGCCGCCGTAGTTGACCGCGTCGTCGACCTTGGCGTCGAAGAAGGGCGGCTGCAGGATGCCGGCCGGGAACACGATCTCGTTGAGCCCGCCGGCAAAGGCGTTGACGATGTGGGGGCTGGTGAACCAGCGCGCGCGGTCCACCGGACGGTCCAGATCGGCCAGGCGCTCGGCGAAGCTCCAGGCCGCCGCGCGCAGGGCGTTGCCCGCATAGTCGTCGCGGCTCAGGCTCAGGCCCTCGTAGCGCGGCCATTCGGCCGGGGCGCCGATCTTCAGCGCCATGGCGTCGAGCTTGGCCAGCGCGCGCTCCTTGGTCGGCGCGCTCATCCAGTCGAGCCCGTCGATGCGCCGGCGCATCGCGGTCTTGATGTCGGCCACCAGGGCGCTGGCGCGCGCCTGCGCCTCGGCCGGGAAGGCCCTGGCGACGAACAGCTCGCCGATGGCCAGCGAGATCGGCGCCGAACCGTAGCGGCCGCCGATCTCCATGATCACGGCCTCGGCGCGCGGCTCCGGCGCCTGCAGGCCCGCGATGGCCCGGCCGCGGTAGTCGAAATGCGCGTCGGCGAAGCGCCTGGGCAGCTTGTCGGCATGGGCGTCGAGCAGGCGCAGCTTCAGATAGCCGCGCCAGGTCTCGGGCGGCGTGTCGGCGGCCAGTTGGGCCAGGCGCCTGGCGAAGTCGGGCTGGCCGACGACGAAGCGCTCGAGCCCGTCCGCGCGGCCGGTCAGTGCGGCCAGATAGGCGGCCCAGTCCAGCCCCGGCGCGGCGGCGGCCAGCTCGGCGGCATTCATCGGGTTGTAGTTCGCCGTCGGGTCGCGCAGTTGCACGCGGCTGCGCGAGGCCTCGGCCAGCCGGGTCTCGAAGGCCAGCAGCGCGTCGATCTCGGCCGTGCCGGCCGCGGCGCCGGCCTGCGCCAGCAGGCGCTGGGCGTAGAGGCGGTAGGCGGCGCGCACGCGCAGCGAGGTGGCGTCCTGCTGGAAGTAGTTGTCGCGGTCGGGCAGGCCCAGGCCGGATTGCGACAGCGTCAGCGCATGGCGGCGGGTGTCCTGCACGTCCGGGCGCACGCCGGCGGCCAGCGGGGCGGCGATCTGCACCCGGTTCAGCGCCGCCAGCAGGGCGGGCAGCTGCTCCGGGCGCTGCAGGGCGTCGATCTGCTGCAGCAGGGGCTGCAAGGGCGCCAGGCCGCGGGCTTCGATGGCCGGCAGGTCCATGCCGCTGGCGTAGTAGGCCGCCGCCAGCGTCAGGCCGGGCGTGGTCTGCAGGGCCGGCTGCCTGATCAGCTCGTCCAGTGCCCGGTGCAGCAGGGCGTCGTTGGCGATGCGCAGGTCGACGAAGCTGCCGATGCGGGCGCGCTCGGCGGGCAGCGGCGTGTGCGCCTCCCAGCGGCCGTTCACATGGCTGTAGAAGTCGGTGCAGGCGGGAGCCTGGCTGGACAGGCCCCGGAGATCCAGGGCCTGCGCGCCCAGGCTGGTGGCGAGGGCGGCGGCAAGGGCCAGAAGGCAGGGGAGGGGGCGCCGGCGCATGCGGATCGGGAGGGCTTGGTCTGGGGAGCGCCAGCCTAGCCCAGGGGGGCGATGCTGCCATCGGGGTCGGCACCGAGGCCGTGCGCATGGCGGAGCGTGAGGTAGTGCCTGGCCGGCCGGCCGCTTTCGCGGCATCATCGCGCCCCGCCGCAGTTCTCCCTTTCGAATCCCATGAGCCCGATTTCCCGGCGCGCCGGCCTGGCCGTCCTGTTGTTTCTTGCCCTTGCCGTGCCCGCCGCCCGGGCGCAGGTGCAGGGCGTTGGCGCCTCCTTCCCGTCCAAGGTCTACGAGCTCTGGGCCCGGGCCTACGAGAGCCAGGGCGGCGCCAAGGTCGTCTACAAGGCCACCGGCTCGGGCGACGGCGTCAAGCAGATCAGCGCTCGCGCGGTCGACTTCGGCGGCACCGACTCGCCGCTGCCCGCGGCCGAGCTGGAGAAGCGCCGCCTGGTGCAACTGCCGATGCTGGTGGGCGGCGTGGTGCCGGTGCTCAACCTGCCCGGCCTGGCCGCGCCGCTGCAGCTCAGCGGCGAGCTGCTGGCCGACCTGATGGCCGGGCGCGTCGCGCGCTCAATCCCGGTGTCGGCCTGCCGGGTCTGGCGGTGCGGCGCATCGTGCGCGCCGACCGCTCCGGCACCACCGAGGGCCTGACCCGTTACCTGGCCCAGGTGTCGGCACCGTTCCAGGCCGAGCTCGGCGTCGGCCAGGCGCCCAACTGGCCCGGCGAGGTGCTGCGCGCCGAGGGCAACGACGGCATGGTGCAGGCGCTCAAGGGCCAGCCCGGCGCGATCGCCTATGTCAGCTTCGATCGCGTGCTGCGCGACCGGCTGGTGGTCGTGAAGCTGCGCAATGCCGCGGGCCGCTTCGTCGCGCCCTCGGAGGCGAGCTTCCGCGCCGCGGTGCTGGAGAGCGATATGCATCGCAAGGGCGACGATCTGGCGACGCTGACGGACCGGCCCGGCGCCGACAGCTGGCCGATCACGCAGACCAGCTTCGTGCTGCTGGATGCCGAGCCGGCCGATGGCCTGCGCGTCGGCGCGGCGATGCGCTTCCTCTACTGGTGCCTGCTGCATGGTGACGACCTGACGCGGGGCAGCGGCTTCGCGCCGCTGCCGGTGGCGGTGCAGTCGCGCCTGGCCGCTCGGCTGACCCAGGTGCGGCCCAAGGACGGGAAGCCGCCGTCCTACCTGGTGTTCTGAGGCGGGTTCCGAGGCGGGCCTGGTCCCGCGAGCTCGGGCCGCAGCGGTCGGGGCGGGGCTACACTGGGAGCCCTCATCCCCTTGTCTTGGCGCCATGGCCGGCCTCAGCCCCGATACCCCGCAACCGACCGACATCACCGTGCACCAGCAGTCGCGGGTGCTGGAAATCGCCTTTGCCGACGGCGCCCGCTATTCGATTCCCATCGAGCTGCTGCGGGTCTACTCGCCCTCGGCCGAGGTGATGGGCCATGGGCCGGGCCAGGAGACCCTGCAGACCGGCAAGCGCGAGGTGGGCATCACGGCGCTGGAGCCGGTGGGCCATTACGGCATCCGCCCCCAGTTCAGCGACGGCCACGAGAGCGGCATCTTCACCTGGGACTATCTGTACCGGCTGGGCAGCCGCCAGGCCGAGCTGTGGGCCGAGTACGAGGCCAGGCTGGCCGCGGCCGGCAAGGGGCGCGACGACGCGATGCCCGCGAAGGCCGGCTCGTCCTGCGGCCATTCGCATTGACAGAAGGAACACGACAAGCCATGAGCAGTACCCATTTCGGTTTCCAGACCGTCGACGAGCGCGAGAAGGCCGGCCGCGTGCGCGGCGTGTTCGATTCGGTGGCCTCGCGCTACGACATCATGAACGACCTGATGTCGATGGGCCTGCACCGCGCCTGGAAGGCCTACACGCTGGCCGTGGCCAACCTGAAGCCGGGCGAGCGCGCGCTGGACATCGCCGGCGGCACCGGCGACCTGTCGCGCGCCTTCGCCCGCAAGGTGGGCGAGACCGGCATGGTGGTGCACACCGACATCAACGAGGCGATGCTGCGCCAGGGCCGCGACCGCCTGCTCAACGAGGGCCTGGTGCTGCCCACCGGCCTGTGCGACGCGGAACAGCTGCCCTTCAAGAGCGAGAGCTTCGACCTCGTCAGCGTGGCCTTCGGCCTGCGCAACATGACCCACAAGGACCGCGCGCTGGCCGAGATGTGCCGCGTGCTGAAGCCGGGCGGGCGCCTGCTGGTGCTGGAGTTCTCCAAGGTGGCCGCGCCGCTGCGCAAGCCCTACGACTGGTACTCCTTCAAGATCCTGCCCAAGCTCGGGCAGATGATCGCCGGCGATGCCGAGAGCTACCGCTACCTGGCCGAGTCGATCCGCATGCACCCCGACCAGGCCGAACTCAAGGCCCTGATGAAGACGGCCGGCTTCGGCCATGTGGACGTGCACAACCTGAGCGGCGGCATCGTCGCGCTGCACGCCGGAATCAAGTGCTGAGCGGCCGCTAGGCTCGCCCGGCGGGCCGGTGCCAAGGCCGGCCCGGTTATCGGGCGGCCGAGCCTGAGGCTACCCGAGCGGAATGCTCGGGATTCATGCGGCAACAATTGTTGCGCTGCAACATGGGAATGTTTGCGGCGGCCGCCCGATTGGGGCGCTTCGACACAGCTTGATTCCTTGCCACCCCCCGGTTTGTGGGGGTGGCGGGAACCCTGGGGCATTATCGGGGTCTCCCCATGGACCGTTCGATAAACAATTCGCCCTGCGGTCGAGATTTCCGGGGTTTTCCCGGAGCTGGAAGAATATCGCGGCACGGTGATTGCGCCGTCGCCGTGCTGCCTTGGGGGAGTTGCTTGTCATACTGCAAAGCTACACTCGTCGATCACTTTCGCGATCGGCTTGTGCGCCGCAGCATGAACGCCATCCCGTTGCGGAGCGCAATCTCCCACATACGACAAGAGAGAAAGTCAAAGCCATGAATCTGATGATCGATCACAAGTTCCACGGCATGCGCGGCCAGCGGATGGCAGGCCTGGCGCTGGCGGTTTCCGCGGTCGTGCTGCTGGCTGCCTGCGGTGGCGGCTCCAAGTCCGAGAAGGCCTCGCAGACGGCGGCCAAGGTGAACAAGGAAGAGATCACCGTCCATCAGATCAACTTCGTGCTGCAGCGTCAGCCCAACCTCAAGCCCGAGCAGGCCGAGGCCGCCGGCAAGCAGGTGCTGGAGCGCTTGATCGACCAGGAGGTGGCGGTGCAGAAGGCCGAGGAACTGAAGCTCGACCGCGACCCGCGCGTGGTGCAGCAGATCGAGGCCGCCAAGCGCGACATCATCGCCCGCGCCTACATCGAGCGCCTGGGCGAGGGGGTGTCCAAACCGACGGCCGAGGAAGTCACCAAGTATTTCAATGACAAACCCGCGCTCTTCAAAGACCGCCGTATTTACAGCCTGCAGGAATTGGTGATCGAGGCCAAGCCCGAGCAATTTGCCGAGATTCGCGCCAAATTGCAGGAATCCAAGAATATGGGTGAGTTTGCCGAATATCTGAAATCGCATGATTTCCGTTTTGCCGGCAATCAGGCCGTGCGTGCCGCCGAGCAGCTGCCGCTGGCCAACCTCGATGCCATCGCCCAGATGAGGGACGGTCAGTCGGTCGTCGGCCCGAGCGCCAACGGCCTGACCGTGCTGTTCCTGGTCGGCTCGCGCAGCCAGCCGATCGACGAGACCCGCGCGCGTCCGGCGATCGAGCAGTTCCTGAGCAATCAGCGCAAGGCCGAACTGGCCCAGAAGGACATCAAGGCCCTGCGCGAGGGCGCCAAGATCGAATACGTGGGCAAGTTCGCCGAGGGTGCCCCCGGCGCCGTGGCCGCCCCGGCCAGCGCTCCCGCATTGCCGCTCACCACCGTCGCGCCGGCCGCCAGCGGCCTGGACGCCAGCAGCATCTCCAAGGGAATGGGGCTGAAGTAAACATCATGATGACCATGCACAAGAACCTTGCCGTCCTGGCCGCCGCCGCCAGCCTCGTTTCCGGCCTGATGTTTGCTGCACCGGCCGCCCTGGCCCAGGGCGCGGCCGCGCCCGCCGCCAGTGCCGCCGCCGCCGAGTACCGCCTGGGCTCGGGCGACGTGATACGCATCAGCGTCTACCAGAACCTTGACCTGACCCTGGAGACCCGTGTCTCCGAAGCCGGTGTGGTGTCCTTTCCGCTGCTGGGCAATGTGCGAGTCGGTGGCCTGTCGGTCACGCAGGCCGAGAAGCTGATCGCCGATGGCCTGCGCGGCGGGAATTTCGTCAAGCAGCCCCAGGTCACCATCACGGTGCTGCAGGTCAAGGGCAACCAGGCCAGCGTGCTGGGCTATGTGAACCGCCCGGGCCGCTATCCGCTGGAAGTGGCCGACATGCGCCTGACCGACCTGCTGGCCCATGCCGGTGGCGTCACCACCACGGGCGCCGAACTGCTGGTGCTCAGCGGCACCCGCAACGGCCAGGCCTACCGCATCGAGATCGACCTGCCCAGCGTCTTCGCGCCCGGCGGCCGCGGCAAGGACATCGTGGTGCAGAACGGCGACGTGCTGTGGGTCGACCGCGCGCCGCAGGTGTTCATCTACGGCGAGGTGCAGCGCCCCGGCGCGATGCGCCTGGAGCGCGGCATGACCCTGATGCAGAGCCTCGCCACCGGCGGCGGCCTGACCCTGCGCGGCACCGAGAAGGGCATCCGCGTGCACCGCAAGGCCGCCGACGGCAAGGTCCAGATCCTGCAGCCGGCGATGGACGAGGCGCTGAAGGACGGCGACGTCGTGTATGTGCGCGAGAGCCTGTTCTAAGTCGAGGTGACGTGATGAGTTTTCGCCAGTTCATTTCAATCCTGCTCGCGCGCAAGTGGCTGTTCCTGATCACCTTGTTGGCGATCATGATCCCGGTCGTGCTGCTGAGCCTGCTGCTGCCCAAGCGCTACACCGCCACGGCCAGCGTGGTCGTCGACGTCAAGCCCGATCCCTTGTCGGTGATCGCCTTCCAGTCGGCCATGACGCCGGCCGTGGTCGCCACCCAGCTCGACATCATTCAGAGCGACCGCGTGGCCCGGCGCGTGGTTCGCAGCCTGAAGCTGACCGAGAACGCCCAGATCCGCGAACAGTGGCAGGATGAAACCCGCGGCGAGGGCGACATCGAGACCTGGCTGGTCGAGCGCTTTCAGAAGGACCTGGACGTCAAACCATCGCGCGAGTCCAGCGTGATCAGCATTTCCTACCGTGCTGCGGACCCACGCTTCGCGGCGGGTCTGGCCAATGCGTTCGCGCAGTCCTATATCGACACGGCCGTCGACCTTCGGGTGGATCCGGCGAAGCAATACAGCTCGTTCTTCGACACGCGCTCCAAGGAAGCGCGCGAAGCGCTGGAGAAGGCGCAGTCGCGGCTCAGCGCCTTCCAGCGCGAGAACGGGCTGGTGATGACCGATGAGCGCATGGACATCGAGAACCAGCGCCTCAATGAGCTGTCCAGCCAACTCGTGATCCTGCAATCGTTGTCATCCGAGGCCACCAGCCGTCAGGCGCAGGCCAACGCGGGGGCTGCCGACAAGATGCAGGAAATCACCAGCAACCCCGTCATCGGAGCCTTGCGTGCCGACCTGTCCCGGCAGGAAGCGCGACTGCAGGAGATCAGCGCACGACTGGGTGACAGCAACCCCCAGGTCATCGAGCTGAAGGCGAGCATCGGCGAGTTGCGTCAGCGCATCGATACCGAGGTCAAGCGCCTGTCCGCTGGCGTCGGCGTCAGCGGCAGCATCAGCCGGCAGCGCGAAGCGCAGACCCGTGCCGAGCTGGAGGCCCAGCGCACCAAGGTCTTGCGCATGAAGCAGGTGCGCGACGAAGGCGCGGTGATCGTGCGCGACGTCGAGAATGCGCAGCGCGCCTACGACGCCATTCTGCAGCGCCTGACCCAGACCAGCCTGGAAAGCCAGGCCATCACCAGCAATGTCAGCCTCCTGAACTCGGCCGTGCCGCCGCTGGAGCATTCCTCGCCCCGCTTGCTCCTGAACACGCTGCTGTCGTTCTTCGTCGGTATCGTGCTGGCCGTGGGCGGCGTGCTGATTGCGGAGCTCCGTGACCGCCGCGTGCGCGACAAGGACGACATCGAGGGCCTGCTCGGCTTGCCGGTCATCGGCCTGCTGCCGGGACCCGGTGGACAGAGCTTGGGCAAGCGTGGTGATACGCGCCAGCGTCTGATCGGCCACGCCTCCACGCCAACCAAAGCTGCCTGACCATGTCCACTTTCAAGAACCCGACCGTCGGCGCTGAGCAGTTTGCGCAAGATGCCCAGACATCGCTGCACGACCGCTCCATCGGTCACATCATTGCGCAGGCCAACAATCTTTCGGCCGAGCAGGTGGAGCGCATCCTCTCGCATCAGAAGAGCAAGGGCCTCAAGTTCGGCGAGGCCGCTGTGGCGCTGGGCCTTGCCAAGGGCGAGGACGTGCTGTGGGCCCTGAGCCAGCAGTTCCACTACCCCTATGCTCCCGGTGGCGGCCAGCTCCTCAGCAACGAGCTGGTGCTGGCCACCAAGCCTTTCAGCGCGCAGGCCGAGGCCTTCCGCGTCCTGCGCAGCCAGATCAATATGCGGCTGTACAACGCCGACGAGCCGCGTCGCGCCCTCGCCGTGGTCAGCCCCGACAGCGGCGACGGCAAGACCTTCTTCGCCGCCAATATGGCGATCGCCTTCAGCCAGCTCGGAGGGCGGACGCTGCTGGTCGATGCCGACATGCGCAACCCCCGCCTGCATGAGATCTTCGGCCTCGACAACAGCGCCGGCCTGTCCGGCATCCTGTCCGGGCGCGCCGAAGCCAACGTGATACGGCCCGTGGCCGACCTGCCCAGCCTGTTCGTGATGCCCGTCGGTACCATGCCGCCGAACCCCACGGAACTGGTCGAGAGGCCCGCTTTCGGGTTGCTGATGCGGGAGCTGATCGCCAAGTTCGATCACATCGTGGTCGATACGCCGGCCGCGGTCTACGGTGCCGACTACGCCATCATCGCCGCCCGCTGCGGCGCCGCGCTGACCATCGCGAGACAGGGCCGCACGCGGGTGGCCTCGGTTCAGAATTTGCTCTCGACGCTCAGCAACAGCCCCACGAGAATCGCCGGCGCGGTGATGAATCAGTACTAGCAGACCCTGCGGCGCTCCTCATGATCTCTTTCGGGCAAACCAGCAAGACGCTCTCTTCGAGGCAAGAGTTGATTCCCACGATCCTGACGATCCTGGGGGTGGTCTGTCTCTTCGTGCCCACCTACATCGACCTGAATCGTGTGGTGTGGGCGTCGGACGACCAGGGCCACGGCCCCATCATCCTGGCCGTGGCGTTCTGGCTGCTCTGGCGCCAGCGCGAGCAGCTGAGCGCGCTCCCCTACGAGCCCGCCACGCGCAGCGGAACCCTGCTGTTCGGTTTCGGCCTGCTGTGCTATGTGCTCGGTCGTTCGCAGAGCATCATCCAGCTGGAAGCCGGCAGCCACCTGCTCATCCTGGCGGCCCTGCTGCTGCTGTGGCGCGGCGCCCGGGCCCTGCGCCTGGCCTGGTTCCCACTCTTCTTCATGATCTTCATGGTGCCGCTGCCGGGCGTCTTCGTCCAGGCGGTGACCGTGCCCTTGAAGTCGGCGGTCTCCTTCGTTGCCGAGAACCTGCTGTACCGCAGCGGCTATCCGGTGGCACGCTCCGGCGTCGTGATCTCCGTCGGGCCCTACCAGCTGCTGGTGGCCGATGCCTGTGCCGGGCTCAATTCGATGTTCACGCTCGAGGCGCTCGGCCTGCTGTACATGAACATGGTGGCGCATGCCTCCAGGCTGCGCAACATCCTGCTGGCGATCCTCATCATCCCCATTTCCTTTGTCGCCAACGTGGTGCGCGTGGTCGTGCTGATCCTGGTGACCTATCACTTCGGCGACGAAGCGGGCCAGGGCTTTGTCCACGGCTTTGCCGGCATGGTGCTCTTCATGGTGGCGCTGATGCTGATCCTCTGCGTTGATGGCTTGATGAACCGCTTGTTCGGCAGCTCGACCCCTGTGGAGACCAAAGCGGCATGAGCAACAGCAAGCAAACCGGACTGAGCCGTCGCAAGAGCATCGTGCTGCTGGCCAGCATGGCCGGCAGCGTCGCGGCCGCCGAGGCGCTGCGGCCGCGCGAGCGCCTGTCGCTGACCAAGCCACCCATCCAGCTGGACAAGCAGGTGCCGACGGCCTTTGGCGAATGGAAGGTGGATGCCAGCATCGTGCCGCTGCTGCCCGATGCCTCGGTGCAGGCCCAGCTGGACACGCTCTACTCCCAGGTCCTGGCGCGCACCTATGTCAACCCGCAAGGCCAGCGCGTGATGCTGTCGATCGCCTACGGCGCCGACCAGAGCTCGGAGTCCACGGCCGTGCATCGCCCCGAGTTCTGCTACAGCGCCCAGGGCTTCCGCGTGCGCGACGCGGGGCAGGGCCAGCTGTCCCTGGATGGCAAGCCGCTGCTGGTGCAGCGCCTGACCGGCGAGATGGGCGGCCGCTACGAACCCATCAGCTACTGGGTCACGCTCGACGAGCAGGCCATCCTCCCGGGACTGTCGCGCAAGCTCACCCAGCTGCGCTACGGCCTGCGCGGCCAGATTCCCGACGGCATGCTGGTGCGCGTGTCGACGATAGGCATGCGGCTCGAGGAGTCCTTCCAGCTGCAGGAGCGTTTTCTGCGCGCCCTGTACGCCATCGTCGATCCGGCCGTCCGCTACCGTTACTTCGGGCGTTGAGGCCCGTGATGTTGGTGATCGGCCGTGGGGTGATGGCGCGCCCCTCGATGCTCTGCGGGCCGGCGGTGCCCGGCGCAAAGGCCGTGCCGGTCTTGATTTCGCTTGGGGGCTCCGGCCTGATTGAGGCCCTGCAATGACAGTTGCGCGTCCTGCTCGTTCGACCAAGCTATGGGCTCTTGCCGATCAGAGCTGCCAGTCGGCGACCAATTTCGCCACGATGGTGCTGGCCGCGCGCTACCTGGCGGTGGATGCGTTCGCGCAGTTCTCGCTGGCCTATCTGGCGGTGCTGTTTGCCGCCTCCTTCCATCGCACCTTGATCACCCAGCCGATGAACGTGCTCGGGGCGCAGCAACCGGCGGAACTGCCGGCACGGGCGGCCGCGCTCTGGCGCGCCCATGCCCTGGTGGTGCCGCTGGGGGCGGTCCTGGTGCTGGCGGTGTCGCCGTTCGGCTTCGCGGAACCCTATTTGCTGGGAGCGACGGCGCTCTACCTGACTTTTTATTTCCTGCAGGAGATGCAGCGTCGCCATGCCTATACGCGTCTGGTGATCCGGCCCGCCAGTGGGGTCAGCCTGTGCATGGGGGTGGTCCAGGTGCTGGGGCTGGCGGTGCTGGCCTGGAAGGGCCTGAGCCATCCGGCGTGGTGGATGGGCATGCTCGCCGCCGCCCAGCTCGTCGGCGTGCTGCTGGGACGGCTGCTGCTGCACTTCGGGCCCGCGGGCGAGGCACCGAGGCGCAGCGCGCGCGAGGTGCTGGCCGAGCACTATGCGCATTCCCGCTGGATCGTCGCCAGCCAAGTGGTTTTCTGGGCCAGCAGCCAGGTCTACCCCTTCATCGTCGCCGGACTTGGCGCCTCCCAGACGGCCGCGTTCAATGCGGGCATGTCGATCCTGAATGCGGTGAATGTGCTGCGCCTGACGCTGGCCAACTACCTGCCGGCGCAGGCGGGCCGCATCCTGGCCGCGGAGGGCGAAGCGGCGCTGTGCCGCTATGCGCGGCGGGTGCTGTGGCAGTTGGCCGGTGCCGGACTGCTGGCCTGGCTGCTGCTGCTCTGGCTGGCCGAGCCGGCGGTGCATCTGCTGTACGGCAACAAGTTTGCCGGCGCCGTCGACGTGCTGCGCTGGGTGGCGCTGGGGGTCTGGGCGAGTCTGTTCAGCGTGGTCCTGAATGCCTTGGCCCTGGCCCTGCGGTCAACGGAGAATATTTTCTTCAGCAATGCGGCCGGGGCCGTCTTCACCTGCACGGCCGGTGTCTATCTGACCCACCGCTTCGGTTTGCGGGGTGCGATCGCCGGCAATGTCCTTGGTTACATGATCCCCGCGGCGCTGCAGTTCCTGAAACTTTGGCCTCGCCTGCGCGCCCATCCCTGAGGAGCCCTCCATGTCGTCCACCCTGAGCTATAGGCCCCCGATGCCGTCGGCACCGCGTGAGGGGAGCGGTTTCGTCATGACCGATCTGGGCATGATCTTCGTGCTGTTCCTGGCCGTGATGTTCTGCATGGATCCGTTTGTGATCCATATCGACAAGCGGACCGTGTTCAAGCATTTCCATCTCTTGTTCGCGCTGGGCTTCTGGATACTGAGCTGGTTCGGCACGCGCATCTGGCGGCGCCGTGTTGAAGAGACCTCGGTGCTGGCGGTCTGCTGGCCGCTGCTGCTGCTGGCGCTCTGGATCATCGGCGGGGCCCTCTATGCCCGCTTCCACAGCAAGATCGTCGAAACCTTCCTGATCATGGGCACCTATATGCTCATGACGCTGGGCGCCGCCCGATTCATCGCCGACCACCGCAATCCCGAGCGCCTGTTGAACGTCTATCTGGGGCTCCTGTTCGGCAGCCTGGTGCTGGGCGCGGCCTGGCAGGCCGGCTATCTGCGGGTCTGGAGCAAGTTCCACGAGATGGAGGCTCTGACGGTGCCGCTGGCCGTGTATTTCTATGCGCAGGCCAAGACGCCGGTCGGACGCCTGGGGGCGCTGCTGCTGCTGCTGCTGTTGATGCTGCTGGTCATCAAGAACACCTCGTTCATGGTGGCCGCGATTGCGCTGGCCTATGTCTGGTGGGTGTTCATCTGGCCGCGGCTGGCGCGCAAGGACAGCGTGAAGCGCCTGCTGCATCTCTACTCGATCCTGCTGTGCATGCTGCTGGTGCTGGGCGCGTATGCCGGCATCAAGCTGATGCAGCCCAATGCCCTGCCGGACGGCAATCCGAAGTACCGCCTGTTCACCTATGAGCGGACCTGGGCAGACTTCGTGCAGTCACCGATCTGGGGCAAGTCCTTCTCGGGCGCCGGTGCCGAGACCTTCGGCCTGTTCCAGGTGGGATCCTCCACCCAGGTGCTGCCCTCGCATAGCGATCTGCTGGATATTCTGGGGCAGGGCGGGCTGCTGGGTATGGTGCTGTTCTTGCTGGCGCTCTGGCGCATCCTGCGATTCACGATGACGCATTTTCGCAATCGTCCGCCGCAGGCCTTGTCGCCCGGCATGACGGCGCATTTCCATTGGCTGGCGGTCAGCAGCATCAGCGCGATACCCGTCGTGGCATTCAATCCGATCATGCTGCAGCCGGGCAAGGCCTTCATCCTGTGGATGAATATTGGAATACTGGTCGGGCTTGCTATTCGGTGCAAAGAACAACGCGAATCAAAGAGGGTGGCGTGACAGTTTCTCAGGCGCAAGAAGAGCAAGCAGATATTTCGATCATCACCTGCTCTTATAACCAGGCTCAGTTTCTGGAAACGACGCTGCGCTCCGTCTTGGCGCAGACCGGCGTCAAGGTGGAATACATCGTGATCGACGGCGCGTCGACGGATGGCAGCCCGGCCATTCTGCAGCGCTATGGCGATGCGATTTCCTACTGGGCCTCCGAGCGGGACGCGGGGCAGTCCGAGGCGATCAACAAGGGCCTGAGGCGGGCCAGCGGAAAGATCATCGGCTGGCTGTGCTCGGACGATGTTTTGCTGCCCGGGGCATTGAGCCGTGTTGTGGAGATATTTGCCCGGAACCCCCGGATCGATGCCGTCTACGGCAATGCCGTGCTGATCGACACGAGCGGCAATGCCCTGCGGCCCAAGAGGGAAATAGGCTTCCATCCCTGGCTGATGGTCGCCGATCACAATTACATACCGCAACCTGCGATGTTTTGGCGGCGCGGCCTGCATGAGCAGCTAGGATATCTGCGGGAAGATCTTCACTTGACGATGGATCTCGAATGGTGGCTGCGTTGGGGCCGGGGGAAGCGTGTTGTGATTCACGTCGATGAATATTTTGCCGGGATGCGATGCCATGGCGGACAGAAGGTTCTCGTGCACCCGAAAGAGCTGGGTGATGAGAATAAAGCGCTGCGCGCGGCATATGGGCCGGCTTGGATGAATATATTTCCGGCAATGCTGGTCAAGATATTCGCTCGGACCATCCGCGTGGTTTTGAAACTGGCGATCGGTGGGTATTCAAAGGTGGTGCCGCCTTCGGTCTTGAACAGCCTGCGCAGCATGCATCATGGAAACTGCAACTGAGGCCGCGCGGCAGCGTACCGTTGTCCTGGTCGAGCCGATATGTCGGGGGAGTCGGCTGCAGATTCTCGCGAACACCTTGTCTGCCTTGCAGGGGCGGGCCGATGTGCTCATCGTGACACGGCGGGACTACCAGTCGCCCCATTTTGACGAGCTCATCACGGCCGCTGGCTTCAGCCCCCGCATCCTGACGATCGACAGCGATCTGGGCGGCGCCTGGATGAAGAACCTCACGCGGGCCGAGTTCGCCCAGGTATTCGAAACGCTGCTGCGTCTGCACGCGGAGCCGCGTTTGCGGCAGGGCTACGACCTGGTCTTCATGGCCTTGGATGACTATCTGCTGGCCTTCGCCATGAAGGCGCTGTCCTTGCGGCGCCTTGCGCCGCGGGCGCGCATCAGCTGCCTAAAGTACCGGGTGGAATACCTGTTCTCGCTGTCCCCCGGCCTGCGCATGCGCGGCGGGGTGCTGCGGCTGCTTACGCGCTGGGCCTTGTTCGCGTCGCGTGCTCGGCTGGTGTGCTTCGACGAGCGACTGGCGGCGCGCGAGGCCGGTTACCTGGGCGGGGTCCTGCCCGACCCCTGGTTCGGGCCCTTCGATGCGCGCTGGCGCGAGGCCGGGCGCACGGCCCTGGGCCTGGGCGACCAGGACTTTGCGCTGCTGTCTCTGGGCAAGCAGGACCGCCGCAAGGGGATCGATTTTCTGCTTGAGGTGTTTCCTGTGGTCGCCGAGCGCACCTCGGCCAAGCTGGTGATCGTGGGCACGATTGCTGCTTCATTTGCGGATGCGTTCGAGGGCCTGAAGAAGCGCTTTCCCGGCCGCGTACTGCATGTCAACGGCTTTGTGCCCGAGGCAGATCTGCCGCACTATTTTGCGGCGGCCGACGCCTTCCTCCTGCCCTACAGCGAGGACTTCACTGCAACCAGCGGCACCCTGGCCAGGGCTGCCGCGTCGGGCGTGCCGGTGCTGGCGACGGCGCATGGTCTGGTCGGTTTCCGTGTCCGCGACCGCCGAATGGGCGAGACATTTGGCGCTCACGATCCCTTGTCATTCTTGCGCGCCTTGGAAGGTTTGATCTCCCGCGATGCCGCACAGCGAGATGCCACCTACGAACACTGCCTGCGGTTTGCCGCGACCTGCACCCTGGAAAAGTATCAGGCTGCGGTGCGCAAGATCCTGTCCATCTGAATGCTGGAGTAAGAATTGAACGTTCTGATATTGCACGGATACTCGGATTCCAATAAGGGTGATCTGGCAATTGTTGTCGGCATGGTCCAGGGGATTCGCGCCGCGCGACCCGATTGCCGGATCAAGCTCCAGTCGGTGTATTCCGAGCAGGATCCGGAGTTCGAGTTCCATCATCGCTTCGTGCGGCGACTCGGCGTGCCGGTGGAGCAGATGTCCGTGCCGTCGCCCTATGTGGACGCCAAGGGGCATAGCGGCTTTCGCAATATCGCGGCCCTGGGCAATCTGGTGGGCAGCGCGCTGGCCGAACTGCTGGTCAGGGGCGTTCCGGCGGTCGGGCGCTGGTTTCCCCGGCAGGCGGCGGCCCTTGCCTCGATGCAGCAGAGCGATGTGGTCGTGCTGAAGGGGGGGCAGTACATCTACAACGATCAACATGGTCTGCGCGCCAAGCTCTACCTGTGGCGCATCCTGCATCCCATCTACGTGGCCCATGGCATGGGCCGTTCGATCGTCTTGCTGGGCCAAAGCGTCGGGCCGCTGGTGGATTCGTGGGGCCGCACGCGCACTGCGCGTGCGCTGGGTTACTGCAAGCGCCTGATCGTGCGCGAACGCAAGACCGAGGCGCTGATGGCCGACCTGGGCCTGAAGCACCTGACCGAGCTGGCCCCGGACTTCGCCTTCCTGATCGATCCCGTGCGTCCCGTTGGCGCCGATGGCACTTTGCGGGAGCTTGAGCAGGGGGCCTGGCTGGGCGTCACGGTGGTGAATTGGTACTTTCCGGAATCCGCCGACCCCAAGGCCAAGCGGGCGGCCTATCTGGATGCGCTGACCGAAGTGGCTGTGGCGGTGCACCGCAAGCATGGGCTGGGTATCGCGCTGTTTCCCCAGGTCACGGTTCAGCACCACGGCGAGAGCGATCTCGATCTGCTGAAGAATCTGGCTGCTCGCCTGGCTCAGCAGGGCGTTCCGCATCTGCTGGTGGCCGAAGACCTGGCGCCCGAGGAACTGAGCTACTGCTATGGACGTTGCCAGGTGCTGCTGGGGACGCGCTTGCATTCCTGCATCCTGGCCGCCTGCGCCGCGACGCCGGTGGTCGCCATCCGCTACCAGGGCTTCAAGACCGAGGGCATCATGGCGGAACTGGGGCTGGAGGATCGGGTCTTCGACATCGCGGCGATGGACGCGCCCGTGATCGAGGCGGCGATTACGGCCTCGCTCGCCGAGCGGCGCGCGATCTCGCAGAGCATTGTCGAGCGCGTCGGTGCCTTCAAGAAGCATTTGATGAAGGCATTGGATGCAACCTTGCCCGCCTGAGCCGCCGATGAGCCCGCTGCGCATCCTGGTGTGCCACAACCGCTATCAAATGCGCGGTGGCGAGGACGCCGTCTGCGAGTCCGAGGTGGACTTGCTGCGGCAGCATGGCCACGAGGTTCGCCTGTTCGAGAAGGACAATGCCGGCATCGCCGCCGGCTCGAAGTTGGCGGCGGCGGCCAATGCGTTCTGGTCGCGCGACACCGCGCGCGAATTCGCTGCGATCGTCAGCGAGTTCCGTCCTGACGTGATTCATGTGCACAACGTCTTCGCCCAGATCTCGCCGTCGATCTACTGGGAGGCGCGGCGCCGCCGGGTGCCCGTGGTGCAGACGCTGCACAATTTCCGCCTGATGTGCCCGCAGGCCATGTTCCTGCGCAACGGCCGTGTTTGCGAGGATTGCCTGGGGCGGGTGCCCTGGCGCGGCGCCTTGCGCGGCTGCTATCGCGAGTCGCGAGCGCAGAGTACCGTGATGGCTTCGGTCGTGACCCTGCACCGTGCCCTCGGAACCTGGCAGCACAAGGTATCGCGCTATATCGCACTGAACGAGTTCTGCCGGCAGAAGTTCATCGAAGGCGGACTGCCGGCGGAGCGGATCGTCATCAAGCCCAACTTTGTCGACTTCGCGGCGCCGCCGGGTGCGGCCCGCTCCGGCTTCCTGTTCGTGGGGCGCCTGTCGGTGGAGAAGGGTATCGACACGCTGGCGCAGGCCGCGCGTGTCGGCGCGTTCCCGCTGCGGGTGGCGGGCACCGGCCCCGAGGCGCATGTGCTGCACGACGTGCCCACCGCCGTCGCACTGGGCGCGCTGGATGGGGATGGGGTCCGCGGCGAGATGAGTCGCAGCATGGCGCTGGTGCTGCCCAGCATCTGGTATGAGAACTTTCCGCGCACACTTGTCGAGGCGATGGCCTGTGGTCTGCCCGTGATCGCCAGCCGCATTGGCGCATTGGGCGAACTGGTGCGTGACGGCGAGACGGGGCTGCTGTTCAACCCTGGCGATGCCGATGACCTGGCCGCGAGGATGCGCTGGGCCGTCGAGCATCCCGCCGAGATGCAGGCCATGGGCCTGCGGGCGCGCCAAATCTACGAGGCGGAATTCAGCGCGTCGACCAACTATGAACAGCTGATGGCGATCTATCGGGAAGTGATCGCCGAGGCAGCGAGAGAAGAGGTTCTAACTCCATGAGCACCAAGGTTCGTGAGGCGGTGAAGGTGCTGGATGCACGCATCGACGTGGTGGACTGGGCGACCGCGCTGGCGCGCATTGCCGACTGGGGACGTCGCAGCGAAAGCCGATACGTGTGTATCTGCAATGCCCATTCGGTGGTGACGGCGTCTCGTGATCGAGACTTCGGGCATGTTGTCGACGCCGCCGACATGGCGACGCCGGATGGCGCGCCGGTGGCCTGGATGCTGCGCAAGCTGGGCTTCCCCTCGCAGCAGCGCATCAATGGCCCGGACCTGATGTGGAAGTACTGCGCCGAAGCCGCGACGCGCGATGAGGGCATCTATCTGTATGGCGGCAGCCCCGAAACCTTGGAGCGGCTGAGGTTGCGGCTCAACCAGGCGTTTCCGTCGCTGAGGATCGCCGGGGCCGAGTCTCCGCCGTTCCGCGAACTCTCGCCCGAGGAGGATGCGCAGACGGTTGAACGCATCAACGCGTCGGGCGCCGCGACGGTCTGGGTCAGTCTCGGTTGCCCCAAGCAGGAGCGGTGGATGGCGGCGCATCGGGGGCGCATCAACGCGGTGATGATCGGCGTGGGCGCGGCCTTCGACTACCACGCCGGCACCATCCGGCGCGCGCCGCTCTGGATGCAGAACCTGGGCCTGGAGTGGCTGTATCGGCTCTGCGCGGAGCCGCGCCGGCTCTGGCGGCGTTACATGGTCACCAATACCTTGTTCATCGTCGGGGCGGCCAAACAGCTCACCATGGGTGGCAGCCGCCCGGGTTAGGGGGCGCGATCGAGGACGGCGGCGGCGCCCATGGCGGCGGGTTCGATCTGATTGGTAGCGAGGCTTTGCACGTGAATCTGTTCATGGCTCTCAGGGCGCAGGCCCAAACCGCAGCGACACCGCAGGTGGTCGGCAAGCTGTCGCGCGACAACTTCGGCATCCACTACATCCGCTGGCCCTATGACCCTGCGGTTGACCGCAGCGGCAAGTTCAGCAGCGCCAACCCGAGCCGCTGGCAGGACGAACTGGGCGATTCGGTGGGCTGGCTGCGCTCCTTTGACCCCAACCTGTTCGGCCGCTACATCGGCGGCAGATTCGCGCGGGTCGGCATCACCGCCGAGAGCTCGCCACAGCCCTATGGGCGCATGGAGGGCGGAACCTGGTGGCAGGGCATGCTGCGCAGCGATGGCAGCTACGATTTCTCCAAGCTGGACCTGCTGCTGAAGGCCTGCGAGGCCAAGGGGCTGAAGCTCCTGATGTGCATCGGCGCCCAGGGCGCCTACTACGACGAGGCCGGCCACCGATACATCGAGTACCCGCTGCCTACCGGCGAGTACGCGACCACCGACTGGGCTGGCTATCAGGCCCGCTATGCAGCGTTCATGGCCGCCCTGCTCGACCGTGCCGGCGCGCGCATTGCCGCCCTGGAGATCGCGAATGAACCCGGACGGCTGGTGCGCCTGAACAAGATCGTCGGCGCCGGGCACACGGAGCAACTCGCCGTGATGTGTCGCATTGCCAAGCAGCTGGTACGTGCGCGAGGCCTTGCGACCCGGGTGCTGTCACCGCCGTTTCAGGGGGGGGAGTTCGGAGAGATCACGGCCTTTCTGCGCGCCTCCGCCCAGGGGCTGGCCATCAACGGCAATGATGGCGGCGGTACCTCCGGGCGTGACTGGGTGGACGTGCTGGCGCATCACAACTACGGCAGCTTCAGAGACCGGGGGGCGGGCGGTGCCACGGCCGCGATGGACGCCGCGGGCGTCAACGATCCGGCCGCCGACGCCGCCTATCCGGACAAGACCAGCTTCACCGACCTGCTCAACAAGGGGCGTGCGGTGCGTGCCGCTGCGTTGGCCGGAGGATGGAAGGGTCCGATGTGGAACACCGAGTTCAATGTCACCGGTCAGGTCAGCACGGCCGCCTGGTTCCCTCGCAAGATGACCGCCAAGGGCCTTGCCAGGATCTTCCGGCAAGCCCTTGATGCATCCTTCGACGCAGGCTACGAGCGGTGCTTTCTCTATGCCGCCGATCACCCCACACTGGGTCTGTACGACAACGTGGGCACGCCGCCACGCGGCGAGCCGGCCGATTGGTACTTCAAGGCGCCCGACAACACTGCGCGCGGAGCCGCGGCTCTGGCCAGCGCGATTGCCGCGCTGATCGAGCGCTGATCGACGCAGGGCCCCGGCATCCGGGGCCTCGGCCCGATGCCGGGTCTCGCCCCGCGCGTGTTCACTGCGGCAGCTGGCTCGCGGCCTTGAGGCTGGCCAGGCAGGGCTTCGAGACCACATTGGAGTCGGAGATGAAACCGAGCCAGTTCAGTCGCCGCCAGTTGCCGTCCTTGTTGAGCAGATTGTCGGCAATGGTCTTCTGCCCGCTGGGCGCCGTGACCTCCAGCTTCCAGGTGCCGCTTGCGGAGCCCAGCGCGGCGGTGATGCGGAACTTGGTCCAGGCCCCGACCGTGATCGGTGCGACGATGTTGTCGCCCACATTGACGCCGCTCGAGGTGATGGTCATCGTCGGGCCGGTGAGGTAGGTCGGGGCATCGTCGCGCCATTCATTGCGAATGACGGTCGCGGCGTCGATCTTGAGCTCGAACTCCACCACGCTCACGCCGTTCAGGTGGGTCAGCTTGGCATAGGCAAATGGTTCCCAGCGGTTGGCGAAGTTGCCGTTGTCGTTGAAGACCATGCACTTGCCGGCCGGCGCATCGGCTTGGGCCTGCACGTGGATCGAGGTGGTGTCGGTGCGCGGGATGTAGGTCAGGTTGCTCGGGCGGCCGCCGGCCGAGGTGCCGGCGATGTCGGCGACAAAGGGGGCGACGATGGCGATGGGTTCGTCGGTGACCGGCGGCAAGTTGGCCGCGCTGATGCGGGCCGCTTGCTCGGCGCCCGCCTGGTAGCCGGTCCAGCTTGCAACCGCATTGGCGATGACCTTGGACCAGGTCGTGTTGGTCGACTGGATGTCGGTGGGGGCCGTGCTGGCCTGCAGGGCAGAGCCACCGACGGTGCAGCCCGTGCCGCATTTTTCGAGCGACAAGCCGGGGCCGCTCAGCGAAGGGGAAACCTCGTTGTTCAGGTAGCCCACGCTGGGGGCCTCGGCATAGCGGTCGAAAGGCTGCAATGTCTTCGGCAGCAGCAGATTGCCCTGCACCGCCAGGTTCGTGCCCGACTCGAACTGGGTCACGCGTACCTCGGCCGCCGTGCCGCCGGCCATCACATTGCCGCGCACCGTGTTGTCGCGTCCGTAGTTCAGATGGTAGGCGCCGGAGTCGGTGCCGAGGATGACGTTGTTCTCCGTGACGATGCTCGAAGACCCCTCGTCGTTGTAGATGCCCCAGGCGCCCGCGCCATAGCCGGTGTAGCCCCGCACCGAACGGATGATGTTGTTGGAGATGACCGTGCCGGGAGAGCGGCCGAGGGTGTAGATGCCGCTCAGATCGGCCAGCTGGCGCTGGCCGATGTTGTAGATCAGGTTGCCGCGGATGGTGTTGCGGCCCGAGGTCGCGTCGGCATAGCCCCAACTCCAGCCCACCGAGATGGCGGTATAGCTCGTGTTGTAGATGGTGTTGCGCAGGACCTGGTTGTCCCAGGTCTGCCCGAGCCAGAGCGCCTTCGCGCCCGGGAAGAGCTTGCCGGTCTCCGAGATCGTGTTGCTGCTGACCAGGGATCCGCCGGTGGCGCTCAGGTCCGAGGCGGACTGGCTGGTCAGCCCCACCTTGATGCCCCCGGCACCGAGGTCCGTGAACACCGAGTTGGTGACGCGTGCGCCGCGCACGCCTTCGCGCAGCCACAGACCCCAGCCGCCGGTATGGGCGACCTTGCAGTTGATGAAGAAGAAATGCCGGGCACGGTTGACTTCGATTGCGGCGCCGATGCCGACCGCGCCTTGGCCGTCGGTGAAGCCCGCATCGGGTGTCAGGTAGCGGGTGTGGGCGAACTGGAGCCCCGCGAACTGCAGGCTTTGCACGGGTTTCGTCGCGGACTCGCCTTGGACCACGATCAGGCGGTCCAGCATCGGCAGGATGGCCGTGACGCTTTTTCCGGCCTCGTCGTCGCGGCGCACATAGCGCGCGGCACTGCTTTCGTAGATCCACTCGCCGGGGGCGTCCAGAGCGGCCGCGACGTTCTCGACGTGATAGCGCTGGGAGACGCCAAAGCCCAGGAACGGCCACTTGGCCTTGGGGGCGACTCGAACGGAGCCGGCCGGTGTCGTGAGTTCGGAAAGGCGATGGCGGCCATCGGCCCATGCCTGCATGACGTCGACAAGCGCGCGCCTCTTGTCGCTGGCGCTCAGCGCCGAGATCCAGCCGAGATTCGCCGCGCTGGGTGCGAAGGCCTCGGCGCCCTCGCTTCCGGCCGCATCCGTGGACAGGGGGATGGCCTTCTGGACAAACCAGGCCTCCCCGGTATTGGGCTGCCGAGCCAGCACGGCCCGGCGGCCATTGACATAGAGCTGGTTGCCGCCGGACATCGCTGCCGCATCTGCCGGTGCGGTGAAGCTGATGGCCGACGCTGTCGTGGGGGCGGTCTTGCTGCCCAGCGACATGCCGCCGGAGATCAGCACGGTGCCAGCGAGCCTCGCTTCATAGCTGACCGGGGCCGCCTCGGTGCCCGAGTCTGCCGTGGTGAAGGTGAGGGGGCTGCTCAAGTGATAGTCACCGGGGCCGATCAGCACACGCACCGGCTGGCGCGGCTGACTGCCGCCGAGCATCGCCGCGATATGGGTGCGCGCAATCTGCTGTGCACGGGCCAGCGTCTTGACGGGGGTGGTCGAGGTGCCGCCCGATGCGGCATCGTTACCGCCGGTCTCGACGTAAATCAGGACTTCGGCCGTGCTCGCCGCCTGAGTCGTGTCCGACATGGTACTGGTGGCCGCGGCCTTGGCCCGAGCGGCGCCGGCCCCATCCCCGGCTCCTGTTCCTGTCGTCGCGATCCCCGTTGTGCCCGAAGTGCCCGCCGCGCTGCTGCCTGGGGCGCCTGCGTCGGCATTGCCGGCCGACCCGCCGGCGCTGGTTGACTTGCCCATGCTCGCCGAAGCGCTTGTCGCGCTTGCCGCAGCTGGCGGAGTCGTCTGTCGGACGACGATCTTCTCCGTGTCGCTGCCGCCCCCCCCTCCGCAGGCGGTGTTGATGACACCCAAGACTGCAAGAGCGAGCCAGGCAACAAGCGGGCGATGGGAGGACGAGCGTTTCATGGCGGTACTGCTGTGTTGACCGGTCGGTCCAACATGGCGACGCGGTATCGGAATTTTCGGCAAGCCCCGGCGAACGTTCAGTGTCAGATCTTGCAGACTTGAGGTCCGCGGGGTAAGGCTTTGCAACGGCCGTGCAAATTCACCGCTGTTCCATGCAGGAGTCGCGGCATGCATTTCGAGTGGCGGTGGTCTGGTCCATGCGCCCGGATATTCCCGCAAGTGCGAGCTTCGCCGCCGACCTCGGCCGGCCTCGCGGCACAAGATACCGGTGTCATCACGCATCAGCCATCGACCCCGGCCCTGCGCGGGCCGGGGCATGAGCATGTCTGGCGCGTGATGCTGACGCATCCCTGGCGGCCGGGAGGAACTGCCTGGCCCCGCCGCCGACCGCCAAGGATATGGCGTCCACGATAGGGCAGGCGCGAGCGGAAGTCACCCGCTACGGGTGCTTGCATTGCATGCAGATGTAGTCTCGCCCGGTGCGCGTCCGCGCCCCGGTGTCGACGCCAGGTCGCCCTTAGATGCTGGCTTGGGCCAGCTGCTCCGCCAGGATCCTCACGATCCGTTCCGCCGCCTTCCCATCCCACAGCGAGGGCCTGCGTCCGCGCTTGCCCTCGCCGCGCAGCACGCCCCGGGCCGCGGCGATGACGTTCTCGGGCTGGGTGCCGGCGAGGATGTTGCTGCCCTCGTCCACGGTGATCGGGCGTTCGGTGTTCTCACGCATCGTCACACATGGCACGCCGAGCGCCGTGGTTTCCTCCTGCAGGCCGCCGCTGTCGGTCAGCACCAGGGCCGCGTCCTTCCAGAGGTGCAGGAAGGACATATAGGCCTGCGGGCCCAGCAGCGTGATGTTGGGACCGAGATCGATGCCATGCTTCTCGATGTTGGCGCGGGTGCGCGGATGCACCGGGAAGACGACGGGCAGCTCGGCCGCCACCGCGCGCAGCACCTGGGCGACGCGCTGCAGCGCTTCGGGGCTGTCCACGTTGCTCGGGCGGTGCAGGGTGACGACGCAGTAGCGCCCGGCGGCGGCGAGCGCCGCGCGCTTGATGGCATCGCTCTCCAGCCCCGAGGTGTCCGTGGTTTCGAGTTTCGCGGCCTGGTAGAGCACGTTGTCCACCATCACATGGCCGACGTCGAACACGGCGCTCATGTCCTTGCCTTCGCGCTGCAGGTGCGCGCTGCCGCTGGGCTCGGTGACGAAGAACCAGTCGGAGATCGAGTCCGTCACCAGGCGGTTGATCTCCTCGGGCATGCTCATGTCGCCGCTGCGCAGGCCGGCCTCGACATGCGCCACCGGGATGCCCGCCTTCTTGGCGACGATGGAGCAGGCCAGCGTGGAGTTCACATCGCCGACCACCAGGCAGGCGGCAGGCTTCTCGGTCGCGCACAGGGCTTCATAGGCCTGCATGATCTTGCCGGTCTGCTCGGCGTGGCTGCCGCCGCCGCAGCCCAGGCGTACATCGGGCGCGGGGATGCCCAGCTCATCGAAAAACACCTCGTTCATGTCGCGGTCGTAATGCTGACCGGTGTGTACGATCTTCCAGGCCAGCCGTCCGTCGGCCTGCAGCGCGCGCACGATGGGCGCGATCTTCATGAAGTTGGGGCGGGCGCCGGCGACGAGGTGGATGCAGGGCTTGGTCATGGGCGGGCAGTGAATGGCCGGCGCGGCGCCAGCGGGTGGGCAGGGCTAGCGGGCCATTCTAGGTGGGGGCACCGGCCGCGCCGCGGGCGTTTGAGCGCGCAGGAGGGCTCTGTCCCTGAACTGGGGGGAGGGCTGTTGCTGATGTGCCGGAGCGTCATCCGCCTGGGGGAGAATAGGCGCCTGTTGCCGGCGGCGCGCGTACCTGCGTGCCCCGGCTTGCGGCGCAGGGCCGACTGATTGCAGATTGGGAGATCGTGTGAAGGTACTCGTCACCGGCGCGGCCGGCTTCATCGGCATGCATGTCAGCCAGCTGCTGCTGGCCCGCGGAGACCAGGTGCTGGGCCTGGACAATCTGAACGACTACTACGATCCGCAGCTCAAGCGCGACCGCCTGGCGCGGTTGACGGGCCGGCCGGGCTTCGAGTTCCTGCAGCTGGACGTGGCCGACCGCGCCGGCATGGAACGGCTGTTCAAGGCGCAACAGTTCGACCGCGTGGTGCACCTGGCCGCCCAGGCCGGCGTGCGCTATTCGCTGGAGAACCCGCATGCCTACATCGACAGCAATGTCGTCGGCTTCACCAACATCCTGGAAGGCTGCCGCCACAGCGGCGTGCAGCACCTGGTTTATGCCTCCAGCTCCAGCGTCTATGGCGGCAATACCCTGATGCCCTTCTCCGAGCATCACGGCGTGGACCATCCGGTCAGCCTCTATGCCGCCACCAAGAAGGCCAATGAGCTGATGGCCCATACCTACAGCCATCTGTTCGGCCTGCCCACCACGGGCCTGCGCTTCTTCACGGTCTACGGCCCCTGGGGCCGGCCCGACATGGCGCTGTTCCTGTTCACCAAGGCCATCCTGGAGGGGCGGCCCATCAACGTGTTCAATCACGGCAGGATGGTGCGCGACTTCACCTATATCGACGATATCGCCGAGGGTGTGGTGCGGGTGTTGGATCGGCCGGCCGAGGCCGACGCCGGCTACGACCCCATCCAGGCCGATCCGGCGCGTTCCAGCGCGCCCTATCGCCTGTTCAATATCGGCAACCACAGCCCGACGCCGCTGATGGACTTCATCGAGGCGATCGAGCGGGCCGTGGGGCGCGAGGCGCAGAAGAACTTCATGCCGCTGCAGGACGGCGACGTGCCGGCCACCCATGCCGACGTGGAGGAGCTTGCCGCCTGGACGGGCTTCCGTCCGGCCATGCCGGTGACCGAGGGCATCGGACGGTTCGTGGCCTGGTATCGCGAATATTTCAAAGTCTGAGCGCAGAATGTCGTTCTTCGTCCCGGGTGGACGGCATCAGAGAAGAACGCAGCAATGAAAGTCACTGCCATCGGGACCGGCTATGTGGGCCTGGTCACCGGCGCCTGCCTGGCCGAGATGGGCAACCATGTGGTTTGCCTGGACGTGAATCCGGAGAAGATCCGCATCCTCAATGAGGGCGAGATCCCGATCCACGAGCCGGGCCTGCTGGAACTGGTGCGGCGCAACGTGGCGGCCGGCCGCCTGCAGTTCACCACCGATGTGGACCAGGCGGTCCAGCACGGCACCATCCTCTTCATCGGCGTGGGCACGCCGCCCGACGAGGACGGTTCGGCCGATCTGCAATATGTGCTGGCCGCGGCGCGCTCGATCGGCGCGCGCATGACCGATTACAAGGTCATCGTCGACAAGAGCACGGTGCCGGTGGGCACGGCCGACAAGGTGCGCGAGACCATCGCCGGGGAACTGGCCCGGCGCGGTCTGCAGATGAACTACGCCGTGGTGTCCAACCCCGAGTTCCTGAAGGAGGGCGCGGCGGTCGACGACTTCATGAAGCCCGACCGCATCATCGTCGGCTCGGACGACGAGCAGGCCACCCTGCTGATGCGCGCCCTCTATGCGCCCTTCACGCGCAATCACGACCGCATGATGGTGATGGACGTGCGCAGCGCCGAGTTCACCAAGTACGCGGCCAATGCGATGCTGGCCACGCGCATCAGCTTCATGAACGAGCTGGCCTTGCTGGCCGAGAAGGTGGGCGCGGACATCGAGCTGGTGCGCCGCGGCATCGGCAGCGACCCGCGCATCGGCTACCAGTTCCTCTACGCCGGCGCCGGCTACGGCGGCTCCTGCTTCCCCAAGGACGTGAAGGCCCTGGTGCGCACCGGGCGCGAGCAGGGGCAGGAACTGCTGGTGCTGGACGCCGTGGAGGCCGCCAACGAGCGCCAGAAGCATGTGCTGGTGGACAAGCTGGTGGCGCGCTTCGGTACCGACCTGAGCGGCCGCCGCTTCGCGCTCTGGGGCCTGGCCTTCAAGCCGAATACCGACGATATGCGCGAGGCGCCGGCCCTGGTCGTCATCGACGAACTGCTGAAGCGTGGCGCAGAAGTAGCGGCCTACGACCCGGTGGCGATGGACGAGGCGCGGCGCCTGCTGCAGGGCCGGCCTGGCCTGCATTTCTGCGAACGGGCCGATGACGCCCTGGCCGGGGCCGACGCGCTGGTGATCGTCACCGAGTGGAAGGAGTTCCGCACGCCGGACTTCGATCGCATCAAGTCCTCGCTGAAGACGCCCCTGGTGTTCGACGGCCGCAATCTCTACGAGCCGGCGCTGATGAAGACGCTGGGGATCGAGTATCACGGCATTGGCCGGTGACGGCCCCTGAAGGGGGCGGCACCGGCCGCCCGGCGGAGCCGGATCGGCGGCGGTCCACGCCGGACTACGCCGGACTATGCCGGCGCTTGGCTCGCGATCAGCCGGCCTGCGCGGCGACGAACTCGGCGTAGGCGGACCGCAGGCCCTGGCGCAGCGGCGTGCTGGCGCGCCAGCCGGCGCGCGTCAGCAGGCCCACGTCCATCAGCTTGCGCGGCGTGCCGTCGGGCTTGCTGCGGTCGTACTCGATGCGGCCGTCGAAGCCCGTGACCTCGCCCACCAGCTGGGCCAGCTCGGCGATCGTCACGTCCTCGCCCACGCCCACGTTCACCAGCGGCGGCTCGAAACGGCTGCTGACGCTTTCGTCGCTGCCCAGCAGGGCGCCATAGCGCTCGTCGTCCAGGCGCATCAGGAACACGCAGGCATCGGCCATGTCGTCGCTGTAGAGGAACTCGCGGCGCGGCGTGCCGCTGCCCCATACGACGACGCTGGCGTCGCCGCGCTGCTTGGCCTCGTGGAACTTGCGCAGCAGGGCCGGGATCACATGGCTGTTCTGCGGGTGGTAGTTGTCGCCGGGGCCGTAGAGATTGGTGGGCATGGCCGCCAGGTAGCGGGTGCCGTACTGGCGGTTGTAGCTCCAGCACATCTCGATGCCGGCGATCTTGGCCAGCGCGTAGGGGCGGTTCGTGGGTTCCAGCGGACCGGTCAGCAGGCTGTCCTCGCGCATCGGCTGCGGCGCCAGCTTCGGGTAGATGCAGCTCGAGCCCAGGAACATCAGGCGCTTGACGCCGCTCAGGTGGGCGGCGTGGATGACGTTGGTCTGGATCGCCAGGTTGTCGCGGATGAACTCGGCCGGATAGCTGTTGTTGGCGACGATGCCACCGACCTTGGCCGCGGCCAGGAACACATAGTCCGGTTTCTCGGCGGCAAAGAAGGCGCGGGTGGCGGCCTCGTCGGTGAGATCGAGCTCGGCGTGGGTGCGGGTCAGCAGATTGCTGAAGCCGGCCGCGCGCAGATTGCGCACGATGGCCGAGCCCACCAGGCCGCGATGCCCCGCCACATAAATGCGTGATTCGCTGTGCATGGCGCTCACTCGTTGTAGTCGTAGGCCTGGAAACCGGCCATCTTCACGAGGCTGTCGCGGCGCGCGGCCGTGTAGTCGGCCTCGACCATCTCCTTGACCAGCTCGGGCAGGGTGATCCTGGGCGCCCAGCCCAGCTTGGCCTTGGCCTTGCTCGGGTCGCCCAGCAGGGTTTCCACCTCGGTGGGGCGGTAGTAGCGGGGATCAACGCGCACGATCACGTCGCCCACCTTGCACTTGGCCTTGTCGCCGCTGACAGCCGCCACCGTGCCCACCTCGGCCTCGCCCTCGCCGCTGAAGGCGATGGTGATGCCCAGCTCCTTGGCCGCGAACTCGACGAACTGGCGCACGCTGTACTGCACGCCGGTGGCGATCACGAAGTCCTCGGGCTGGTCCTGCTGCAGCATCAGCCACTGCATCTCGACATAGTCCTTGGCATGGCCCCAGTCGCGCAGCGCGCTCATATTGCCCAGGTACAGGCAGTCCTGCAGGCCCAGCGCGATGCGCGCGATGGCGCGGGTGATCTTGCGGGTCACGAAGGTCTCGCCGCGCAGCGGGCTCTCGTGGTTGAACAGCACGCCGTTGCAGGCGTACATGCCATAGGCCTCGCGGTAGTTGACCGTGATCCAGTAGGCGTACATCTTGGCCACCGCGTAGGGGCTGCGCGGGTAGAAGGGCGTGGTCTCCTTCTGCGGGATCTCCTGCACCAGGCCATACAGCTCGCTGGTGCTGGCCTGGTAGAAGCGGGTCTTCTTCTCCAGGCCCAGGATGCGGATGGCTTCCAGGATGCGCAGGGTGCCGATGCCGTCGGCATTCGCGGTGTACTCCGGCGTCTCGAAGCTGACGGCCACATGGCTCATCGCCGCGAGGTTGTAGATCTCGTCGGGCTGGACCTGCTGGATGATGCGGATCAGGTTCGTGCTGTCGGTCAGGTCGCCGTAGTGCAGCTTGAAGCGCTGGTTGTCGACATGCGGGTCCTGGTACAGGTGGTCGATGCGGTCGGTGTTGAACAGCGACGAGCGGCGCTTGATGCCGTGGACTTCGTAGCCCTTGCTGAGCAGCAGTTCGGACAGGTAGGCGCCGTCCTGGCCGGTGACGCCGGTGATGAGTGCAACTTTGCTCATGGAAGCTCCTGAGTGTTCGGATAGGGAAAAGCGGAAATGGAAAAGACCGGTCAGAAATGCCGGGCGGCCGCCAGCAGCGGCGCCTGGGCATCCTTGTCCGCCAGCAGCGGCGCGATGCCAAGCTCCGGCCAGGCGATGCCGATGGCGGGATCGTCCCAGCGCAACGAGCCTTCGGCCTGGGGCGCGTAGTAGTCGGTGGTCTTGTAGAGGAAATCGGCCGACTCCGACAGCACCAGGAAGCCATGGGCAAAGCCGGGCGGGATCCAGAGCTGGCGATGGTTGTCGGCGCTCAGTTCCACGCCGGCCCAGCGGCCGAAGTTGGGGCTGGACCCGCGCAGGTCCACGGCTACATCGAAAACCGCACCAGCCACGCAGCGCACCAGCTTGCCCTGGGCATGCGGCGGCAGCTGGAAATGCAGGCCGCGCAGCACGCCGCGCGCCGAGCGCGAATGGTTGTCCTGCACGAAGGGCAGGTGGTTGCCGGTGGCCTCGTTGAAGGCCTTCTCGTTCCAGCTTTCGGTGAAGAAGCCGCGGGCGTCGCCAAACACGCGGGGTTCGACAATCAGGACTTCCGGCAGGGCGGTGGGGGTGATCTTCATGCAGTGCCCGCCCGGCCGCCCGAAGGGCACTGGGCGCCCCCTCGGGGGGCAGTGAACGGAGTGAGTGTGGAGGCGGCCATATCAGAAAACGCGCTCGTTGAGCAGCTTCATCAGGTACTGGCCGTAGCCGTTCTTCAGCATCGGCTGGGCCAGGCGTTCCAGCTGGGCCGCATCGATCCAGCCCGAGCGGAAGGCAATCTCCTCGGGGCAGGCGACCTTCAGGCCCTGGCGCTTCTCCAAGGTGGCGATGAACTGGCCGGCCTCCAGCAGGCTGTCATGCGTGCCCGTGTCCAGCCAGGCGTAGCCGCGCCCCATGATCTCGACCTGCAACTGGTTCTGGCGCAGGTACTGGGCGTTGACGTCGGTGATCTCCAGTTCGCCGCGCGGGCTGGGCTTGATGGCGGCGGCAATGTCGCAGACCCGTTCGTCGTAGAAGTACAGGCCGGTGACCGCGTAATTGCTCTTCGGGGCCTTGGGCTTTTCCTCGATCGACAGGGCCTGCTGCCGCTGGTCGAACTCCACCACGCCATAGCGCTCGGGGTCGTGCACGTGGTAGGCGAACACGCTGGCGCCGCTGGTGCGCGCGGTGGCGTTGTTCAGCAGGCCCTGGAAGTCGTGGCCGTAGAAGATGTTGTCGCCCAGCACCAGGGCACTGGGCGCGCCGCCGATGAAATCCTTGCCGAGGATGAAGGCCTGGGCCAGGCCGTCGGGACTGGGCTGCACGCAGTAGCTGATGTTGAGGCCCCAGCGGCTGCCGTCGCCCAGCAGGCCCTGGAAGCGCGGCGTGTCCTGCGGCGTGCTGATCAGCAGGATGTCGCGCATGCCCGCCAGCATCAGGGTGCTGAGCGGGTAATAGACCATGGGCTTGTCATAGACCGGCAGCAGCTGCTTGCTCATCGCCAGGGTGGCCGGGTGCAGCCGGGTGCCGGATCCGCCGGCCAGGATGATGCCCTTGCGCTGCTGCTTGTTTGTCGTTGTCGTCATCAGAGGATCTCCATCAGCATGCGGTCCACGCCCCGCTGCCAATGCGGCAGGGTCAGGCCGAAAACGCGCTGCAGCTTGTCGGTGGCAAGACGCGAATTCGGCGGCCGGCGGGCCGGGGTGGGGTAGTCGCTGGTCGGGATGGCCAGCACTTGGTCGGCGGCGACCTTGATCGGCGTGCCGCGGGCACGCGCAAACTCGATCACATGCCGGGCATAGGCATGCCAGCTGGTCGCGCCGGAAGCTACCGCGTGGTAGACGCCCGACAGCGCAGGGTTGGCCCGGGTGGCGCGGATCATGTGCGCACTCAGATCGGCCAGCAGATCGGCGCCGGTGGGCGCCCCGATCTGGTCGGCGATCACCTTCAGCTGTTCGCGCTCGGCGGCGAGACGCAGCATGGTCTTGGCGAAATTGCCGCCGCGCGCCGCGTAGACCCAGCTGGTGCGCAGGATCAGATGGGCGCAGCCGCTGGCACGGATGGCGTGCTCGCCGGCCAGCTTGCTGGCACCGTAGACGCTTAAGGGGCCGGTGGCGGCATCCTCGGAGCGCGCTGCGTCGCCGCTGCCGTCGAACACATAGTCGCTGCTGTAATGCACCAGCAGGGCGCCCAGGGCCTTGGCTTCCAGGGCCAGCCGGGCCGGCGCATGGGCATTGATCTGCTGGGCCAGTGCGGGCTCGCTCTCGGCCTTGTCGACCGCGGTATAGGCGGCCGCATTGACGATCACCTGGGGCGCGTGGCTGCGCACGGCGGCCGTCAGCGCATCGTTGTCGCCCAGGTCGCCGCCCTCGTGGCGGTCCAGCGCCACCAGTTCACCCAGCGGGGCGAGGGCGCGCTGCAGCTCCCAGCCCAGCTGGCCGTTCTTGCCCAGCAGCAGGATCTTCATGCGCGCGCTCACTGCCCGTACTGCTTGCTGAGCCACTCGCGATAGGCGCCGCTTTGCACGCGCGCGACCCAGTCCGGATGATCCAGATACCACTGCACGGTCTTGCGGATGCCGGTTTCGAAGGTCTCGGCCGGCCTCCAGCCCAGTTCGCGCTCGATCTTGCGTGCATCGATCGCATAGCGGCGGTCGTGGCCGGGGCGATCCGTCACGTAGGTGATCAGGCGGCTGTAGGGGCCGGTCGGATCGGGACTCAGCTCGTCGAGCAGGGCGCACACCGTCCTGACGATGTCGATATTGGCCTTCTCGTTCCAGCCCCCGATGTTGTAGGTCTCGCCCAGGGTGCCGCCGGCCAGCACGGCACGGATGCCGCTGCAATGGTCGGTGACATAGAGCCAGTCGCGGATCTGCTGCCCGTCGCCGTAGACCGGCAGGGGCTTGCCCGCCAGCGCGTTGACGATCATCAAGGGGATCAGCTTCTCGGGGAAGTGATAGGGCCCGTAGTTATTCGAGCAGTTGGTGGTGAGGACCGGCAGGCCGTAGGTGTGGTGCCAGGCGCGCACCAGATGGTCGCTGGCGGCCTTGCTGGCCGAGTAGGGGCTGTTGGGCTCGTAGGGGTTGGTCTCGGCAAAGGGCGGATCCTCGGCCTTCAGCGTGCCGTAGACCTCGTCGGTGGAGACATGATGGAAGCGGAAGGCCGCCTTGGCCTCGCCCTCCAGCGTGCTCCAGTAGGCGCGTGCCGCCTCCAGCAGGGTGAAAGTGCCTTCCACATTGGTGCGCATGAAGGCGCCGGGCCCGCTGATCGAGCGGTCCACATGGCTTTCGGCAGCGAAATGCAGCAGCGCGCGCGGCCGGTGCTCGGCCAGCAGACGGTCGAGCAGCGCTCGATCGCAGATGTCGCCCTGCACGAACAGATGGCGGGCATCGCCCTCCAGCGAGGCCAGGTTTTCCAGATTGCCGGCATAGGTGAGGACGTCGAGGTTGACAACCTTTTCATCGGATTGCCGGAGCCAGTCCAGCACGAAGTTGCTGCCGATGAAGCCGGCGCCGCCGGTGACGAGAATGGTCATGTCTTGCTTTCTTGCTTTCTTGCTCTTTTGCGTTCTTGTGCTGCCGCTTACTTGCGCCCATAGGTGTCTTCGAAGCGCACGATGTCGTCCTCGCCCAGGTAGGAACCGGACTGCACCTCGATGATCTCCAGCGGCAGCTTGCCGGGGTTGGCCAGGCGATGGGTGGTTCCCAGCGGGATGTAGGTGCTCTGGTTCTCGGTCAGCAGGATGACCTTGTCGCCATTGGTGACCTCGGCCGTGCCGGACACCACGATCCAGTGCTCGGCACGGTGGTGATGCATCTGCAGGCTCAAGGTGGCGCCGGGCTTGACCATGATGCGCTTGACCTGGAAGCGCGGACCGTTGTCGATGCTGTCGTACCAGCCCCAGGGCCGGTGCACCTTGCGGTGCAGGTTGTGCTCGCCGCGCTGGCAGCTGTCCAGGTGCTGGACGATCTTCTTGACGTCCTGGCTCTTGCTGCGGTCGGCCACCAGCACGGCATCGGCCGTCTCGACGACGACCACGTCGTCCAGCCCCACCACCGACACCAGGCGGCTGGTGGCGTGCACCAGGGTGTTGCGGCTGTCGCTGACGATGGCGTCGCCGCGACTGGCATTGCCCGCCTCGTCCTTGGCTGCCACCTGCCAGACCGCTTCCCAGGCGCCGAGGTCGTTCCAGCCCGCATCCAGCGGCACCATGGCCAGCGCGATATCACTGCCCGGGCAGTGCTCCATCACCGCATAGTCGACCGACTCGCTGGGCACCGCGGCGAACTCGGCCTTGCCCGGGCGCACGAACTTGGCGTCCGTCGTGCGCGCGGCGAAGGCGGTGCGCGTGGCCGCCAGGATGTCGGGGCGGAAGCGTTCCAGGGCCTGGATCCAGGTGCTGGCGCGCAGCACGAACATGCCGCTGTTCCAGTAGTAGCCGCCCTCGCGCAGATAGCCCTCGGCGGTGGCGAGGTCGGGCTTCTCGACGAAGCGCGCGACGGCCAGGCCGGCCGCGACGGTTTCGGCGCGGATGTAGCCGTAGCCGGTCTCGGGGCGATCGGGAGTGATGCCCAGGATCACGATGGCGCCATCGGCGGCCTCGCGCACCGCCTGCTGCAGCGCGCTGGCGAAGGCGGCCGGCTGGGTAACGGTCTGGTCGGCTGGCGTCACCACCAGCACAGGATCCTGGCCTCCACCATTGGCGCCCTCCAGCGCCTGCAGCGCGGCCAGGGTCAGGGCGGGGGCGGTGTTGCGGCCGAGCGGCTCCAGCAGCACGGCGCTGGGCTCGATGCGGGTTTCGCGCAACTGGTCCAGCACCAGAAAACGGTGCTCCTCGTTGCCGACGATCAGCGGGCCGGCCTGGCTCAGGTCCGGCGCGGCCAGGCCGGCCAGGCGCTGGGCGGCCTGCTGGAACAGGCTGCTATTGCCCTCCAGCACGAGAAATTGCTTGGGATAGCCCGCGCGCGACAGCGGCCACAGCCGCGTGCCGCTGCCGCCGGCCATGATGACGGGTTGGATCTGGATGTTGTTGTTGCTCATGCTTCATATCCCCGGGGATTCAGGTTCTGCCAGCGCCAGCTGTCCGCGCACATGCGGGCCAGGTCGTGGCGGGCCTGCCAGCCCAGCCGCTCCTTGGCCAGGGCGGCGTCGGCCCAGCAGGCGGCCGCGTCGCCGGGGCGGCGCGGCGCGATGCGGTAGGGGATGGGGCGACCGCTGGCCTGCTCGTAGGCGCGTACCAGGTCCAGCACGCTATAGCCGCGACCGGTGCCCAGATTGGCGGTGATCGAGCTCTGCCCTTCCAAGAGAAAGCGCAGCGCGGCGACATGGCCATCGGCCAAGTCCATCACATGGATGTAGTCGCGCACGCCGGTGCCGTCGGGCGTGCCGTAATCGTCGCCGAAGACCTGCAGTTCGGCGCGGCGTCCCACCGCGACCTGGGCCACATAGGGCATCAGGTTGTTGGGGATGCCGCGTGGGTCTTCGCCGATCAGGCCGCTCTCGTGCGCGCCGACCGGGTTGAAGTAGCGCAGCGCCGCGGTTTGCCAGAGCGGCTCTGCCGCACCCAGATCGCGCAGGATGGTTTCGCCCATCAGCTTGGTGGCGCCATAGGGGTTCACGGCGGCCAGCGGGGCGTCTTCGCGCAGCGGCAGGCTCTCGGGTGTCGGCGCGCCGTAGACGGTGGCGCTGGAGCTGAACACGATGCGATGGCAGCCATGCCGACGCATGGTCTCGCAGGTGTTGACCAGGCCGCCGAGATTGTTGCGGTAGTAGGCCAGCGGCATCGCGGTGGACTCCCCCACCGCCTTGAAGGCCGCGAAGTGCACGACGGCGGCCGGCCCGTGGGCGGCGAACACCGCCTCCATCGCCGCGGCGTCGCCGACGTCGGCGCGCACGAACACCGGCGCACGGCCGCTCAGGCGCTGCAGGCGCTGCAGCACCTCGGGCGAGCTGTTGGAAAAGTCGTCAACGCCCACCACCTCGAAGCCGGCCGCTTGCAGGGCCAGCCAGGTGTGCGAGGCGATGTAGCCGGTGGCACCGGTCAGCAGGATCTTGTCGCTCATTGTTCGGCGAGTCTTCAGCGCAGCGTCAGCTGCCCATAGCAGCCATAGCTGTTGGCGCTGTAAGGGGTGGACAGGAAGGACTGGCCGGTGCGCTTGTCGTGATTGATCTGGCAGCCGATCAGGCCGTTGCGGGTGACCATCCAGCGTGCGCCCAGGCTCAGCGCGGTGCTCTTGTCGTGGCCGTCGACGCTGCTGCCGCCGAAACTGTTGCTGAGCTCCCGGTCGTAGTAGCTGAGGCCGGCATCCAACAGGACCTTGCCGGTCAACTCGTAGGTGCTGTTGATCTGCAGGCTGTTGGTGATGCGGCTGTAGTCGCTGGAGACACCGCCGATGCTGCCCAGGCTGAAGAAGGAGGTCTCGTCGCCGGTGTCGCGCATCAGGGTGCTGTTGATCAACAGCTTGGCCGTGGGCTTCCAGCGCCAGCTGATGCTGCCGGTGCCGCCGGAGAAATCGCGCGAGGAGGCCTGATCGCTGTCGCGCTTGCCGACGCTCAGTCGGGCCGTCACGGTGCTGGCGTCGCTGGGTGTCCAGATGGCGTTCAGGTCCACATCGCGGCGCGTGTACTTGTCGGCCTGGTGGCTGCCGTTGACAAGGCGGAAATGCGGGTACTCGCCCTTGCTATAGCGCCCCGCGATGCCCAGGCTCAGCAATGCGCTGGGTCGGTAGGTCAGACCCAGCGAGAAGGTGTCCTGCTGATAGTCGTAGGCATCGTACTCGCTGGCCGAGTAGTTGCGACGGCGGTGCGTCAGCGAGCCATCCAGCGACAGCAGCGAGACCAGGCCATAGCGCACCGAGGCGCGCGCCTGGTCGGTCTGCTCGATGTTCTTCTTGGTGATGGAGGGCGCATCGCCGGGGTTGAACTGGGCCAGGCTGCGATTCGAGTTGACGCTCAACTGGCCCGACAGGCGGCCGACGGTTTCCCAGTCCAGACCGGCATTCAGCGCATAGCCGTTGTTGCGCAGCGAGCGGTTGTTCTCGTAGTGGTTGGAGCGCAACGAGGCGTCGCCGAACAGGCGCTGGCGACCCAGGCGCTGGTCCAGGCCGGCCAGCAGCGTGGCGGTCGTGACATTGTCGCTGTTGCGCGGCTGGGTCCCACCGGTGCGGTAGATATTGGACACATGGGTGACTCCCAGCGACCCGCCCAGGTAATAAGGGCTTTGCTGCGCGATGGCGGCGGAGCCGGTCAGGGCCAGAATCAGCGGGGCAAGACGATGAGTAGCTCGGGCCATATCTATCCACTCCTTGTGTTCTTGGTGTATGTCTGCTCAATAGGCATGACGGTCGAAGACCATCAGGCGCACGGTGCGCACGATGATCTGCAGATCCAGGCCCAGCGACCAATTGCGCAGATACTCGAGATCGTATTCGACACGGGCCTTCATCTTGTCGATCGTGTCGGTCTCACCGCGCAGTCCATTCACCTGGGCCCAGCCGGTGATGCCCGGCTTGACCTTGTGGCGGACCATATAGGCCTTGATCAGTTGTCGGTATTCCTCGTTGTGCGCCACCGCATGGGGGCGCGGGCCAACGATGCTCATGCGGCCCTGCAGCACGTTGATGAACTGAGGCAGCTCGTCCAGCGAGGTGCGTCGGATGAAAGCGCCGAATTTGGTGATGCGCGGATCGTCCTTGGTGGCCTGCTTGACGACGGAGCCATTGTCCATCGCGCGCATCGAGCGGAACTTGTAAACGATGATCTCTTCCCCATCCAAGCCGTTACGGCGCTGCTTGAAGATGATGGGGCCGGGCGAGCTGAGCTTCACGCCGATGGCCACCGCCAGCAGGATGGGCGAGATCAGCACCAGGATCAGGCTGGCCAACACGATGTCGCTGATGCGCTTGACCAACTCGTTGGTGCCGGTGAACGGGGTTTCGCAGATGCCCACGACCGGCACGCCGTTCATGTCCTGCAGGCGGCCCTGGATGATGGAGATGCCGAACACATCGGGCACGAAGAACAGCGAGGCGGTCGTGCCCTGCAGTTGTTCCTGCAGCCGCAGAATGCGCGGCTGCGAACCCAGCGGCAGGGTGATGTAGACCTCGCGCACGCCATGGCGGCGCACATGGTCGCTGACGTCGGCCAGGCTGCCCAGCACCCGTCCCTGCGCGTCGGCATGCAGGCGGTCGCCCTGGCGGTCGTCGAAGTAGCCCAGGAAGTCGCTGCCCTGGTCCGCACTGTCGCGCAGCGCGCGTGCCACCTTGGCGCCCAGCGGGCCCGCGCCGACGATCACCGCACTGCGGCGTGCGTGCGGCTGGGCCGCACGCCAGCGCCGCACGCGCCGGCCGATCTCGATGGCCACCATCTGCAGCATGGGCGTGATGCCGGCCCACCACAGCAACACGCCGTTCTCGAAGTAGCCCATGCTGTTGGTCGCATAGCCGCACAGCGCCAGGATGATCAGCAGGGTGATCCAGGATCCGAGCACATCGACCACGGCGCTGACCGGATGGTCGGCGAAGCGATTGCGGCCAGGGAAGGTCAGTGCGAAGACCAGCAGGCACAGTGTCAGCGACGAGCGCAGCACCGGTTCGTCGAAGGCCTGGCTGACGCCGAGATAGCTCAGCACGATGATGCCGGGCTCCAGGAAGGCGGCGATCAAGGACTCGACCGATTGCGGCGCGCTGTAGAAAGTTCTCTTGTAACTGCGATCCTCGAACATTGTCCTGACGCTCCTCAGCGTTTGCATGGGGTTTCGCGGGCTGCGTTTCCCGCCAACTCACGCGCCGACTCCAACCTCTCTCCTCGCCGGTGGTCGAACATGAGATTCTCTCTCAATTGAACCAGCTCCCGGCCGCTCACGCCCCCTAATTCGCTGGAGGTTGTAAGCGCTGCCTACAATCCCGCCATGCTTCAAGAATGGTCTGCTCTTCTGGCTCCTGCCGTACAGGATCGCCTCTGTCTGTTGCTTAACCATGTCATCGGACGTGAGGCCGTGGCTAGCGCGCGACTGGCTCCCTATGCGGGGCGCGCCATCACGGTGCACCTGCGGGGCTGGCCGGCGCTGCTGCCTCCGGCCCCCGACCTGGTGCTCGGCATCACGCGTGCCGGGCTGCTGGAGCGGCTCGACGTGCCGCCGCCGGACAGCCTGCGCATCGAACTCGACGCCAGCAACCCGGCCTTGCTGGCCCTGGGTGCGCTGACCGGCGAAAAGCCGCAGGTCGCGGTGCAGGGCGATGCCGCGTTGGCCGGCGAGCTGAGCTGGCTGATGGACAACCTGCGCTGGGACATCGAGGACGACCTGGCTCAGCTGGTCGGCGCGGCGCCGGCGCACCAGTTGGCACGCTGGGGGCGCGCCGCGGCGCGCGCGCTGGCGGCGCTGGCCAAGGGCGCAGCCGGCCTGATGCCCGGGCAGCGCGGGGACGCATGAGGTATTTCGCGCGCCTGCTGGTCATCGGCTGGACCCTGTTTCGTTTCGGTCTCGACGACCTGGCACTGTCGGGGTTTCGTCAACGCCGCGTACGCCTGCTGCGGCGCCTGACCTCGGTCGGCCGCAGCTGGGAGCAGCCGCGCGGCATGCGCCTGCGCCTGGCGCTGGAGCGGCTGGGGCCGATCTTCGTCAAGTTCGGCCAGGTGCTGTCCACCCGGCGCGACCTGCTGCCGGCCGACATCATCGATGAGCTGTCGCGGCTGCAGGACCGCGTGCCGCCGTTCCCCGCGGCGCAGTCGCGCGCCCTGGTCGAGCGGGCCTTCGGCAAGCCGGTCGAGCAGCTGTTCGCCAGCTTCGAGGCCGAGCCGGTGGCCAGCGCCTCGATCGCCCAGGTGCATTTCGCCGTGCTGCACGATGGCCGCGAGGTGGCGGTCAAGGTGCTGCGCCCCGGCATGCTGGACATCATCGAGGACGATCTGGCCCTGCTGCGCACGCTGGCGGGCTGGGTGGAGCGACTCTCGGCCGATGGCCGGCGCCTGAAGCCGCGCGAGGTGGTGGCGGAGTTCGACACCTATCTGCACGACGAACTGGACCTGGTGCGCGAGGCGGCCAACGCGGCCCAGCTGCGTCGCAATATGGATGGCCTCGATTTGGTGCTGGTGCCGGAGATGCACTGGGAGCTGTGCACCAGCGAGGTGATCGTGATGGAGCGCATGTCCGGCGTGCCGATTTCGCAGCTGCAGCGCCTGCGGGATGCCGGTGTCGACATCAGGAAATTGGCGCGCGACGGGGTTACCATTTTTTTCACTCAGGTGTTCCGCGACGGCTTCTTTCACGCCGACATGCACCCCGGCAACATCCAGGTCAGTCTGGCGCCGGCGACCTTCGGTCGCTATGTGGCGCTGGACTTCGGCATCATCGGCACGCTGACCGAGACCGACAAGGAATACCTGGCGCAGAACTTCATCGCCTTCTTCCAGCGCGACTACAAGCGCGTGGCCGAGCTGCATATCGCCTCCGGCTGGGTGCCGCCCGAGACCCGGGTGGACGAGCTGGAGAGCGCGGTGCGTGCCGTCTGCGAGCCGCATTTCGACCGGCCGCTGAAGGACATCTCGCTGGGCCAGGTGCTGATGCGCCTGTTCCAGACCTCGCGCCGCTTCAATGTCGAGATCCAGCCCCAGCTGGTGCTGCTGCAGAAAACCCTCCTGAACATCGAGGGTCTGGGCCGGCAATTGGACCCGGAGCTGGACCTCTGGGCCACGGCCAAGCCCTTCCTCGAACGCTGGATGAACGAGCAGGTGGGCTGGCGTGCCTTCGTCAACCAGCTGAAGAAGGAGGCGCCGCGCTATGCCCAGCTCTTCCCCGAGCTGCCGCGCCTGCTGCACGATACGTTGAAGCGCCACGCCGCGCCGCACGAGGCGCGCGCGCTGGCGGCGCTGATCCAGGAGCAGCGCCGCACGAACCGTCTGTTGCAGGCCTTGCTCTATGGTGCGATCGGCTTCACGCTGGGGCTGGTGGCGGCCCACTTCTTGCTGCGTTTTGCCTTGACATAGGCGGTGCCAGGGCCGCCCCGCGCATTTGGGGATAATGCGCCCCGCCCGAATTCCTGCCGACCGACCCCTCTAGCGCCCCGAGGATCGCTGCCATGCTCCTGACCCTGGTCTTCGCCTACCTGCTCGTCACCATCGCCATCGGCCTGTGGGCCGCCAAGCGGGTCAAGAACACGGCGGACTTCGCCATCGCCGGCCGCCATCTGCCGCTGGTGATGATCGTCACCACGACCTTCGCCACCTGGTTCGGCTCCGAGACGGTGCTGGGCATCCCCGCCAAATTCGTGCAGAGCGGGCTGAACGGCGTGGTGGAGGACCCCTTCGGCGCCGGCTCCTGCCTGATCCTGGTGGGCCTGTTCTTCGCGGCCAAGCTCTACAAGATGACCCTGCTGACCATCAGCGACTACTACCGCGAGCGCTATGGCCGCGTGGTCGAGGTGGTGTGCAGCTTCATCATCATCCTGTCCTATCTGGGCTGGGTGTCGGCGCAGGTGACGGCCCTGGGCCTGGTGTTCAACCTGTTGTCGGGCGGCGCGATCAGCATCCCGCTGGGCATGATCCTCGGCACCGCCTCGATCCTGGCCTACACCCTGTTCGGCGGCATGTGGTCGGTGGCGGTGACCGACTTCATCCAGATGATCATCCTGGTGGTGGGCCTGACCATCATTGCGATGTTCGCGGCCGACATGGCCGGCGGCGCCGACAAGGTGATCGATCTGGCCACCAGCAAGGATCTGTTCAAGTTCCTGCCCGAGCCCAGCTTCCACGACATCGTGTTCTTCCTCGCCGCGGCCATCACGATGATGCTGGGCTCGATCCCGCAGCAGGACGTGTTCCAGCGCGTGATGTCGGCCAAGGACATGAAGGCCGCCACGCGCGGCCCGGTGATCGGCGGCATCTGCTACATCCTGTTCGCCTTCGTGCCGATGTTCATCGTCGTCAGCGCGCTGATCATCATGCCGGAGCAGGCCCAGGGCCTGATCGGCGAGGACCCGCAGAAGGTGATTCCCACACTGGTGATGGACAAGATGCCCTTCATCATGCAGGTGATCTTCTTCGGCGCGCTGCTCTCGGCCCTGAAGTCCACCGCTTCGGCCACCTTGCTGGCGCCGTCGGTGACCTTTGTCGAGAACATCTGGCGCCAGTTCTTTCCGCGTGTTTCCGACAAGCAGGAGCTGCGCACCATGCGCATCGCGGTGCTGATCTTCTCGGTCTGCGTCTGCGCCTATGCGATCGCCCTGCAGGGCACGCCGATCTACGAGATGGTGTCGGCCGCCTACCAGGTGACCCTGGTCGGCGCCTTCGTGCCCCTGGTGTTCGGTCTCTATTGGCGGCGTGCCACGACGCAGGGCGCGATCTTCACGATCGTGCTGGGCATCCTCACCTGGGTGCTGTTCATGGTGACGCCGGCCGGCGAGCAGTTCCCGGCCCAACTGGCCGGCTTCCTGGCCGGCGTGGCGGGCATGCTGGTCGGTTCGCTGGGGCCGCAGGCCATCGGGAACGTGCAGGGTTCGCACCACCGCTTGGCCGGCGGCGCGCCCCAAAAGGCCTGATCCGGCGCAGCCCCTATAATTTCGCCTTTTTAATCAACGGTTTAGTTAGACGACCATGCCCATCTATGCCTACCGCTGCGGCGCCTGCGGCCATGCCAAGGACGTGCTGCAGAAGCTCTCCGACGCGCCGCTGAGCACCTGCCCCGCCTGCGGTGCCGAATCCTTCAGCAAGCAGCTCACCGCGGCCGGCTTCCAGCTCAAGGGTTCGGGCTGGTACGCCACCGACTTCAAGGGCGGTGCAAGCTCGTCCGCCGCCGCTACGGCGCCCGCGGCCGCTGCGGCCGACAGTGGCAGCAGCGCCGACTCCGCGGGCGGCGGCACGGCCTCCGCCCCGGCGTCCTGCGGCGGTTCCTGCGCCTGCCACTGATAAGGACCTTGTGAAGAAGTACATCATCACCGGTCTGCTGGTCTGGCTTCCGCTGGCGATCACCATCTGGGTGCTGCTGTGGGTGCTGGGCATTATCGACGGCGTGTTCGCCTCGCTGCTGAGCGCGCTGCAGGCCGTCTCGCCGACCTCGGCGCACGACAGCATCGAGGGCCTGCGCCATGTGCCGGGCCTGGGCCTGGTGATCCTGGTCGGCGCGCTGCTGCTGACCGGCGTGTTCGTGGCCAATATCTTCGGCCAATGGTGGCTGAAGCAGTGGCATCGGCTGATGTCCAACATCCCGATCGTCAAGAGCATCTACAGCTCGGTCAAGCAGGTCTCGGACACCCTGTTCTCCAGCAGCGGCAATGCCTTCCGCGAGGCGGTGCTGGTGCAGTACCCGCGCGAGGGCAGCTGGACCATCGCCTTCGTCACCGGCCGGCCCACCGGCGAGGTGGCGCTGGCGCTGGGCGGCGAGCATGTCAGCCTGTACGTGCCGACCACGCCCAACCCCACCTCGGGCTTCTTCCTGATGATGCCGCGCGAGAGCGTGCGTCCCCTGGCGATGAGCGTCGACGAGGCGCTCAAGCACATCATCTCGATGGGCGTGGTGGCGCCGAATGCGCCCGCGCCGGTCCTGGCGCCGGACAATCGAAATAGGCCGGGTTGAGCGCCGTCAGCACGCGCTCAACCCTGAGGGCGGTCCAGCCTGACAGCGCTTTCCTCACGAACACCCCGGCCGCGCCAGCGTCGCGGCCCCCAGAATCCGGAGAAAACAATATGCGAACCTGCTACGCCGGCCAAGTCAGCGAGAAGCTGCTCGACCAGACCGTGACCTTGATGGGTTGGGCCCACCGCCGCCGCGACCATGGTGGCGTGATCTTCATCGACCTGCGCGACCGCGAAGGCCTGGTGCAGATCGTCTGCGACCCCGACCGCGCCGAGATGTTCAAGCAAGCGGAAGACGTGCGCAACGAGTTCTGCCTGAAGGTGGTCGGCAAGGTGCGCGCGCGCCCGGCCGGCACCGAGAACGCCAACCTGGTGAGCGGCAAGGTCGAGGTGCTGTGCCATGAGCTGGAAGTGCTGAACCCCAGCGTCACGCCGCCGTTCCAGCTCGACGACGAGAACCTCAGCGAGACCACGCGCCTGACCCATCGCGTGCTGGACCTGCGCCGCCCCTATATGCAGAACAACCTGATGCTGCGCTACCGCGTGGCGATGGAAGTGCGCAAGTTCCTGGACGAGCAGGGCTTCGTCGACATCGAGACCCCGATGCTGACCAAGAGCACGCCCGAGGGCGCGCGCGACTACCTGGTGCCGAGCCGCGTCCATGACGGCATGTTCTTCGCGCTGCCGCAGTCGCCCCAGCTCTTCAAGCAGCTCCTGATGGTGGCCGGCTTCGACCGCTACTACCAGATCACCAAGTGCTTCCGCGACGAGGACCTGCGAGCCGACCGCCAGCCCGAGTTCACCCAGATCGATATCGAGACCAGCTTCCTGACCGAGGAAGAGATCCGCGCGATGTTCGAGGGCATGATCCGTCATGTCTTTATGAAGGCGCTGAACGTCGACCTGGGCGCGTATCCGGTGATGAAGTACGCCGATGCGATGTTCCTCTACGGCTCGGACAAGCCCGACCTGCGCGTCAAGCTGCAGTTCACCGAGCTGACCGAGGTGATGGCCGACGTCGACTTCAAGGTCTTCTCGACCCCGGCCACCACCAAGGGCGGCCGCGTCGTCGCGCTGCGCGTGCCGGGCGGCGCCCAGCTCAGCCGCGGCGAGATCGACAGCTACACCGAGTTCGTCAAGATCTACGGCGCCAAGGGCCTGGCCTGGATCAAGGTCAACGAGCTGGCCAAGGGCCGCGAGGGCCTGCAGTCGCCGATCGTCAAGAACCTGCACGACGCCGCCCTCAGCGAGATCCTGAAGCGCACCGGCGCCGCCGACGGCGACCTGATCTTCTTCGGTGCCGACAAGGCCAAGGTGGTCAACGACGCGATCGGCGCGCTGCGCCTGAAGGTCGGCCACAGCGAGTTCGGCAAGGCCAATGGCCTGTTCGACGACGTCTGGGCGCCGCTGTGGGTGGTGGACTTCCCGATGTTCGAGGAAGACGAGGAGAACAAGCGCTGGTCGGCCGTGCACCATCCGTTCACCGCGCCCAAGGACGGGCACGAGGACCTGATGGCCACCGACCCCGGCGCCTGCATCGCCAAGGCCTACGACATGGTCTTGAACGGCTGGGAGCTGGGCGGCGGTTCGGTGCGCATCCACCGCGCCGATGTGCAGGCCAAGGTCTTCGAGGCCCTGAACATCAGCCCGGAGGAGCAGCGCGTCAAGTTCGGCTTCCTGCTGGATGCGCTGCAGTACGGCGCGCCCCCGCATGGTGGCCTGGCCTTCGGCCTGGACCGCATCGTCACGATGATGACCAAGGCCGATTCGATCCGCGACGTGATCGCCTTCCCCAAGACCCAGCGCGCCCAATGCCTGCTGACCGGCGCACCCTCGATGGTCGACGAGAAGCAGCTCCGCGAGCTGCATATCCGCCTGCGCAACCCGGGCGCCGCGGCCGCATGACCCAGCCCCTACGGCCTGCGGCCGCCCCTCAAGGGGGCGAGGCCGGACACAAGCAGTCCTGAGGACTGCTTGTGCCTGCCGAGGGCCAAGGCCTCAGGCCTTGGCAAGCCCGCAGGACCGGCGGAGCCGGATCCTCGGGCTCCGTTGAGTCAAACGGCTAAGGGCGTCCCTCGGGGCGCCCTTTTTCGTTTCTTCACCCGGGCTCGCTATGCTTGCGCCTTTCGCAATCCGAATGAAACCCCGATGAACAAGACCGGACTGGGTGTCGCGGACAAGGCGCGCTGGGAGCGCCTGGTGATGCGCCGCCCCGGCCTGGCGCTGCCGCGGCTGCGGGCCCTGATGGGCCAGCGCGAGCCGGCGCTGGCGCGGGCGGCGCTGCAGGGCGCGTTCTTCGTGCTGGAGCGCTGGGGCCGCGCCGCGGAACTGCAGGACGAACTCCAGGCCGCGCTGAGCCTGGCCGAGAAGCAGGGCTCGCTGGCCGAAGCGGCCGAGCTGAGCGAGGCCCTGGGCCGTCTGCATTACCAGCGCGGCGACTACACCCAGGCCTGCAACGCCTGGAGTCAGACGCTGAGCTGGGCCAGCGACGATTCGCGCAGCGCCTGCCTGGCGCGCATCGGCCTGGCGCATCTCTGCTATGCGCTGGGCGAATGGGCGCGCGGTGGCCGCGTGCTGGAGGAGGCCGAAGCGCATTACGCGCGTCTCGCGCGCGACGCCTATCTGCGCGCCAAGATCGCGCTGAACCGCGCCGCCTCGCTGCGCGCCACCCAGGGCCCGCAGGCCGCGCTGCCGGCGCTGGACGAGGCGCTGTGTGCCGCGCGCGAGGCCGGCCACCGCGACTACCAGGCCGAGGCGATCTGGCACCACGCACGCTGCGCGCGCGATCGCGGCGACGGCGCGCTGGCGCTCACGCTGGCGCAGGAGGCGCTGGCGCTGGCGCAGCGCTGCGGTTACCGCTGGCTGCAGGCCCAGGCCGCGCTGCTGCAAAGCGAGCTGCAGCAGGGCGAGGTGGCGCTGCAATGGGCCCGGGAGGCCCTGGCCCTGGCCGAGACCCTGCAAGCGCGCGCGCTGCAGGCCGCCATTCATGCGCGGCTGGCCGAGCTGGCGCAGGAGCGCGGCGAGCTGGGCCCCAGCTGGCACCACGCCCAGCAGAGCCAGCGCCTGGAGGCCTCGCTGAACCAAAGCCAGATGCCGGCCGGGCTGGAGGCGCTGGCGCGCTTCGACACCGATGCCACCGGTGCCGACGCGCTGCTGCTCGAACTGGCCGGCCAGGCCTGGACGCTGGAGCGCGGCGCGGATTTCGAGGCCGCCTGGCAGCGCATGCGGCCGCGCCTGCTCGAGGGCCTGGGCCTGAGCGGGCTGCGGCTGTGGTGGGACGCGGCCGGCAACGGCCGCTACCGGCCGCTGCCGGCCGACGGTCGGGCCGAGCCGCTGCTGGCGCCGCAGATGCCCGGCTATCTGCATGCGCTGTCGGCGCCCAAGGCGCCGCTGCAATGCGCCGATGCCGCCAGCCATCCCTGGCGGGTGGAGCTGGGCGAGGTGCTGGCCGCGGACGGCCGGCAGACGCGCCTGGAACTGGGGCTGCGGGTCGACGGACGGCTGGTGGCGCTGTTGTGGCTGCTGCGCGAACCGGGCTCCGCCTGGCGGCGCGCCGATCTCAGCCGCGCCGGCCGCCTGGCGGCGCTGCTGGAGCGGCTGCTGGGCCTGCTGCGCGAGGCGCGGCAGCGCCATGCGCCGCAGCAGGGCGCGGCGGAGCTGGCCGCCGCGGCCCGTCAGCTGCAGCGCCTGCTGCAGCAGGAGCCGCTGGACCGCGCGGCGCTGGCCGCGCTGGCCGAGCAGCTGGGCGCGCGGGCCGAGCAGGTGGAGCTGGCGCTGCGCCCGGCCTGAAGGCCTGAAGCGGCGGCGGGTTCACCAGACCGACAGGCTCTGCGCCAGCACGCGCTGCAGCCAGCTGCGCTGGCCGGCATCCGACACATCGCCCTTGCCGGCCACCTCCAGCCGCGCGTTGACCACGTCGGCCGAGGTCACCACATTGCCGGGCCTGATGTCGCGCGGGTCGACCACGCCGGAGAAGCGCAGCGTGCTCAGCCCGCCGTTGAAGGCCATGCTGCGCTCGCCGGCCACCACCAGATGGCCGTTGGGCAGCACATTGATCACCGAGGCCGCCATCTGCGCGGCGAAGCTGCTGCTGTTCTCGGTCTGGCCCGAGCCCTTGTAGGCATCGCTGCCGGAAGCGCTTGCATCGGCGTTCAGGATCGCCCCGAGCAGGCCGCCGGCCTTGCTGCCGCCGGGACCCTTGACGGCCAGCTTGTTGTCGCGGCTGGTGTCGGTGGCCAGCTTCTGGCTGGCGCGCAGGCTCTCGGCGATGTCCACCTTCAGGGTATCGCCGATCTGGCGCGGCTTGCGTTCGCTGGAGAACAGCGAGGCGGTCTGCATATGCGGCTGGTAGATCGCGCCGTTGGGCGCGCGCTCCAGATAGGTGGCCGGCTGCATCGGCTGCACCAGCAGCGGCCCGGGCACGCTGCTGACGGGCGGGCCGGCGCAGGCGCTCAGCAGGGCGGCCGCCAGCAGGGCGGCGGTGTGGCGTGTCATCTAGGGTTCCCTCGGAAACATTCTGTGCTTCTCAGCTCTCGAAGCCGGTCAGCAAGGCCTTGACCACGGGTGCGAGCTTGCTGCGCGTCGAACTCCAGCGGCCCATGCCCAGCGGGGCGCCCCAGCCCTCGTCGAGCAGGTAGCTGCTGCTGGCCAGCAGGCGCCCGTCGGCACGGTGCAGGCTCAGCGAGGCGGCGGCCAGATAGGCGCGGTAGTCGCTGGACAAGGGCGGCGTGCCCCACTGGATGCTGGCGACATAGCGCAGCCAGACCGCGCAGTCCGGCAGGCCCTGGCCTGGCTCGTAGACGCGGCCGGCGACGCGGTGCTCGCGCAGTTCGGCCAGCAGGGCCGGCACCAGCTCGGTGGCCTGCACGTCGCGATTGAACTCGATGCAGACCCGCGCCGGTACCGCGTCGCCATGGTGCACGGTCTGGCTGGCGCTGCTCGGTCCGTAGGCCAGCGCCATGCCGGCGACACCGGAGCCGGCCTTGATCAGCTCCCAGGTCGGCGCCGGGCCGAGCACCGAGCAGCCGCCCAGCGCGGCCACGGCGGCCAGCAATGCCAGCCGAGCGGCGCCACGCGGGCGCTCAGGCCAGCTCATTGACGAGGCGCTGGCCGGCCGCCAGGCCCAGCGCGGCATAGCCGGCCACGCTTTGCGCGGCATCGCCCACGCCGTCGACGATGTCGCCCAGCGTGTCGCTGACGGCCTCGTAGCCGTCCTCGACGGCGTCCACCACCTGGTCCACCGCCTGCTCGGTGGCCTGGCCCAGCTTGCTGAGGCTTTCGGTGCTGAACTCGTACATGGTCTCGGCCGCCGTGGCACCGGCCTGCACCGCGCCGATGGCCGTGGCCGCCACCGGCCCGAACTCGCGGGCATTCACCTCGAAGCTGCCCAGCTGCTTGCGGGGCGTCGGCCCCGAAGCCACCGGCAGCAGCTTGGACAGGGTGCTGAGGGGATTCGTCACATTCATCTGCGTGCTCCTTGCATGAAGAGAAGCGAATGCTAGGAGCGCGGATTTTTTCGGTTTTCCGGATAAGGCTCGGCCGACACCGCCAGGCCCGGGCTTGACTGTGGCGGCCCGGAAACCTGATCCGTCCCGGCGCCAACAAACATGGCATAAGCCGGCAACAATATTGCTGGCGTCGTACAAAGGGGCGCAGAGCGCGCGGCGGCGGGTCGGCTATGCTTATTGCCATGAGCGCAAGCGCCCTCGAACCCAGCCGCTACAAGATCCCCGAGTCGGTGCTGGTGGTGATCCACACGCCGGACCTGCAGGTGCTGATGCTGGAGCGGGCCGACCGGCCCGGCTTCTGGCAGAGCGTCACCGGCTCGCTGGATGCCCCCGACGAGCCGCCCGCCGACACCGCGCGCCGCGAGGTGCTGGAGGAGACCGGCATCGCCGGCGGTGAGCTGCTCGACTGGCGGCTTAGCAACGTCTACGAGATCTACCCGGTCTGGCGTCACCGCTACGCGCCGGGCGTGACCCGCAACACCGAGCATGTGTTCGGCCTGACGGTGCCGGCCGGCACCGCGGTGCGCCTCGCGCCGCGCGAGCATCTGCGCTACCGCTGGCTGCCCTGGCGCGAGGCGGCCGATCTGTGCTTCTCGCCCTCCAATGCGGAGGCGGTGCTGCAGCTGCCGCGCTTCGTGGGGGAGGGCGTCGCTCCATGAGACCGGCCCTCAAGCAGGCGGCGCCGCCGCAGGCCGGCCTCCTCGGCTCGCGCCTGCGGACCCTGAGGGTCGCCACCTACAACATCCACAAGGGCGTGCGCGGCGTCGGGCCGCAGAAGCGCCTGGAGATCCATAACCTGGGCCTGGGCGTCGAGGCGCTGGAGGCCGACCTGGTGTTCCTGCAGGAGGTGCGCCATTTCCACCATCGCGACGCCAAGACCTTCGAGCGTACCTGGTTCGGCTGGCCCGAGCAGGGGCAGGCCGAGTTCCTGGCGCCCGACGGCTACGAGGTGGCCTATCGCACCAATGCCGTGACCAAGCATGGCGAGCATGGCAATGCGCTGCTGTCGCGCTGGCCGCTGGGCGACGTGGGCCACCACGATGTCTCCGACCACCGCTTCGAACAGCGCGGCCTGCTGCATGTGCCGGTGCAATGGCAGGGCCAGACCGTGCATGCGGTGGTGGCCCATCTGGGCCTGATGCATGGCAGCCGGGTGCGGCAGGTGCAGCGCCTGGCCGAGTACATCGACGCCGAGGTGCCGGCCGACGGCCTGCTGATCGTGGCCGGCGACTTCAACGACTGGGGCGAGAAGCTCGACGCGCCGATGCGCGAGCATGGCCTGCACCGCGCCCAGGGGCCGGGCCTGCGGCGCCAGGCCACCTTCCCGTCGCGCCTGCCCTTTTTCTCGCTGGACCGCATCTACACGCGCGGCCTGCGCTGCGTCAGCACGCAGGTGCCGCGCGGCCCGGTCTGGGCGCGCATGTCGGACCATCTGCCCCTTGTCGCGGAGCTCGAACTCGCGTGAGTGCCGGAAGCGTCGAGGCCGAACATATCTCCTCCTGGCACGCCGTTGCGCTGCCCGAATACAGCGGCGGCAACGAGTTGCGCCTGCTGAAAGGCGGCGACGAGCTGTTCCCGGCCCAGATCGCCGCGATCGCCGCCGCGCGCAGCGAGGTCTGGGTGGCCTGCTACATCTTCCACAGCGACAGCGCCGGCGCCGCGCTGGTGCTGGCGCTGCGCGCCGCCGCGGCGCGCAGCGTGCGCGTGCGCGTGGTGGTGGACGGCTTCGGCTCCAAGGCCAGCCTGCCCTGGCTGCAGAACGCGCTGGAAGGCAGCGGCGTGGCGCTGGCCGTGTTCCGGCCGATCGACCGCTGGTGGCGCTGGCTGCAGCCGGGCCAGCTGCGCCGCCTGCACCAGAAGCTCTGCGTGGTCGACGGCGAACTGGCCTTCGTGGGCGGCATCAACATCATCGACGACCGGCTCGACCTGCACCATGGCGAGACCGAGCTGCCGCGGCTGGACTTCGCGGTCGCGCTGCGCGGCCCGGCGGTGCTGCCGGTGGCGCAGGCGGCGCGTGCGGTCTGGACGCGCGCCTGGCTGGGCCGGGACTTCGGCGAGGAGCTGCTGGCCCTGGTGCGAAGCCCCGAGCCGGTGCGCCGGCTGCGCCGCCTGGCGCGGCGCCTGCGCATGCCGCGCGGCCGGCGTCAGCGCGGCGGCTCGGCGCCGGCGGACTGGCAAGACCTGGCCCCGGTCTGCGCGGCCTTCGTGCTGCGCGACAACCTGCGCCAGCGCCGCACCATCGAGCGCGCCTATATCGACGCGATCCGCGCCGCGCGCGAGCGGGTGGACCTGATCTCGCCCTATTTCTATCCCGGCCATGCCTTCCGGCGCGCGCTGCGCGACGCCGCGCGGCGCGGCGTGCAGGTGCGCCTGCTGCTGCAGGGCAAGCTGGACTACCGCATCGCCGGCCTGGCCGCCCAGGCGCTCTATGCCGAGCTGCTGGGCCACGGCGTGCAGGTCTTCGAGTACATGCCGGCCTATCTGCACGCCAAGATCTGCGTGGTCGACGAGAGCTGGGCCACGGTGGGCAGCTCCAATATCGATCCGCTGTCGCTGCTGCTGAACCTGGAGGCCAATGTGCTGGTGCGCGATGCCGAGTTCGCGCGTGCGGTGGCGCTGCAGTTCGAGGCGGCCGCCGCCGTGTCCTGCCAGGTGGATCTGAAACGCTGGGGCGGCGCCGGGCTGCGCGGCATGCTGACGCGCGCGCTGGTGGCCTGGACCGCCTATGTCTATCTGCGCGTGGCGGGAGCGACCGGTCGCTATTGAGGGCACCCCGAACTCGCTACGGTCCGACGCCAAATGGAGAGGACGATGAACGAGAACGACCCGCCCGTCGAGACGGCCCGGGCGACGACCTTGCGCTCATGGTGGCGACAGGGACTCAGAAGCGCGCTGTTCATGCGGCCGGACTGGCGCAGCCTGCGCGCCACGCCGGGCGCGGCGGCCGTTCTGCTGCTGGTGCCGACGGCGGCCGGCCTGCTGGTGGAGCGGCTCTACATCGTCGGACCTGCCCAGGTCTACTGGGGCGGCCTGCTGGGCGGCTGGCTCGGCACCGTGGTGCTGGCCTGGCTGTGCTGGTGGCTGGTGCCAATGGCGGCGCAGGGCCGGGCCGCGGAGCCCGGCGGGAGGCCCCGGAGCGGCGCCGACCTGTTCAGCTTGCTGCTCGCGCAGAGCCTGCCGGTGCTGTTCTTCGGCAGCCTGGTCCTGGTGCCGCTCGTACGCGAGGGGCTGCACGAGCGCCTTGGGGCCTGGGGCGGCTGGCTGCTGTGGGGCTGCGCCGTGGCCTGGCTGCTGGCCGCGCAACTGCGGCTGCTGAGCCGCTGCGGCCCTTCTTTCTCGCTGCGACTCGGTGTGGCCGGCGCGCTGCTCGTCGGCGTGACGCTGCTGCAGGCCTGGCTGCAACCGAAGCAGTTCTGGTATCCGGCCGAGCCGGAGGCCGTGCGCCCCGCGCAGCTGCGCCTGACGCAGGAGCTGATGGAGCTGCAGGCCGGCCTGCTGGAGCGCCGCCTGGGCGAACTCGAGCCCGGGCGGGCCGGGCAGGTCGAGCTGTATGCGCTCGGCTTCGCGCCCTATGGCCACGAGGATGTGTTCAAGCGCGAAAGCGCCCTGGTGGACGAGGTGATGCGCACGCGCTTCGGCGCCCAGGGGCGCAGCCTGCAGCTGGTCAACAGCAGCGCCACCGCCGAGTCGTGGCCCTGGGCCACGCCGCTCAACCTGCAGCGCGCGATCCGGCAGATGGCCGCGCTGATGAACCGCGACGAGGACCTGCTGTTCATCCATCTCAGCTCGCATGGTGCGCGCGACGGCAAGCTCTCGGCCGCGCTGTGGCCGCTGGAGCTGGACGAGGTGACGCCGCAGCTGCTCAAGCGCTGGCTGGACGAGGCGGGCGTGCGTTATCGCGTTCTCTCGGTGTCGGCCTGTTATTCGGGCAGCTGGATCGAGCCGCTGGCGGACGAGGGCACGCTGGTGATGACCGCGGCCGACGCCGAGCACAGCTCCTACGGCTGCGGCCGCGGCTCCGAGCTGACCTTCTTCGGCCGCGCCCTGTATGCCGAGCAGCTGCGGCGGACGACGCGTTCCTTCGAGGCGGCCCATGCCGAGGCGCGCCGCGTCATCGAGCAGCGCGAGCAGGAGGCAGGCAAGAGCGACGGTTATTCCAACCCGCAGATCCGCATGGGCCACCTCGCGCGCCGGCAGCTGGAGCTGCTGGAGGTCCGGCTCGGCCGCCCCTAGCGTCGCCCGTCCCGGGAAGCCGGCGCCGGGCCTCGGGGCGGTGACGCGCCGGCGCCATCTCGTCCGTGCGCTCGCGGCGCCAGGCCTAGGCCATGGCGCTGGCCAGCACCTCGGTGCGCAGCTGTTCGGTCAGCTCGCCCTTCAGGGCGGCGAACTCGGGCGTGGTCTTGACCGAGTAATGGCGCGGGTGCGGGAAGGGCGAGGGCAGGTCGCTCTTGATGCGGCCCGGCCGCGCGCTCATCACGACGACGCGCGAGCCCATGAAGATGGCCTCGTCGATGTCGTGCGTGACGAACAGCACGGTCTTGCGCTCGCGCTCCCAGATGCCTAGCAGCAGCTCCTGCATCAGCTCGCGGGTCTGGTGGTCCAGCGCGCCGAAGGGCTCGTCCATCAAGAGCATGCGCGGCTGGTTGGCCAGCGCGCGCGCCAGCGCGGTGCGCTGCTGCATGCCGCCGCTGAGCTGCTTGGGATAGTGGCCGGCGAACTTGGCCAGCCCCACCTGGCTCAGGAAGCCCTGCGCGATCTCGAGCTGCTGCGAGCGCGGCAGACCGCGCTCGCGCAGCCCGAAGCAGACGTTGTCCAGCACCGTCAGCCAGGGGAACAGGGTGTAGCTCTGGAACACCATGCCGCGGTCGGCGCCGGGGCCGCGTACCTGGTGGCCGTCCAGCAAGACCTGGCCCCCACTGGGCTGGTCCAGTCCGGCGACGATGCGCAGCAGCGTCGACTTGCCGCAGCCGGAGGGGCCGAGGATGGTGACGAAGTCGTTCTCGGCGACCTCGAGATCGGTGGCCTGCAGGGCCAGGGTCTGCTGGGTGCCGGTGGTGAAGCGGCGGCTGACGCCGCGGATCGAGAGTATGGAGGTCGTCATCGGCCGATTGATTCATCTGCCCAGCTGGGCCCAGGGGAACAGCGCGCGATTGAGCGCCTTGAAGGCGAAATCGCTGACCAGGCCGATCAGGCCGATCACGATGATGCCGAAGATGATCTGGTCGGTGGCCAGCAGGGCCTGGCTGTCGGTGATCATGTGGCCGATGCCGCTGCTGGCGCCGATCAGCTCCGCCACGATCACATAGGTCCAGGCCCAGCCCAGCACCATGCGCAGGATCTCGGCGATCTCGGGTGCGGCGCCGGGCAGCAGCACGCGGGTGATCAGCGTGCGGTCCGAGACGCCCAGGGTGTAGGCCGCCTCGACCAGGTCGCGCCGCTGGTTGCCCACCGCCACCGCGATCATCAGGGCCAGCTGGAAGAAGCTGCCGATGAAGATCACCGCCAGCTTCTGCGCCTCGCCGATGCCGGCCCAGAGGATCAGGAGCGGGATGAAGGCCGAGGCCGGCAGGTAGCGGGCGAAGGACACGAAGGGCTCGAAGAAGGCCTCGACCGGCTTGTAGGTGCCCATCGCGACGCCCAGCGGCAGCGCCAGCGCGGCGGCGATCAGGAAGCCGCCCAGCACGCGCCAGACCGTCATGCCGATATCGGCCGCGAAGCCCATCTCGGCGAGCAGGGTCCAGCCCGAGCGCAGCATCGTCAGCGGGTCGGCCAGAAAGGTCTTGCTGACGAAGCCGCCGAAGGTGGCGAGGGCCCACAGCGCGGTGAAGACGATGAAGAAGGACAGGCCGAGCAGCACGCGGCTCCTCGGCGACACGGGGGTCAGTGGACGCATGGGCGGCTGATTACTGGATGAAGCGCGTATCGGCCAGCTTGGACAGGTCCGGGATCGCCTTGATGATGCCCACCTCCAGCAGCAGTTCGGCGGCCTCCTTGCTGAAGGCCGCATGCTCGCCGCTTCCGAAGAACTTCTGGTTGGCGGCCTTGTCCTGCCAGCGCAGGAAGGCCTGGCTCTTCTCGAAGGCCTCGCCCGTCTGCTTGACGTCGGTGCCCATGATCTCGAAGCTCTTCTTCGGGTCGGCCTTGATCATGGCCAGGGCCTCGAAATAGCTGTCGGCCAGGGCCTTGGCGGCCTTGGGGTTCTCGGCCAGGAATTTGGGCGTGCAGCCGAAGGTGTCCATCACCATCGGGTAGTCCAGCGTCGTGGCGATGATCTTGCCGGCCTCGGGCTTGGCGCGCACGCCGGAGAGATAGGGTTCGTAGGTCATGCCGGCGTCCAGGTCGGTGGTGCCGGCGATGAAGGCATTGGCCGCGGCCTGGGGCTCCAGGTTCACCACCTTGACCTCCTTCACCGAGACGCCGTTCTTCTTCAGCATCCAGGCCAGCGTGAAGTAGGGCGCGGTGCCGGGCGCGCTGGCGGCCACGGTCTTGCCCTTCAGGTCGGCGATCTTCGCGATGCCGGGTTTCACGACCATGCCGTCGGCGCCGAAGCTCTTGTCGAGCTGGAAGATCTGCGTGGTCGCCACGCCGTTGGCGTTCCAGACGATCCAGGTCTCCACCGTGGTGGCCGCGCATTGCACGTCGCCCGAGGCGATCGCCAGGTGGCGGTCCTTCTGCGGGATCTTCTTGATGCTGACGTCCAGGCCGTTCTTCTTGAACAGGCCGGCCTCCTTGGCCAGGGTCAGCGGCGCGAAGCCGGTCCAGCCGGAAATACCGATGCCGACCTTGGTCTCCTGGGCCTGGGCGCCAACGACAAAGGCCAGGGAAGCGGCAAGGGCGATCAGCGACAGCGTTTTCATGGTGCAAGGAACTCCAGTCTGGAAGAGGGAACGATGATGGTGCGGTTCATCGTCTTTGGCCCTCCGGGATCACCCGGTGCCGTTGCCGGGCCGATAACGCGAAGCGCGAGGATCCGGCTTTGCCGGTCCTGCGGGCTTGCCAAGGCCAGAGGCCTTGGCCCTCGGCAGGCACAAACAGTCCTCAGGACTGTTTGTGTCCGGCCTCGGCCCCTTTGAGGGGGCGCGCGAAGCGCGTCGGGGGTGGGCTTTAGAAGACGGCGATGCTGCCTTCGCGCCGCACGAGTCGTGCCAGCTCGCCGGCGAACACCAGCTCGGTCGCGCGCTCGATGTCCGGCGCCAGGTAATGGTCCTCGGGCATCGGGGGGCAGACCTTGCGCACCATCGCATGCACCTCCTCGAGCGCGCGCGAACTCTTCAGCGGGCGCAGGAACTCGATGCCCTGGGCTGCGGCCAGCAGCTCGATGCCGATGATGTGGGCGGTGTTGTCCAGCATCGCGCCGAGGCGGCGCGCGCCGAAGGTGGCCATGCTGACATGGTCCTCCTGGTTGGCGCTGGTCGGCAGGCTGTCGACGCTGGCCGGGTGGGCCAGGCTCTTGTTCTCGCTGGCCAGCGCCGCGGCGGTCACATGGGCGATCATGAAGCCCGAGTTCAGGCCGGCGTTCTCGGTCAGGAAGGGCGGCAGGCGCGAGACGCTGGCATCGATCAGCATCGCGATGCGGCGCTCGGCGATCGCGCCGACCTCGGCGATCGCGCAGGCCAGCGCATCGGCGGCCAGCGCCACCGGTTCGGCGTGGAAGTTGCCGCCGGAGACCATGTAGGCCGTACCGTCCGCGTTGGCGAACACCAGCGGGTTGTCGGTCACCGCGTTCGCCTCGCGCAAGAGCACGTCGCGCACATAGCGGGCCTGATCCAGGCAGGCGCCCATCACCTGGGGCTGGCAGCGCAGGCAGTAGGGATCCTGCACGCGGTCGTCGCCCTCGCGGTGCGACTGGCGGATCTCGCTGCCGGCCAGGATCTGGCGGTAGGCCTGGGCGGCCTCGATCTGGCCGGGCTGGCCGCGCACCGCATGGATGCGCGCGTCAAAGGGGCCGTCGCTGCCACGGGCGGCGTCCAGGCTCAGCGCGCCGCTGACGATGGCCGAGGCATAGACCTTTTCGAAGCGCAAGAGGCCTTCCAGCGCCAGCGCGGTGGAGGTCTGGGTGCCGTTGATCAGGGCCAGGCCTTCCTTGGCCTGCAGCACCAGGGGCTTGACCCCGGCCTTTTCCAGCTCGGGGCCGGCGGGCATGCGCTCGCCGTCCACCAGCATCTCGCCCTCGCCCATCAGGGCCAGGGTCATGTGCGACAGCGGGGCCAGGTCGCCCGAGGCGCCCACCGAGCCCTGCGCCGGCACATAGGGCACCAGGCCGGCGTTGAAGGCGTCCAGCAGGCATTGCACGACCTCCGCGCGCACGCCGGAGAAGCCGCGCGCCAGCGAGGCCGCCTTGGTGGCCAGCATCAGGCGCACGACCGAGGGCTGCAGCGGCGCGCCCACGCCCACGCAATGCGAACGGATCAGGTTGCGCTGCAGGGTGGCCAGTTCCTCCTTGCTGATGCGCTTGCTGGCCAGCTTGCCGAAGCCGGTGTTGACGCCATAGACCGGGGCGTCGCCGGCCGCGGCCGCCTGCACGACGGCGGCGCTGCGGCGGATGGCCTCATGCGCGCTGGCGTGCAGGCTCAGCCGCAATGTTCCGTTCTGGCCGCCCATGCGGATGCTGCGCAGTTGCTCGAGGCTCAGTTCGCCCGGGGTGATTTCCAGATTCATTGTCCTTGTCCTTGTCTCTTACTTGCTCAGCATCGGCAGGTTCAGGCCGCGCTCCTGGGCGCATTGCTGGGCGATCTCGTAGCCCGCATCGGCATGGCGCATCACGCCGGTACCGGGGTCGTTGTAGAGCACGCGGGCGATGCGCTTGTCGGCGGCCTCCGAGCCGTCGCAGACGATCACCACGCCGCTGTGCTGGGAAAAGCCCATGCCCACGCCGCCGCCATGGTGCAGGCTCACCCAGGTGGCGCCGCCGGCGGTGTTGAGCAGCGCGTTCAGCAGCGGCCAGTCGGACACGGCGTCCGAGCCGTCCTTCATGCTCTCGGTCTCGCGGTTCGGGCTGGCCACCGAGCCGCTGTCCAGGTGGTCGCGGCCGATCACGATCGGGGCCTTCAGCTCGCCGGTGCGGACCATCTCGTTGAAGGCCAGGCCGGCGATATGGCGTTCGCCCAGGCCCAGCCAGCAGATGCGCGCCGGCAGGCCCTGGAAGGCGATGCGTTCCTTGGCCATGTCCAGCCAGCGGTGCACGCCGGCATGGTGGGGGAACAGTTCCTTGATCTTGGCGTCGGTCTTGTAGATGTCCTCCGGATCGCCCGACAGCGCCACCCAGCGGAAGGGCCCGCGGCCCTCGCAGAACTGCGGGCGCACATAGGCGGGCACGAAGCCGGGGAAGTCGAAGGCGTTCTTGACGCCCTGATCCAGCGCGACCTGGCGGATGTTGTTGCCGTAGTCCACCACCGGGATGCCCAGGGCCTGGAAGTCCAGCATGGCCTGCACATGGACGGCGCAGCTCTTGGCGGCGGCGGCCTTCAGCTCGGCCTGCCCGGCCGGGTCGGCGGTATTGGCCGCCACGGCCTTCCACTGCTCCACCGTCCAGCCGGCCGGCAGATAGCCGTTGATCAGGTCATGGGCCGAGGTCTGGTCGGTCACCAGGTCGGGCCTGATCGCGGTGCCGGCCTTGGCGCGCCGGACCAGCTCGGGCAGGATCTCCGCGGCATTGCCCAGCAGCGCGATGGAGATGGCCTTGCCCTCGGCGGTGTACCTGGCGATGCGGGCCAGCGCGTCGTCGAGGTCGCTCGCCTGCTCGTCCACATAGCGGGTCTTCAGGCGGAAGTCGATGCGCGACTGCTGGCACTCGATGTTCAGCGAGCAGGCGCCGGCGAAGGTGGCGGCCAGCGGCTGCGCGCCGCCCATGCCGCCCAGGCCGGCGGTCAGGATCCAGCGGCCCTGCAGGCTGCCACCATAGTGTTGCCGCCCGGCCTCGGCGAAGGTCTCGTAGGTGCCCTGCACGATGCCCTGGGTGCCGATATAGATCCAGCTGCCGGCCGTCATCTGGCCGTACATCATCAGGCCCTTGCGGTCCAGCTCGTTGAAATGCTCCCAGTTGGCCCAGTGCGGCACCAGATTGCTGTTGGCGATCAGCACGCGCGGTGCGTCGGCATGGGTCTTGAACACGCCCACCGGCTTGCCCGACTGCACCAGCAGGGTCTCGTCCTCGTTCAGCGCCTTGAGCGAGCCGAGGATGGCGTCGAAGCAGTCCCAGTTGCGGGCGGCCTTGCCGATGCCGCCATAGACCACCAGGTCGTCGGGGTTCTCGGCCACCACCGGGTCCAGATTGTTCTGGATCATGCGGTAGGCGGCCTCGGTGAGCCAGCTCTTGCAGGCGAGGGTGGTGCCGGTGGGGGCGCGGACGGTGCGGGCTTGCGACGACATCGAAAACTCCTGGGTCGGGAAGGAATGTGTCGAACTCTAGTTGTCTATACAAGTAAAGTCAACTACGATATCGACATGGCACGCAAGACACCCCCGGGACCCGAGCCGCAGTACCTGAAGGTCAAGAACCATCTGCGCGACGGCATTGCCAGCGGCCGCTGGGTGCCGGGCAACCTGCTGCCCTCGGAGGCCGAGCTGGGCGTGCAGTTCGAACTCAGCCGCATGACGGTGAACCGCGCGCTGCGCGAGCTGGCGCAGGAGGGCATGGTCGAGCGGGTGCAGGGCGTCGGCACCTTCGTCGCGCAGATCCATCGCATCGCCTCCACCTTGACGGTGCGCGATGTGCACGAGGAGATCGCCGCGCGCGGCCATGCGCACGAGGCCCGGGTGCATCTGCTGGAGAAGCTCCGGGCCACGGCCGAGCAGGCGGCCGAGTTCGGCCTGAAGGCCGGCGCGTCGCTGTTCCACAGCGTCATCGTGCATCTGGAGAACGGCGTGGCCATCCAATGCGAGGACCGGCTGGTCAATCCGGTCTGTGCGCCGGACTACCTGGGCCTGGACTTCGCCAGGATCACCCCCACGCATTACCTGCTGGAGGTGGCGCCGCTGTCCGAGGCGCGCTATACCATCGAGGCGACCCTGCCCAGCGAGCTGGAAGCCAAGCTGCTGGGCATTGCCCGGCGCGACCCCTGCCTGGTCGTCAAGCGCCTGACCTTCAGCCGCGGTGCCGCGGTGACGGCGGTGCGTCTGACCCATCCGGGTTCGCGCTATCTGCTCGAAGGAGGATTTCAAGCATGAGCTGGAGCGTGATCTGTGCGGACCAGGTGGCGCCGCAGCGCTGGAAGAACGGGGGCGGCTGGACGCGGGAGCTGCTGGCCTGGCCGCATCCGGCGCAATGGGCGCTGCGTATCAGCGTGGCGGACATCGAGGCCGACGGGCCGTTCTCCTCCTTCGAGGGCGTGCAGCGCTGGTTCGCCGTGCTGTCGGGCCGCGGCGTGCGGCTCTACGACTTCGAGCTGCACCCGGAAAGCGAGATCCTCAGCTTCGACGGCGCCCTGGGTCCGGACTGCGAGCTGGTGGACGGGCCCACGCGCGACTTCAATGTGATGCACCGCCGTGGCCAGGGACGCATGCTGCTGCAATCGGCCGCGCATCCCTTCGAGGTGCAGGGCCAGTGGCTGGGCCTGTTCAGCGCCGGCGGCGGCACGCTCAGCCATGGCGGCCGCGCGATGCCGCTGGCGCCGCTGAGCCTGGCCTGGTGCGAGCAGCCGGCCAGCCAGCCGCTGAGCTTCGCGGGGCCGGGGGCGGCCTGGTGGATGAGCTGGAGCGAGACGAGGGCATGACGAGAGAAAGCAAGATCCTGTGGCGCAACGCGCGCCTGGCAACCCTGACCGGCAGCGAGCCCTGGGGCTGGGTGGAGCGGGGCGCGCTGCTCACCGAGGGCGAGCGCATCCTGTGGGTCGGCCCCGAGGCGCAATTGCCCGCCGTGGGAGACCTCGCGGCCGAGCATGATCTGGGCGGCGCCGTGCTGACGCCGGGCCTGATCGACTGCCACACCCATCTGGTCTACGGCGGCCAGCGCGCCCGCGAGTTCGAACTCCGTCTGCATGGCGCCGGCTACGAGGAGATCGCCCGCGCCGGCGGCGGCATCCGCTCGACCGTGACGGCCACGCGCGCGGCCAGCGAGCAGGAACTGGGCGCCCTGGCGCAGCGCCGGCTCGATGTGCTGATCGCCGAGGGCGTGACCACCATCGAGATCAAGTCCGGCTATGGCCTGGACCTGGCCACCGAGGCGCGCTGCCTGCGCGCCGCCCGTGCGCTGCGGGGGGGCGACGTGCGCACGACCTACCTGGGCGCCCATGCGCTGCCGCCCGAGTTCCAGGGGCGGCAGGACGACTATGTCGAGGCCGTCTGCGCCTGGATGCCGCAGCTGGCCGCCGAGGGCCTGGTCGACGCGGTCGATGCCTTCTGCGAGGGCATCGGCTTCACGCCGGCGGAAACTCGACGGGTCTTCGACACGGCCCGCCGCTTGGGATTGCCGGTCAAGCTGCATGCCGAGCAGCTGTCCGACCAGGGCGGCACCCAGCTGGCCTGCGAGTTCGGCGCGCTGTCCTGCGACCATCTGGAATATCTGAGCCCCGCGGGCGTGCGGGCCATGGCCGCCAGCGGCACGGTGGCCGTGCTGCTGCCCGGCGCCTACTACTTCCTGCGTGAAACGAAGCTGCCGCCGGTGGCGCAGCTGCGCGAGGCCGGCGTGCCGATTGCGATCTCGACCGACCACAACCCCGGCACCTCGCCGACGTTGTCGCTGCTGCTGATGCTGAACATGGCCTGCACCCTGTTCCGCCTGACGCCCGAGGAGGCGCTGCGCGGCGTCACCGTCCACGCGGCGCGCGCGCTGGGCCTGGCCGACCGCGGCCGGCTGGCTCCGGGGCTGCGCGCCGATTTCTGCGTCTGGGATGTGGATCACCCCAACGAACTGTCCTATTACTTCGGCCGCAACCCGCTGCGCCAGCGGGTCCGCGCCGGCAAGGTGTCTTGATCATGAGCGATGTTTTCAAGCTGCAGCAAGGCCGGGTGCCGCTGCTGATCAGCATGCCCCATGTGGGCACGGTCATCCCCGACGACCAGCGCGCGCGCTACCGGCCGCGCGCGCTCGCCACCGAAGACACGGACTGGCATCTGGAGCGCCTGTACGGCGGCCTCGCCGCCGAGCTGGGTGCCAGCCTGATAGCTCCGCGCTACTCGCGCTTCCTGATCGACCTGAATCGCCCGCCGGAGGACACGCCGATGTATCCCGGCGCCTCCAACACCGAGCTGTGCCCGACCCGCTTCTTCACCGGCGAGCCGCTCTACCTGGAGGGCCGGGCGCCCGACGCGGCCGAGCAGTTGCGCCGCCGCGAGACCTACTGGCGCCCCTATCATGAGGCGCTGCAGGCCGAGCTGGACCGGTTGAAGGCCGTGCATGGCCATGCGCTGCTGTTCGATGCGCACAGCATCAAGTCCGAGCTGCCCTGGCTGTTCGAGGGCCGGCTGCCGGACCTGAACCTGGGCACTGTCGAAGGGGCGTCCTGCGATCCGGCGATCACCGCCTCCCTGGGGGCGCTGCTGGCGGCGCAGGACGAATATTCGCAGGTCGTCAACGGCCGCTTCAAGGGCGGACACATCACGCGCCACTACGGCCGGCCGGATCTGAACCAGCATGCGGTGCAGCTGGAGATGTGCTGGCGCTGCTATATGAGCGAGGCCGGCGACTTTGCCTATGACGAGGCGCGCGCCGCGCGCGTGCAGCCGCTGCTGCGCCGCCTGCTGCAGACCCTGCTGGCCTGGAGGCCCGCGGCATGAGCGCGGCCCGCGCATTCTGGGCGCCCCGGGCCTGGCTGGACGGCGGCTGGCAGGACCAGGTCCTGATGGAGACCGACGCGCAGGGCCATTGGGCGCGCTTCTCGGCGGGGCGAGCGGCCCCCGAGGGCGCGCAGCGGCTGGCCGGTCCGGTGCTGCCCAGCCTGGTCGACGCGCACAGCCATGCCTTCCAGCGCGCCTTCGCCGGCCTGGCCGAACGGCGCGAGGCGGGCGAGGACGATTTCTGGTCCTGGCGCGACCGCATGTACGGCCTGGCGCTGAAGATCACGCCGGCCCAGCTGCAGGCGATCGCGGCCCAGCTCTATCTGGAGCTGCTGAAGGGCGGCTACACCCAGGTCTGCGAGTTCCACTACCTGCAGCACCGCGAGGACGGCAGCGCCTACCCCGAGGACGAGCTGGCGCTCAGTTGGGCCCTGGCCGATGCGGCGCAGGACGCGGGGCTGGGCCTGACGATGCTGCCGGTGCTCTATGCCCATGCCGGCTTCGCCCAGCCGCGGCTGCGGCCCGACCAGCGCCGCTTCGCCACCGACGCCGCCTGGGTCTGGCAGGCGGCGCGGCGCATCAACGCGGCCGGCCGGCCGCTCGTCAATGCCGGCGTGGCCCTGCACTCGCTGCGCGCGGCGCATGCCGAGGACATCCGCGCGCTGCAGGCCCTGGTGGGCGACACGGCGCTGCCCATCCACATCCATATCAGCGAGCAGCAGCAGGAGCTGCGCGACTGCCTGGCCGCCACGGCTAAGCGGCCGATGCAGTACCTCTGCGACGAGTTCGCGCCCGATGCGCGCTGGCAGCTGGTGCATGCGACCCACAGCGTGCCCGAGGAGATCGCCGCGGTGGCCGCCAGCGGCGCCGGCGTCGTGATCTGCCCGGGCACCGAGGCCAATCTGGGCGACGGCCTGGCCGACCTGCCGGGCTGGCTGGGCCAGGGCGTGCCGATCAGCCTGGGCTCGGACAGCCATGTCACGCGCGGCTGGGTCGAGGAGCTGCGCTGGCTGGAATATGGCCAACGCCTGGGCCTGCGCCAGCGCAATGTGGCGGCACAGCCGGGCCGCGAGCCGGCCACGGCGGCGCGCCTGTTCGAGGCCTGCCGCGCCGGCAGCGCGGCGCCGGCGGGACTGGCGCGCTGGGGCCTGCTGCCCGGTGCGCGGGCGGATTTCCTGGTGCTGGACCCGCAGGCCTCGGGCCTGCTGGGCGTGCCCGCGGCGGCGCTGCTGGACGCGCTGGTGTTCGCCTCGCAGGGCCAGGTCTTGCAGGCGGTCTATGTCGCCGGCCGGGCCCGGCTGCAGCAGGGCCGGCATGCCGACGAGGCCGCCATCGCGGCGCGCTTTGCGGCGGCGATGGCCGAGCTCTGGAAGGACTGAGTCCGGCCGCGCCCCCCGAATCGGCTCTTTCGCCGCGGCGGGGGCCCTGCTAGTCTGGTGACAGGGAGTGCCTGCTCGGTCTGACGGGGGTGACGGCGATGTGGACGCTTCGGAACTACACGATACGGGCGCGCCTGTACGCGCTTGCGGTACTGGCCGCGATGGCCATGCTGGTGATCGGCGGCGACGGGCTGTGGAGCCTGGCCAGGGCCCGCGGCACCTTCGAGCATTTCGTCGACAACGACGTCAGCGCGCTGACCCGGCTGGCCGACATCCGCGCCAGCGTCGGCAATCTGCGCCGCTACGAGAAGGATCTGCTGATCAATCTGGACGACAAGGCCGCGGTGGAGCGCTATCGCCAGGAATGGGACGGGGCCTATGAGCGCGTGGTTGCGGGCCTGGCCGGCCTGGACCGGCTGGACCTGCCGCCGGACGTGAAGAAGATCCCGGCCGAGATGATCCGGTCGCTGCAGGGCTACCGCAGCGGCTTTGTGGGCATCGCCGAGCGGGTGCTGAAGGGCGAGTTCGCCGACACCGCCAGCGCCAACAAGGCCACCGAGCCGATCAAGACGCCGGTGCGCGCGCTGGACAGGTCGCTGGGCGAGCTGACCCAGGCGGTCGACCGCTATTCCGCCGCCGAGGTGGCGCGCATCGCCGCCGACGAGCGCGTGGTGCGGCGCAATCTGCTGCTGCTGATGCTGCTGGCCATGCTGGCCATCGGCACCTACACCGTTTTCAACATCCGCTCCATCCTCAGCCCGCTGAGCGAGGCGGTGGCCAGTTCGCAGCGCATCGCCAACCATGACCTCAGCCAGGCGGTGGAGGTGCGGGGCGTCGACGAGACGGCCGCGATGATGCGCGGCGTGCGGGCGATGCAGAATTCGCTGTCCAAGGTGGTCAGCGGCGTGCGCGGCGCCACCGACAGCATCGCCACCGCCTCGCGCGAGGTGGCGGAGGGCAGCCTGGACCTGAGCCAGCGCACCGAGCAGGCCGCGGCCAGTCTGGAGGAAACCGCTTCGGCGATGGAGCAGCTGACCGCCAGCGTCACCCACAACGCCGACTCGGCGCGCCAGGCCAGGCAACTGGCCAGCGATGCGGCCCAGATCGCGCGGCGCGGCGGTGCGGTGGTCGGCGAGGTGGTCGACACCATGGGGCGCATCAGCGCCTCCTCGGCCAGGATCGGCGACATCATCGCGGTGATCGACGGCATCGCCTTCCAGACCAATATCCTGGCCCTGAATGCGGCCGTGGAGGCGGCGCGCGCCGGCGAGCAGGGCCGCGGCTTCGCGGTGGTGGCCGGCGAGGTGCGCACCTTGGCGCAGCGCTCGGCCGAGGCCGCCAAGGAGATCAAGGCCCTGATCGCCGCCAGCGGCGAGAACGTCGAGAGCGGCGCCCAGCTGGTGGCACGCGCCGGCCAGACCATGCAGGAGATCATGGGTTCGATCGAGCGGGTCAGCGGCATCGTGACCGAGATCAGCCATGCCACCAGCGAGCAGAGCAGCGGCATCAGCCAGATCGGCCAGGCGATCGCCAATCTCGACCAGATGACCCAGCAGAATGCCGCTCTGGTGGAGGAATCGGCCGCGGCCGCACAGAGCCTGCAGCAGCAGGCCGACGAGCTGGCGCGCTCGGTGGCGGTGTTCAGGCTGGCCTGAGGCCGGATGGGGCGGCGGCGCGCACGAAGTCGCGCAGCTCGGCGGCCATGCGTTTCAGCGAGGGCTGGTGGATGTACATCATGTGGCCAGCCTCGAAGTAGCTGACCCGGATCTGCGCCCGCAGGGGCTCGCGCAGGCCCAGATGGGCCAGGCTGTAGTCGCCCGCCGCATGGGGCGTGGCCAGGTCGTAGTAGCCGCTGGCCACGTAGACGCGCATCGCCGGGTTGGCCTGCAGCGCGCGGCGCAGGGTGTCGCCGACGCTGAGGTATTTGTTCTCGTGGCCCTTCCAGGACCAGGTCTTCCACAGCGGCGCATGCACCAGATAGGGCTGGTCGCTGACCCAGCCGAGCCGCTCGCGCAGCAGGCGGTTGATGCCGGTTGCGTAGGCACCCACCAGCTTGTTCATGCCGGCATCCTCCTCGGGATGCTCGCCGGCGTCGTCGCGGTCCAGGCCGAGGAAGCGGCTGTCCAGGCGCCCGACGGTCTGGCCGCGCTGCCGCAGCAGCTCCTTGAAGAAGCGGAACTCGGTGGGGCGCAGATCGCAGCGCAGCAGGTAGTCGGCCGACAGGCCGGTCAGCGCGGCCATGCGCGCGGCGATCTTGTCGCGCTGGGCGCCCGGCAGGCGCGCCCCCTGCACCAAGGCCAGCCAGTAGTCGCCGTTGGCGAAGTCCTCCGCCTCCTTGACCAGCCGCGCCAGCGCCTTCTTCTGCTGGGCCGGCGCCAGCGCCTTGTGGTACCAGGCGGTGGCGGCATAGGTGGGCAGGAACAGCGGGTAGGGCAGCTCGTTGCCGGGGTCGAAGGAAAGGGTCTGGAAATCCAGCGCCAGCGACACCAGCATCAGGCCGTTCAGATGCACGTCGTGCTTGTCCTGCAGATGGCGCGCCAGGCCGGCGGCGCGCGTCGTGCCGTAGCTCTCGCCGATCAGGTACTTGGGGCTGGACCAGCGGTTCCAGCGCGTCAGGTAGAGGCGGATGAACTCGCCCACCGCATCGAGGTCGCGCTGGTAGTCGTGGAACTCGGCCGTCTTCTCGCCGGGGCTCATGCGCGAGTGGCCGGTGCCCACGGGGTCGATGAAGACGAGGTCGGCCTCCTGCAGCAGGCTGTGCTCGTTGTCGGTCAAGGCATAGGGCGGCGCACCGCAATGGCCGATCTCGTCGGTGGGCACGCGCTGCGGCCCCAGGATGCCCAGATGCAGCCAGACGCTGGAGGAGCCGGGGCCGCCGTTGAAGCTGAAGCAGATGGGCCGCTCGCCCGGCGGCCGGCCGCTGGCGGTGTAGGCGATGAAGAAGACGCTGGCACGCGCCTTCTCGCCCTTGTGCTTGCCGTCCTTCACCTCCAGCTCGCGCAGCGGCAGGGTGCCGCAGGTGGCCGTGTAGTCCAGGGTCTGGCGGGCGAGGCGCAGCTGGTGTTCGGTGACGACCAGGCGCTCGGCCGCCGTCTCGGGCTTGATCTCGGGCCGGGTTTCGGCCGCCTGCTCCTTGCTGCTCATCGCCGCTCCCCTAAAGTGCGAGCATGAACTCTAGCCTGCCCCCGAGCGCCGACGAACTGCTGTTGATCGGGGTTGACTTCAGCAGCGCGCCGACCCGGCGCAAGCCCATCACGGCGGCCTTCGGCCTGCGCCGGGGTCAGGTCCTGCGGCTGGAGCGGCTGGAGGCGCTGGAGCGGCTGGTCGACTTCGAGGCGCTGCTGGCCCGGCCCGGCCCCTGGCTGGGCGGCTTCGACTTCCCATTCGGCCTGCCGCGCGAGCTGGTGCTGGCGCTCGGCTGGCCGCGGCAATGGGAGGCGCTGATGCGGCATTACGCGAGCCTGAGCCGCGCCGAGATCCGCGCCACGTTCGCCGCCTTCTGCGCGGCGCGGCCGGCCGGGCGGAAATTCGCCCATCGTGCCAGCGACGGGCCGGCCGGCGCCTCGCCGTCGATGAAATGGGTCAACCCGCCGGTGGCCTATATGCTGCATGCGGGCGTGCCGCGCCTGATCGGGGCCGGCGTGCATCTGCCGGGCCTGCACGACGGCGACCGCGGCCGCGTCGCGCTGGAGGCCTACCCGGGCCTGCTGGCGCGCGAGCTGATCGGGCGGCGCAGCTACAAGAGCGACGCGCGGGCCGGGCAGACCGATGAGCGCCTGATCGCCCGCAAGGATCTGGTCGAGGCCCTGGAGCAGGGGCGCAGCCGCCTGGGCCTGCGCCTGAAGCTCAGCCATGCGCAGCGCGATGCCCTGGTGGCCGATGCCGGCGGCGACCGGCTGGACGCGGTGCTGTGCCTGCTGCAGGCGGCCTGGGCCGCGGCGCAGCCGGCCTACGGCCTGCCGGCCGGGCTCGACCCGCTGGAAGGATGGATCGCCTCGGCCGTACCATCGGTGCACGGGCAAACGGAGCAACAGCCATGAAGATCGCGGTGATGGGTGCGGGTGCCGTCGGCTGCTATTACGGCGGCATGCTGGCGCGTGCCGGGCACGAGGTGGTGCTGATCGGCCGGCCGTCCCATGTCGAGGCCGTGCTGCGCGACGGCCTGCGCCTGCAGACCCTGAGCTTCGACGAGCGCGTGCGCCTGGGCGCCGGCACCGAGCCGGAGGCGGCGCGCGGCGCCAGTCTGGTGCTGTTCTGCGTCAAGTCCACCGACACGGAGAGCGCCGCGGCCGCGCTGCAGCCCCATCTGGCGCCGGATGCGCTGCTGCTGAGCCTGCAGAACGGCGTCGACAACGCCGAGCGCCTGCGCCGTATCCTGCCGGAGCATCAGGTGGGGGCCGCGGTGGTCTATGTGGCCACCGAGATGGCCGGGCCCGGCCATGTCAAGCACCATGGCCGCGGCGAGCTGGTGATCGAGCCTTCCGCGGCCAGCGCCGCGGTGGCGCGCGAACTGGCCGCGGCCGGCGTGCCCACCGAGATTTCCGACAATGTGCGCGGCGCGCTGTGGGTCAAGCTGATCCTCAACTGCGCCTACAACGCACTGTCGGCACTGGCGCAGATGCCCTACGGCCGCCTGGTGCAGGGCGCGGGCGACGGCGGCGCGGGCGTGCGGGCCGTGATGCGCGACGTGGTGGACGAATGCCTGGCGGTGGCGCGGGCCGAGGGCGTCACGGTGCCGGGCGACGTGGAAGCGGCGGTGCGCCGCATCGCCGAGACCATGCCCGGCCAGTATTCCTCCACCGCCCAGGACCTGATGCGCGGCAAGGCCAGCGAGATCGACCACCTGAACGGCCTGGTCGTGCGCCGCGGCGCGGCGCTCGGTGTGGCCACGCCGGCCAACCGGGTGCTGCACACCCTGGTCAAGCTGATCGAAGCGGGGCGCGAGCAGACCTAGTGCTTTGGCGCGGGCAGGGCAGACTTACTTTCTCATCAAGGTCGATTTGCCAAACAGCGATTCGATCAGGTCCACCGCCAGCATCGCGGTCTTGTTGCGCATGTCCAGCGCCGGGTTCAGCTCCATCACGTCCAGCGAGCCCATGCGGCCGGTGTCGGCGATCATCTCCATGCAGAGCTGGGCCTCGCGGTAGGTCGGGCCGCCGGGGATGGTGGTGCCGACGCCGGGCGCGATGTCGGGGTCGAGGAAGTCGACATCGAAGCTGACATGCAGATGGGTGTTGGCATCCAAGGTGGCCAGGGCCAGCTCCATCGTGTGGCGCATGCCCATCTCGTCGATGTAGCGCATGTCGAAGACTTCCAGCTCCTGCTCGTGCACGAAGCGCTTCTCGCCCTCGTCGACGCTGCGGATGCCGATCTGGCGTATCCATTTCGGGTTGATGGCCGGCACCTGGCCGCCGATCTCGATCAGCTCCTTGGGGCCGAAGCCGCACAGGCAGGCCACCGGCATGCCATGGATATTGCCGCTGGGCGTCAGCTGGCTGGTGTTGAAGTCGGCATGGGCGTCCAGCCACAGCACGCGCAGCTTCTTGCCGGCCTCGCGGCAATGGCGCGCCACCGCCGAGATCGAGCCCAGGCCCAGGCAATGGTCGCCGCCCAGCAGGATGGGCATGCGCCCGAGGCCCAGCTCGGCGTGCACGGCCTCGTGCACGGCACGGTTCCAGGCCACCACCTCGTCCAGATGGCGGTAGCCGTCGACCGGCGGCTGCCAGGGGTTGGACGGGCCGCTCAGGTTGCCGCGGTCCAGCACCTCGACGCCGCGCGCCTGCAGGGCCGGGCCCAGGCCGGCCACGCGCATGGCTTCCGGCCCCATGCTGGCACCGCGTGCGCCGGCACCGACATCGGTGGGGGCGCCGATCAGGGAGACGGCTCGGGCTTGTGTGCTCATCACTTCTTCCTTCTGGTTGGGCCGGACCGGTCCAGGTCGTACTCGCGTTCGAGCAGGGCCCAGGCCTCTTCGGCGCTCTCGACGAAATGGAACAGCTGTTCGTCCCCGGCGCTGATCATGCCGGTCTCGATCAGCAGTTCGAAATTGATCAGGCGGGTCCAGAACTCGCGCCCGAACAGCAGGATCGGGCGGCGCCGGCATTTGCCGGTCTGGATCAGGGTCATGGTCTCGAACAGCTCGTCCAGCGTGCCGAAACCGCCCGGGAAGCACACCAGCGCGACCGAGCGCATCAGGAAATGCATCTTGCGCAGGCCGAAGTAGTGGAACTGGAAGCACAGCTCCGGCGTGATGTAGGGGTTGGGGTGCTGCTCGTGCGGCAGCACGATGTTCAGGCCGATGCTCTTGCCGCCGGCCTCGTAGGCGCCGCGGTTGCCGGCCTCCATGATGCCGGGGCCGCCGCCGGTGACGACGTACAGCGGCGTGGCGCGCTCGGCCGAGGCCTTGGTGACGATGGCGGCGAAGCGGCGCGCCTCCTCGTAGTAGCGGCTCATGCTGAGCTGCACCTCGGCGCGCTTGATCGCGGCCGCATCATGGCTCTGCTGCGCCAGGGCCAGCGCGGCGCGGGCCGTGTCCTCCGACGGGATGCGGGCGCTGCCGAAGATCACGACGGTGGCCTTGATGTCCTGCTCCTGCTGCACCAGCTCGGGCTTGAGCAGCTCCAGCTGCATGCGCACCGGGCGCAGTTCCTCGCGCAGCAGGAATTCGTTGTCGGTGAAGGCCAGACGGTAGGCGCTTTCCGGGCCGTCGTACTTGCCCGGCGGCAGGGTCAGGGCCTCGACCTTGGCGGATTCCTTGGCGCTGGGGAAGTTGCGGGTGAGAGGCTGTTGGCGCTTGAACATCGTGGGCACTGCGGGAAGGCAGTCGTGGAGGGAGGGGCGCTCGGCGCCCGGGCCGCAGCATAGGTCAGGCCGCGGAGGATTTTCTGGCGTCTTGGTCCCCGCCGGCCGGATTTCGTTCGGCCGCGCCGCAGACCGGGCAGGACGGATCGCGCTGCACCACGATCTCGCTCCATTCCATCTGCCGGGCCTCCAGCATCTGCAGCCGGCCGGTCAGACCGGGCAGCCCCAGCAGCAGCTTCAGGGCCTCGGCAGCCTGCAGGCTGCCGATGATGCCCACCAGCGGCGCGAACACGCCCATGGTGGCACAGCGCTGCTCCTCGAAGGCGGCGTCGGGCGGGAACAAGCAGGCGTAGCAGGGCGCGTCGGCGCGGCGGCTGTCGTAGACGCTCACTTGGGCGTCGAAGCCCAGGGCCGCACCGGCGACCAGGGGCCTGGCATGCGCCACGCAGGCGCGGTTGACGGCTTGGCGGGTGGCGAAGTTGTCGCTGCAGTCCAGCACCACGTCGGCCGCTGCCACCAGGCGATCGAGCAGGGCCGCGTCGGCGCGCTGCACGATGCACTCGACCCGCACCTCGGGGTTCAGCGCCGCGACCGCGACCGCGGCCGACTCGACCTTGGGGCGGCCCACGCGGGCCAGGCTGTGGGCGATCTGGCGCTGCAGATTGGTCAGGTCCACGCTGTCGTGGTCCACCAGCGTGAGCCGGCCGACGCCGGCCGTGCCCAGGTACAGCGCGGCCGGCGAGCCCAGGCCGCCGGCGCCGATGACCAGCGCATGGCTTTGCAGCAGGCGCTGCTGGCCCTCGATGCCGATCTCGTCCAGCAGGATGTGGCGCGAGTAGCGCAACAGCTGTTCGTCATTCATGCCGTCACTCATACGGTGAGCATAGCGCCGCCGTCGCTACTCAGCGGGCGGTTCAGGCTGTCGCGCATCGCGGTGATGAAGTGGCGCAGCTTGGCGGGCTGGAAACGCTGGTAGGGGTAGATCAGGTGCACGGGCAGCAGCGGCGCGCGCCACTCGGGCAGCAGGTGCAGCAGGCGGCCCGCGGCCAGGTCCTCGTGCGCCAGCCAGGCCGACATGGCGGCCACGCCCAGGCCAGCCAGTGCGGCGCTGCGCAGCGCGAACAGGCTGTCGGTGATCAGGCGCGGGCGCAGCGTCAGCTTGGCCGGCTCGCCGCCGGGTCCCTGCAGCAGGAGTTCGTTGCGGTAGAAGGTGCCCAGCGCCAGCCAGTCCAGCCCGGCCAGCTCGGCGGGCGTCTGCGGCAGGGGCTGCCGATCAAGGAGCGCCGGCGCGGCCACCACGATGCGCGGGATCTCGGCCAGCTTCACGGCCACCACCGAGGTGTCGCTCAGGTTGCCCACGCGGATCGCGCAATCCAGATCCTGGGCGTTGAAGTTGGGCGCCTGGTCGTTCAGCAGCCATTCGACGCTGAGCCGCGGTGCGCGGCGCAGCAGGGCGATCAGCGGCTGCATCAGCTGCACCTGCCCCAAGGCATGCGGCACCATCACGCGCAGCAGGCCCTCGGGCTCGTCCTGCGCGCCGCGCAGCTCGGCCGTCATCGCCTCCCAGTTGCTCAGCAGGGCCTTGGCGCGCTCGTAGCATTGCGCGCCGCCCTCGGTCAGGCGCAGCGCGTGGGTGGAGCGCTGCAGCAGGCGCAGCCCCAGGCTGCGCTCCAATGCCTGCAGACGCCGGCTGACGGTGGGCTGGCTGGTGTTCAGCTGGGCCGCGGCGGCCGAGAGGCTGCCGGCTTCGACGATGCGAATGAAGGTCTGCAGCAGGGACAGTCGGTCGTTGAGGATCGGATGTTCCATGCGTCAAGCGTATAACAAAACTGCTGGACATCGGTCTTCTATGCGTACCTCGGATGGCCCAGACTGCGCCCCGACAACCACCACGCCGTCTTGGAGCCGCTTCATGGACATCCTGCTTTCGCCATCTCCCACCGCCGTTGCCTCAACCCCGGCCCTGTCGCGGCCCCTGGTGCTGCTGCTGGCCGGCGGCGCCGGGCTGTCGGTGGCCGGTCTCTACTATGCCCAGCCGATGCTGGGCAGCCTGGCCGAGCAGTTCCAGGCCAGCAGCGTGCAGATCGGCCTGGTGCCGACCCTGACCCAGCTGGGCTATGCCGCGGGCATCCTGCTGCTGGCGCCGCTAGGCGATCGTTTCGACCGCCGCCGCATCATCCTGTTCAAGACCGCGGCCCTGGCCCTGGCCCTGCTGCTGGCGGCGCTGGCGCCGCAGCTGTGGCTGCTGTGGCTGGCCAGCGCGCTGATCGGCCTGTCGGCCACCCTGGCCCAGGATCTGGTGCCGGCGGCCGCCACCCTGGCGCCGGATGCGCAGCGCGGCAAGACCGTCGGCACCGTGATGACCGGGCTGTTGCTGGGCATCCTGCTGTCGCGCGTGGTCAGCGGGGCGCTGGCGCAGCAACTGGGCTGGCGCGCCGTGTTCGGCGCCGCGGCCCTGAGCGTCGCGCTGCTGGGTCTGCTGCTGTGGCGCGGGCTGCCGCGCTTCGCGCCGACCACGGATCTGTCCTATGGCGCGCTGCTGGCCAGCCTGGGCGGCCTGTGGCGCCGGCATCGCGAACTGCGCCGTGCAGCCCTGGCCCAGGGCCTGCTGGCGGTCGGTTTCAGCGCCTTCTGGTCGACCCTCGCGCTGATGCTGCGCGAGCCGCCGCTGAGCCTGGGCAGCGCCGCCGCCGGCGCCTTCGGGCTGGCGGGCGCCGCCGGGGCCCTGGCCGCGCCGCTGGCCGGCGCGCTGTCCGATCGGCGCGGGCCGCAGCGCGTGATCCGCCTGGGCGCCGGCCTGGTGCTGGCCTCCTTCCTGGCGCTGGCGCTGGGGCCGCAGAGCCTGTGGCTGGTGGCGGGCGCGGCCCTGGTGTTCGACCTGGGTTTCCAGGCCTGCCTGGTGTCGCACCAGAGCATCGTCTACGGCATCGAGCCGGCCGCGCGCAGCCGCCTGAACGCGGTCCTGATCGGCGTGATGTTCATCGGCATGAGCCTGGGGGCCTGGTTGGGCGGCCTGGCGATGGGGCAGGCGGGTTGGCAGGGCGTCTGCGCGCTGGCCGTGCTGTCGGCCGCCGCGGCGCTGGTGGTCCGGCTGCGGCGCTGAGCGCGCCGCAAAGGCAAACGGCCCGCATATGCGGGCCGTCTTTCATCGGTCATGAGGCGATGCGGTTCAGTCGCCGATCTTGGCCTCGGCCTTGCGCTCGGTGGCGGTCTTGGAGACGGCGACCGGACGACCCTTCAGCTGGTTCAGCGCCTGCTGCAGCGGGAAGTCCTCGGTGGAGCCGAACTCCGGCAGGGGCTTGGGCGGCTCGTTCTTCTTGGCGTACTCGGCCTCGAGCTTCTGGCGCGCTTCCTCGCGCGCCTTCTCGCGGACATCGTCCTTCTCTTCCGGGCCGTTGTTCAGGTGCTTCTCGAGATCGGCCTCGCGCATGCGCAGCGCGGCGAACACATTGCCCTCGGCGGTTTCGTCCAGCATCACGTCGGGCACGATGCCCTTGGCCTGGATCGAGCGGCCGCTCGGGGTGTAGTAGCGCGCGGTGGTGATCTTCAGCGCGGTCTCGGGGCTCAGCTGGCGCACGGTCTGCACCGAGCCCTTGCCGAAGGTCTGGGCACCCATCACGACGGCGCGCTTGTGGTCCTGCAGCGCGCCGGCGACGATCTCGCTGGCCGAGGCCGAGCCTTCGTTGACCAGCACCACCAGGGGCACGTTCTTCAGCGCGGCCGGCAGTTTCTTCAGCGGGTCGGTGCCGCCGCGGCGCAGGTAGTAGTCGGGGCTGGCCTTGAAGCTGGCCTTGGAATCGGCGATCTGGCCGTTGGTGGACACCACCTCGAGGTCCTTGGGCAGGAAGGCCGCCGACACCGCCACCGCGCCTTCCAGCAGGCCGCCGGGGTCGTTGCGCAGATCCAGCACCAGGCCCTTCAGATTGGGATCCTGCTTGTAGATGTCTTCCAGCTTCTTGGCGAAATCGTCGACCGTGCGGTCCTGGAACTGGCTGACGCGCAGCCAAGCGTAACCGGGCTCGACCACCTTGGCGCGCACGCTCTGCACGCGGATTTCCTCGCGCGTGATGGTGACCGGGAAGCTGCGGCTTTCCGACTTGCGGAAGATCATCAGCGTGACCTTGGTGTTGGGCTCGCCGCGCATCTTTTTGACGGCCTGGTCCAGGCCCAGGCCCTTGACCGCGGTGTCGTCGATCTTGCTGATCAGGTCACCGCTCTTCAGGCCGGCGCGGAAGGCGGGGGAGCCTTCGATCGGCGAGACGATCTTGACCATGCCGTCTTCCATGCCGATCTCGATGCCGACACCGACGAAGCGGCCGGTCGTGCCCTCGCGGAATTCCTTGAAGCTCTTCTTGTCGAAGAACTGCGAATGGGGGTCGAGGCCCGACACCATGCCGGAGATGGCATCGTTGATGAGCTTCTTCTCGTCCACCGGCTCCACATAGTCGGACTTGACCATGCCGAACACGGCAGCGAGCTGCTGCAGCTCTTCCAGGGGCAACGGCGACAGGCTGCTGCGGGCGTTGGCCTGCAGTTGCATCGTGGTCATCGCTCCAGCCACGGCGCCCAGCGCCACCCAGCCTGCAACTTTCAGTTTGGCACCCATGATGCGAGTGTTCCTATCGGTCGGTGATGTACAGCTATTCAAAGGTTCCACGAGCTAGTGCTTGCGTGGAACCAGTGATCAGTATAGGACGGTCGCGTTCGCCGAGCCTTGGTAGTGGCACCCATTTGGTGGGCTATTCGGTCCATTCAAGGCTGCTTTGCGTCCCTTTACACGATTCGACCGGGCGTTTCAGTCCGCACCCAGGGGCTCGGCGCGGGCGAAGGTCACCACATGGTCGACCTCGGCGCGTATGCCTATCCATTCGCCCACCTGATGATCGTGGTGGGAGGGCACGCGCGCCAGCAGGCGCTCGCCGCTGGCCAGGCTGAGGGTATAGAGGAACTCGGCGCCGCGGAAGATCTTGCGTTCGATGCGGGCCTTCAGCGGCGCATCGTCATCGTGCACGATGTCGTCGGCGCGCAGCAGCACCTCGCATTCGCCGCCCGGATAGGCCTCCGGCAGCGGACATTCGCCGGCATCGCGCAGCTCGCCCAGCGGGGTCTGCACCAGAGGGCCGCGGCCGTCCTGCATCACGCGGGCGGCGGCAAACACGCCGTGGCCGATGAAATCGGCCACGAAGCGGGTGGCGGGGCGGTGGTAGACGCTGTAGGCCTCGTCCCATTGTTCCAGCCGGCCCTGGTGCATCACGCCCAGCATGTCGCCTAAAGCGAAGGCCTCGGCCTGATCGTGGGTGACGAACAGGGCGGTGGTGCCGCTCTCCTGCAGGATGCCGCGCAGCTCCTGCGACAGGTGCTCGCGCAGGTCCACGTCCAGGCTGGAGAAGGGCTCGTCCAGCAGCAGCAGACGCGGCGCCGGCGCCAGCGCGCGCGCCAGCGCGACGCGCTGCTGCTGGCCGCCCGACAGCTGATGCGGCGCGCGCCTGGCGGCATGGGCCAGGCCCACCAGTTCCAGCACCTGGGCGATGCGGCGCTGGCGTTCGGGCCGGGCCAGGTGGCGCAGGCCGAAGCCTATGTTGTCGGCCACCGAGAGATGGGGGAACAGCGCGTAGTCCTGGAACACCATGCCGATGCGGCGCGCTTCCGGCTGCGCATGCAGCCCGGCGGCCGCATCGGCCAGGGTTTCACCGTCGATCAGGATGCGACCGGCCGTCAGCCGCTCCAGCCCGGCGATGCTGCGCAGCACCGAGGTCTTGCCGCAACCTGAGGGACCGATCAGCACGCCGATCTGGCCGCGTGCCAGGCCGAAGGAGACGCCGTCCACCGCCGCGCGTGCGGCGGGCCCGCCGGCGGCGCCGGGGTAGCGCAGGCCGACCTGGTCAAGTGCAAGAAACATAGGTCCTATGATACCGGCCCCGGCTGGCGCACTGAATGCGCATCGTTATCAACCACACTCGCATGCTGCGTCTCGTCACCTTTTTCTGCCTGCTGCTGGCCGTGCCCGTGCTGGGCATCCTGGGTTCCTGGCTGGCGCTGGACGCCCAGGCGCTGGACATCCTGCGGCACCAGTTGCAGACCGTGCTGCCCGAGTACGCCTGGGCCTCGCTGCTGCTGGCCCTGTGTGTGGCCATTGGCGTGGCCCTGCTGGGCGGCGCCACCGCGGCGGCGGTCAGCCTGTTCGATTTCCCCGGGCGGCGCTTCTTCGAGTGGGGCCTGCTGCTGCCGATGGCGATGCCGGCCTATGTCGCCGCCTATGCCTACACCGACGCGCTGCAATACAGCGGCGCGCTGCAGAGCTGGCTGCGCGAGCTGAGCGGGGCGCAGGGCGCGCTGTGGCCGGACGTGCGCAGCATGCCCGGTGCGATCATGCTGTTCGTGCTGTGCCTCTATCCCTATGTCTACCTGCTGACGCGCGCAGCCCTGTCGGAGCGCGGCGTGGCCCTGATGGAGGCGGCCCGCATGCTGGGCGCGGGCACCTGGCGGCGCGTGCGCGAGGTGGCGCTGCCGCTGGCACGCCCGGCGCTGGCGGCCGGCGTGGCACTCACGCTGATGGAGACCCTGGCCGACTACGGCGTCGGCGCCTATTTCGGCCTGACCACCCTGACCACCGGCATCTACAAGGCCTGGCTGGTGATGGACGACAAGACCGCCGCGGCCCAGATCGCCTCGGTGCTGCTGGCGGCCGTGGCCGCGCTGCTGTGGCTGGAGCGGCGCGCCCAGGCGCGGCTGCGTTTTGCCAGCAGCCGCGCCGGCGCCCTGCACGCGGCCGAGAGCCGACCCCTGCCGCTGCGCGGCGCGGCGGCCGGTGCGGCGCTGCTGCTGTGCGCGCTGCCCATCCTGCTCGGCTTCGTGGTGCCGGTGCTCGTGCTGCTGCGGCTGCTGTGGCAGGAGGCCCGGCACAACGAGCTGGGCCTGCCGCTGGAGCGCTTCGCGCAATGGAGCCTGACCAGCCTCAAGCTGGCCGCCCTGGCCGCCCTGCTGGCGGTGCTGCTGGCCCTGGTGCTGGCCTATCTGGGGCGCGTGAACCGCTCCGGCGGTGCGGGTCGCGGGGTCCTGCTGCAAGCCGCGTCGCGCGTGGTCTCGCTGGGCTATGCGGTGCCGGGCGCGGTGATCGCCATCGGCATCCTGCTGCCGCTCGGCTGGATGCAGGAGCGCCTGCCCGGCCTGGGCCTGCCGGCCCTGCTGACCGGCACCATCCTCGGCCTGCTCTACGCCTATCTGGTGCGCTTCTCGGGCGTGGCCCTGCAATCGCTGGAGGCCGGCTATGCGCGCATCTCGCCGACGGTGGACGAGACCGCGCGCATGCTCGGCGCCTCGCGGGTGCGCCTGTTCCTGGAGCTGCACGCGCCGCTGCTGGCGCGTTCGGCCTGGGCCGCGTCCCTGCTGGTCTTCGTCGACGTGATGAAGGAGCTGCCGGCCACCCTGGTGCTGCGCCCCTTCAACAGCGACACGCTGGCGGTCGTGGCCTACCAGCTGGCGCGCGACGAGCGCCTGGGCGAGGCGGCGCTGCCCTCGCTGGCCATCGTGCTGGTGGGGCTGATCCCGGTGATCATGCTGTCGCGCGCGATGCGGCGCGGCTGACGCCGGATTTCTGCCGCAGGGGAGGGGAGCGTTACGGGGAGCGTTACGCGCCCCTTGCGCCAGGCCACGGACTCCGAATTGATCCAGCAGGCGCGGCGGAGGCGCCGAGTTGCTTGGACTGCCATCGCGATCCGTCCTTGCGATCGCCATTGCACTTGAATGCCGTGTTGGACCGGTTGCCACGGGCCAGCCGGCATCACGCACAGATCACGCACCGTCAGGCATGGACCCATGGACGATGGTCCCTCCGGCGGGAATCGAACCCACATCTGCCGCTTAGGAGGCGGCCGTTCTATCCATTGAACTACGGAGAGTACCGGGCTCCGGGAGCCGGGGCGCGGATTGTCGCACGGCTTGCCGTGCCGTTCGGGCCACCGGTGCCGCAATCTCGGCGCTCGGCCGCGCCTTGGCCGCGCGCGGGCGGACTCAGTTCCACTTCCACTGCCAGATCAGGTCGACCGCATTCTCCTCGCCGGCCTGGGCCCGCAGCGTGAAGCGCTGCACGATGCGGTAGATCAGCTGCCAGCTGCCGGTGGTGGCATTGAGGCCGCGCTCGTAGCCCACATACCAGCGCCGCGAGAGCTGTTTGCCCAGGCGCACCACGGTGCCGCGCGCATCGCTGTCGTCCTGGCTGACCGAGAGTTCGTCCAGGCCGAGGTTCTTGATCAGCTTGCCCGAGGGGCTCTCGCCCTCGCCGCTGAGCAGGGCCAGCGCGGCGCGCTGCAGCAGGGCCGTGTCGGCGCGTCCCAGGCCGTCCGGCGCGCGGCCCATCAGCAGCCAGGAGAGCTTGTCGGTGTCGGCCATGTCGGGCTCGGAATAGAGCTTGATGCGCGGGTTCAGCGCGGTGCCGGTGACCGTGACGCCCACGCGCACATCGGTGTTGGGCCGCACCGCCAGCACGTCCAGGCGCGGGTTGTCCAGCACGCCGGCGAAGGTGATCTCGCCCTTCTCGATCTCCAGCTTCTGGCCATAGGCGTCGTAGGTGCCGCCGCGGGTGCTGACCGTGCCGTTGAGCAGCGGGCCGGCGCCCTGGTGGATGAGGCGCAGCTCGCCGCCCAGCCGCGTGTCGATGCCGCGGCCGCGCACCCGCAGCTGGCGCCCCAGATCGATCGCCACCTGCACGTCGACCTTGGGCTCGGGGCCCTTGGCGCGCGCTGTCGGCGCGCCGGCCGGGGCCTGCGGGGCGACGGCACGCAGCACCTGTACATCGCTGTCCAGGGTCGGGGCGTCGCCGCGCGAGAAGTCGAACAGACCCTCGTCCACCACGACGCGGCCGTCCAGCTTCAAGTTCCGCTCGGCCAGCTTCAAACTGGCCTGGCCGCTGGCGACGACGCGCCGGTCGACGCGGCCCAGGAAGGTGAAACGCTCGGCCGTCAGCGCCAGCTCGGCCTGGGGCTGGGCGCCGAAGCTGGCGCGGCCCTGGGCGCTCAGCCGGCCGTCGCCGCCGCGCGCCTGCAGGCGCTCCAGCGTGGCGGTAGGGCCGTCCAGGCTGAGCGCCAGCTCGCCCTCGCGCAGGTCCACGCCCAGCAGCGGGTTGCGCAGCTGCAGCGCGCTGCCGCTGGCCCGGCCGCGGATTTCCGGCGCGCCCAGCCGGCCGGCCAGCTGCACATTGGCGTGGAAGGTGCCGCCCAGGCGCCAGCCCGCGGGCACCCAGGCGCCCCAGGTGCCGAGATTCGCCACGTCCATCAGCAGGCCGCCCTCCAGCGGCGCGTCGGCGCCGGGCCAGAGCGCGCGCGGCGAGGTGCGTGTGCTGATGGCCCCGCCGAACACGCCCAGATTGCTGCCGGCCATGCCCTGGGCCAGGTGCCAGGTGCCGTCCTTGGCCTGCAGGGCCAGGCGCAGCTCGCTCAGGCCCAGGGTCTGGGTGGACCCGCCCTCGGTGACGCTGAGATCGCCGCTGCCGCGGCCCAGTTCGGCCTCGATCTCCACCTGCGGCGTGCTGCGCAGGCGCAGGCGGCCGCCCATCGTCAGGTCGCCGCCCCAGCCGAAGTCGGGCTGCCAGCGCGCCAGCAGCGGCGCCACCTTCAGCGGTTCCATTTCCAGCTCGGCGCGGGCCTGCGGCGGTTCGCCGAGCTGGCGCGCGGCCTGCCATTGCAGCTGCTGCCAGCGCAGCGCGGCGCCGGCGATCTCCAGCCGGCCCGGCGCCGCGCTGGCGGCCAGCAGGCGGCCATCGCCGGCCAGCTGCAGCGCCAGGCCGAGCTCGCGCGCCGCCAGCCAGTCGGGCCGGTCCTGGCGCGTTGGACGCAGCAGCAGCTGGCCGAGCTGGGCGCGCCAGTCCAGCGGCTTGGCGTCCGGCCGGCGCAACTGCCAGGGCGACTCGCCCAGCTGGCCGCTCAGCGCCAGCGCCAGCCGGCCGCCCAGCTGCGGACCGTCGGCCAGCGGCTGGGCCCAGGCCGGGGTGGGCAGACGGCCTTCGGCCTCCAGCTTCAGCCGATGGCTGGCCCAGCTGCCCTGCAGGTTCAACTGGCCGCGCGTCAGCCGCGACGCACCGAAATCCAGCTCGCGCAGCAAGCCCTCGGCGCGCAGCGGCGCGTCGGCACGGCTGTCGAGCTGCCAGTCCAGCCGGCCCTCGGCCAGCTGCAGCGGGGCCAGGTCCGGCAGGCCGCGCAGCTGCAGCGCCTTGGCCTGCAGCTGGCCGGCGCTGCGGGCCTCGCGGCCGGCCGGCCCTTCCAGCGCGAGATCGAAACGGCCCCGCAGGCCGCCGCTCAGCCTGGCCTCGGGACCTAGCAGGGCCAGCAAGGGGGCCAGGGCCGCCAGGCGTGGCGCATCGATGTCGGCGCGGCCGCTCTGGCGCTGGCTGCCCAGGCCTTCGGCCAGCAGCTTCAGACGGTTCTCGCCCGCCAGCAGCTCGGCCTCCAGGCGCGGCGCGGCGGCGCCCCGGGCCTGATAACTGGCCTGGCCGCTCAGACCCATGCCGGCCAGCAGGCTGGGCGCGATCGCCAAGCTGGCCTGGCCGCGCGGCCAGGGCCCGCTGCCCTGGCTCAGCTCGGCCCGCAGCGTGGCGTCCAGGCTGTGCTGGCCGCCGGCCCAGGCGGAGCGCGGCGTGCCGGCCCACAGCAGGCGCGGATCGAATTCCCTGGCCACGGCCTCGAAGGCGGCCTGCCAGCCCGCGGCGGCCGGCTCGAAATGGCCCTGCAGGTTCAGCCGGGAATTGCCCGACCTGAGGCTGAGCTGTTCCAGCCGCAGCCGCGCCCCCTCGTTGTGCCCCTGCAGCTGCAAGGCGAGCGGGCGCCGCGTGGCGGGATTCTGCTGCCAATGGCCTTCCAGGCTGGCGCTCAGCGTGGCGGCGATGCCCGCGTCGGCGGCCCGGCCCCGCAGCTCCAGGCCGCCGGCCAGCAGCAGCGGGGGCAGGCGCTGGTCCAGCGCGGCGCTGTCCAGGGCGCTGACGCGCGCCTGCAACTGCAGCCCCTGGCCCTGGGCCGTCAGGCGGCCGCCGGGCTGGGCGGGGCTGCCCAGCAGGGCGTCGAGGCGATGCACCTGCAGGGCGGCCAGGTCCTGGAGGCCGCCCAGGCGGTCGGGGCGGGCCTCCAGGTCCAGGTCGAGCCGCTGCAGCGGCAGGCGCTGCCGGTCCCAGCGGCCGGCCAGCGGGTTGTCGAGCCGGGCGCGCAGGCGCGCCGGCCGGTCCCAGCCCTGGGTCTCCAGCCGGCCCTGGCCGCTCAGCCGGGTGGCGGGCAGGCCGCTGTGCAGGCTGGCGAGATCGAAATGGGCAGCCTTGAAGCTGGCGTCGGACAGGGGCCAGGCGGCAAAGGGCTGGACGACCGCGTTCAGGTCCAGGTTCTGGCTGTCCACCGCGCTGCCGGGCGCGGCCAGGGCGGCCCGGGCCTGCAGCTGCAGCTTGGTCAGCGGGCCCTGCAGGCTCGCACTGGCCTGCCAGCCGGGCAGTGCAGCGGGGTCGGAGGCGGCCTGGGTGAGTTGCAGCCGAGCCTGCAGCGGCAGGTCGCCGCGGGTCCGCAGGCTGGCCTGGCCGGCCAGGCGCAGGCGGTCCCATTGCAGTCCCTGCAGCTCGATGCGGTGCTGGCCGCCCAGTTGCTCGCTCAGCCACAGGCCGCCGCGCAGCTCGCGCAGCGGCTGCTCGCTGAGCGCCGGCAGCCGCAGCTCGCCGACCTGCAGGCGCGGCAGGTCCAGCACCAGGGGCAGGGTCAGGTCTTGCGGCACGCTGGGCGGCGCGTCGTCCTTGCCGGCGCTGCCCCAGCGCAGCGTGGCGCGGTCGACCTGCAGCTGTTCGACGCCGATGCGCGTCCACAGCCGCGGCGAGCCGACCCAGGCCACGCTGAGGCCCTGCCAGCGCAGGCCCTCCAGTTCGACGCTGAATTCGCCGCTGCGATAGCCGAGGCGGCGCGAGGAGAAGTCGCCCAGCAGGGTGCCGCGCGGGGCCTCCAGCTGCAGGCCGGGGATGCGCTCCAGCATCCACACGGCGCCGCGTTCGGTGCTGGTGATCCAGTACAGCGCCAGGCCGGCGAGCAGGGCCAGGCCGGGCAGCGCCAGGCCGGCGGCCAGCAGGACGCGGCGGTGCAGCGCGCGGCGCGGCGCGGGCGGTGCGGCCGGCTCGGCTTTCGGCAGGTCGCTCACAGCACGATCCCCACGCTGCTCGGCGCAGCCGCAGTGTCCTGCTTCATAGCACGATCCCCACACTGAAATGCAGGCGCCACTTGCGCAGTTCCTCGCCGCGGGCGAGGTCGACGCGCAGCGGACCGATCGGGCTGCGCCAGCGCAGGCCGAAGCCCCAGCCGACGACGGGCTTGAGCGAGCCCCAGTGGTCGGCGGCCTGGCCGACATCGACGAAGCTGGCCCCCCATAAGCTGGGCATGCGCGCGCTGATCGGGCGGGCGATCTCGATGCTGCCGGTGGCCATGACGCGGCCGCCGACGGTCTCGCCGTTCTCCATGGGGCCGAGGCTGCGGTAGGCGTAGCCGCGCACCGACTCGTCGCCACCGGCGCGGAACAGCAGCCGGTCGGGGATCGCGACCGCGTCGCGCGCCACCAGCTGGCCCAGCTCCAGCCGCGCATTGGCGAACCAGCGGCGTTCGGCGAAGGGGCGGTACCAGCCGAGCTTGAGCTGGTAGCGGCCGAAGGCGCCGTTCTGCGCGTCGGAGCTGCCGGCCTGGCCCACGCCCAGCAGCAGGGTGGCGGTGTGGCCCTCGGTGGGCAGCAGCAGGCTGTCGACGCGGCGCCGGATGCGCTGGGTGTTGATGGAGACGGCGCCGGCATTGAAGCTGTGGGTGGACAGGCTCTCGTGCGAGCGCAGCAGCTCCAGATAGTCCAGGCGTTCGTCGCGCGCGGTCTCGCGCAGGCGGCCCAGGCGCGCCACCAGGCTGGTGATGGTGGGGCCGGTGCTGCGGTCCTCCTCCAGCGCCAGCGAGGCCAGGTTGCGGCGCATGTCGGTCTGCGGGTGCGAGGTCAGCTCCAGCGAGACGGAGCGCAGGTCGCGGCCGAAGTCGAGCTTGCTGAGGCTGCGCAGCGGCAGGCCGAAGGGCTTGCGGTGCAGATGCTCCAGCGTGATGCGCTGGCCGGTGTTGGCGTTGTAGCCGACGCCGGTGGTGGCCTGCTGCAGCGGCGCCTCGCGCACGCGCACCAGCACCGGCGTGGCGGCGGCCTGGTTGGCATCGGGCTGGATGTCGACGCTGGCGCCGTCGAACAGCTGGGTCTTCAGCAGGCGCTCCTGGAAATCCAGCAGCGCGCGCTCGCTATAGGGCTGGCCGCTGGCGAAATCGCTGACGCGCCGCACCACCTCCTCGTCGTGGTGTTGCAGGCCCTCGATCTTCAGTTCGCCGAGGCGGAACAGCGGGCCGCTATCGAGCAGCAGCTCCAGCTCGGCCTCGTTGCGCTCGGCCTGCACGCGCGCCGCGGTGAGGGCCCAGCGCGCCAGCGGATAGCCGCCGGCGCGGGCGCGCGCCAGGGTCTCGGTCTTGGCCGCCGCCCAGTCGGACTGGCGGAAGGCCTTGCCGGGCTGCAGTGCCCAGCCATGCTGGAGCTGCTGGCGCAGCGCCTCGGCCAGGCGCTGCGCATCCTCGCCCTCGGGCTCCTGCAGGGCGCCGGTGAAGCCCAGGTCGAGCCGGCCGATGAGCGCGCGTGGGCCGGGGGTCACCGCCAGGTGCACGCGCTCCAGCCCGTCCTCGCGCGGCGCGGGCCGGCTCAGCGTCAGCACCGGGTTGAAGTAGCCCTCGGTCTCCAGCAACGCGCCGGCCTGGGCCGGGGCGGCGGCGGCGAGCCGGTCCAGTTCGACCTTGCTGAGGCGCTCGTGCTCGCCCACGCGCTGGAAGCGCGCCAGGTCCAGGTGCTGCAGCAGCAGGGCGCGCAGCGGGTCCGGCGCCTCCACCTCCAGCGCGAAGGCGATGCGCTGCTGGGCGCCGTCGTCGCTGCCGCTGGTGGCGCTGGCGACGGCCGCCGCTGCCGGCTCCTCCCGCGCGTCGCCGAACAGGCCGCCCAGGCTGGCGCAGGCCGACAGCAGCAGGCTGGACAGCAGGCAGACCGAGAGGGTGAGCAGGCGCGTCGCCGGTAACTTCATTTGCTGAGCAGGCGCATCGCCCCTTCCAGCCCCTGCAGCGAGAGCGGGAACATGCGCTGATGCATCAGCTGCTGGACCAGGGCGATGCTCTGGCGGTACTGCCAGACGCCTTGCGGCTCGGGGTTGATCCAGGCGTACTTGGGGAAGGCATGGGTGAGGCGCTGCAGCCATTCGGCGCCGGCCTCATCGTTGTTGTATTCGACGCTGCCGCCCGGCTGCAGGATCTCGTAGGGGCTCATCGTCGCGTCGCCGACGAAGATCAGCTTGTAGTCCTTGTTGTACTTGCGGATCACGTCCCAGGTCGGGAACTTCTCGCTGAAGCGGCGGCGGTTGTTCTTCCACATGAAGTCGTAGACGCAGTTGTGGAAGTAATAGAACTCGAGGTGCTTGAACTCGCTCTTGACGGCGGAGAACAGCTCCTCGACGCGGTGCACATGCTCGTCCATCGTGCCGCCGACATCCATCAGCAGCAGCACCTTCACCTTGTTGTGGCGCTCGGGGATCATGCGGATGTCCAGCATGCCGGCATTGGCCGCGGTCTTGTGGATCGTGTCGTCCAGGTCCAGCTCGAGATCGGAGCCCTCGCGCGCGAAACGGCGCAGGCGGCGCAGCGCGACCTTGATGTTGCGCGTGCCCAGTTCCAGCTGGTCGTCGTAGTCCTTGTAGGCGCGCTGGTCCCAGACCTTCACGGCACTCTTGTTGCGGCCCGCGCCGCCGATGCGCACGCCCTGCGGGTTGTAGCCGCTGTTGCCGAAGGGGCTGGTGCCGCCGGTGCCGATCCAGCGGTTGCCGCCCTCGTGGCGCTCCTTCTGTTCCTCGAGACGCTGTTTCAGCGTCTGCATCAGCTCGTCCCAGCCCATCTTCTCGACGGCCGCCTTCTGCTCGGGCGTCAGCTCCAGCTCCAGGTGCTGGCGCAGCCATTCCAGCGGCAGCTCCTTGGCCAGGTCGGCGGTGAGCATCTCCACGCCCTTGAAATAGGCACCGAAGGCGCGGTCGAACTTGTCGAACTGCGCTTCGTCCTTGACCAGGGTGGTGCGGGCCAGGAAGTAGAAGTCGTCGACCTTGGCCACGCCGTCCTGGCCGATGACGCCGACCTTCAGCGCTTCCAGCAGGGTCAGGAACTCCTTGACCGAGACCGGCAGCTTGGCCGCGCGCAGCGTGTAGAAAAACTGGATCAACATCGCTCGGATTTGAGGCTGGGGACCCGATCCATTATGGCCCCGAGTTCCCCCTCGCTCAGCGCCGGCGCCGGCGCGCGATCCAGCCGATGCAGCCCAGGCCCGCCAGCAGCATCGCGTAGCTGGCCGGCTCGGGCACCGGCAGGGTCACGACGCCGTAGAGATCGGGGTTGCTGGAGCGCACCTGCCAGCCCTGGGCGCTCATCGCGTTCCAGTCGTTGGCATCGAAGAAGCTGCGTTCGCCGTCGAAGCTGGCATACATGGCATCGCCGCTGTTGCCGCTGTGCTGCAGGCCGAACATATGGCCCATCTCGTGCATCACGACGCTGGCGAAGTCCACGTCCTTCCTCACGTAGTAGCCGTCACCCAGGCTGCCCCCGGCGTCGCCGGCAGCAGGATCGCCGGCACCGCCTCGGCGCTGCGGATGTCATCGTCCAGATCCCAGCGCCGCTCGAAGCCGCCATAGCCGGGCAGTCCGTCCGTGGTGTCGAAGATCAGTTGGCCGCCCCAGCCGGCGTTGAAGAAGCCGTTGTTCGCGCGGTTGACGCGGTAGGGCTTGGCCGTGCCGACCCAGGCCAGGCCCAGCGTGCTGTCGGGCAGGTCGGTGGCGCCGACATAGACGAGCAGGGTATCGGCGGCGATGTCCTGGCGCGGGGCGACGAGCGCCGTGCCGGGGATGTAGTTGGGCAGCCCGCCCGTGTGGTCCATGGCCATGCCGGGGCTGCTGACATTGACCTTGCTGAGTGCCGCCAGCGAGTTGCCGAGGTTGTTCTCGAAGATCGAGGCCACCTGCTCCAGCACCGCGCGCTTGTCGGCATCGAAGAAGTGCTGCGCGTCCTGGCTGTAGTCGAAGACGATGTCGAGGGCGTGGGACGGGACAGCACACAGCGCGAGGGCTGCGGCGCCGAGGGTCTTGGCGGCTTGCATGATGACGGGGTTCCCGGGCGGCAAGCTTGTTCTTGTGGGCCGCCTGCCGAGGCGCAGGCGGCCGCGCATTCTGCCCCGCCGCCGGGAGCCGGGCGCCCCGGGGTGCGGGGTCAGGCCTTGCCGGCCTTGCTCTTGGCGCCCGGCTTGGCGGCCGGATCGTGCTTCTTCAGCCAGTCGAAGAACTCGCCGTACCAGAGCTTGCTGTTGCGCGGCTTCAGGATCCAGTGGTTCTCGTCGGGGAACCACAGCAGGCGCGCATCGACGCCCTTGGCCTTCAAGGTGTTGTAGTAGGCCAGGCCCTGGGCGTCGGGCACGCGGTAGTCGAGCTGGCCGTGGATCACCAGCGTGGGCGTGCTCATGTTCTTGGCAAAGGCATGCGGGCTCTGCGACGCGACCTTGGCCGGATCGTCCCAGTACCAGGCGCCCAGCTCCTTGGCATGCCAGGTGTAGGCGTCGTCGGCGAACATGGCCTGCCAGTCGAAGCAGCCGGCGTGGCAGACATAGGCCTGGTAGCGGCCCGGCGCCACATGGCCGTTCATCCAGGCGACCATGTAGCCGCCATAGCTGCCGCCGGTGGCGAAGATGCGCTTGCGGTCGGCCCAGGGCTTCTGAAGCAGCCAGTCGGTGCCGGCCTCGATGTCCTGCAGCTCCAGCTCGCCCCAACGCTGGGTGATGGAGTCGAGGAACTGGTAGCCGAAGCTGGACGAGCCGTGGTAGTTGACGCAGGCCACCACATAGCCCTGCGCGGCAAAGGTCTGGGCGTTCCAGCGGAAATGCCAGGCGTCGCCGAAGGCGGTGTGCGGGCCGCCGTGGATCAGGTGCATCACCGGGTACTTTTTCTTCGCATTGAAGCCGGGTGGGTAGACAAGCCACATCTGCACCTCGTCGCCCTGCGCGCCCCGGTAGAACACCTGCTCGTGGCGGCCGAAGGCGTAGTCGGCCAGCAGCTTGTCGTTGAAGGACTCGATGCGGCGCGAACGACCCTCGCTGCCTTCGCCCTCGGCCAGCAGCAGCGACAGGCGCGGCGGATGCTGGACGCCGTCGTGCTGCACGACGATGGTGCCGGCCTCCAGCGCGAAGGCGGTGGTGTGGCCGCCCTCGAACAGCTTGAAGGCCTCGCAGGTCTTGACGTCGAAGCGCCACAGATGGCGGCGCCCCTGCTGCTCGGCGCAGAAGATCACGCCCAGGTCGTCCTCGTCCCAGCGCAGCGGCGCGGCCACTTCATGGTCCCAATGCTCGGACAGCACGGCCCAATGCCCATGCTGGTCCAGCACCGCCAACTGCGCCGGCATCGTGTGCCTCTTGCCCTGGTTGCTGGCCAGGAAGGCCAGGTGCTGGCCGGCATGGCTGTAGCGCGGCGCCTGGAAGTCCCAGTCCTGGTCCCGCAGCAGGGTCTGGACCTTGCCGTTGCGCACGTCGATCTCGGCCAGCGCGAAGCAATGGTCCAGGCGCTTCTCGGCCTGCGGATCGAAGGCGAAGACGATGCGCTTGCCGTCCGGCGAGATGTCGAAGCTGTTGGCGTCCGGGTCCGCGCGGGTCAGCTCGAAGTCCGTGCCCTCGAACAGGTCGCGCACCTTGCCGCTGGCGACATCGAGCACATGCAGGTGGGCGACACGGCCCATCGGGATGTGGTGGTCCCAGTAGCGGTAGACCGCCTCGCTGGTGACATAGCCGCTTTCCTTGCGCTCCTTGAATTCCTTCCAGGCCTTGGCCTGCGCGGCGCTGCCCTTCAGCCCGGGCCAGACCCAGGAGATGAAGGCGATGCGCTTGCCATCGGGAAACCACTTGAAGGCCTCGACGCCGGTGGCGACGCTGGCCACGCGCCGGGCCTCGCCGCCGTCGGGCGCGATCACATAGAGCTGGGCCTCCTCGTCCTTGCCGCCTTCCTGCTCGCGGCGGGCGATGAAGGCGATCTGGTCGCCCTTGGGGCTCCACTGCGCCTGGCCGTCCTTGTCCCCCGCGTTGGTCAGCGCGCGCGGCGCGCCGCCCAGCGTGGAGAGCAGCCAGAGCTGGGTCCGGCTCTTGTTCGTCTCCATCGAGTAGCGGCTCAGCGAGGCCACCGCCTGGGCGCCGTCCGGCGACAGGCTGGGCGCGCCGATCCGCTCGATCTGCCAGAGGGCGTCGACGTCGAAGTTCTTTTTCTTGCTCATGGTCGATGTGAAGGGCTCAGCGGGGACGCTCGAGCTGCCATTGGAGATGGGTCTTGACGGTGGGCCATTCGGCCGCGGTGATGCTGTAGACGGCGGTGTCGCGCAAGGTGCCGTCGGCGGCGCGCAGATGCGCGCGCAGCATGCCGTCCAGCTGCGCGCCCAGGCGCTCGATGGCGCGCCGGCTGGCCTGGTTCAGGCGGTGGGTGCGGAACTCGACGGCGATGCAGGAGAGTGTCTCGAAGGCATGCCGCAGCAGCATCAGCTTGCACTCGGTGTTCAGCGGGCTGCGCTGCACGCGCGCCGCATACCAGGTGGAGCCGATCTCGACGCGCCGGTTGGCGTTGTCGATGTTCATGAAGGTAGTCATGCCGGCGATGCGGCCTTCGGCATCGAACACCGTGAAGGGCAGCATGCTGGCCTTGTCCTGCAGGTCCAGCCGGCGCCGGATCTCGGCGGCCATCGCGTCGGGATGCGGCACCGAGGTGTACCAGAGCCGCCAGAGCTCGCCGTCGCGCGTGGCGTCCTGCAGCCCGGCCTCGTGCGCGGGGGACAGCGGTTCCAGCCGCGCATGGCGGCCGGTCAGGGTGAGGGGGGTGCAGAGGGGTTTGAGGCTCATCGCAGAATCAGTTTGCGCGCCAGCCAGCGGCCCAGGCCGCAGCCGGCGAGGATGAAGAGCAGGCCGATCAGCTGCGGCGTCTGCCAATTGCTCGAACCGATGAAGTCGAAGTCCAGCCAGCGGCCGAACTGCCAGCCGGCCAGCGCGCCCAGCACGAAGCCCAGCGCGTCGGCCAGGCCCTGCTTGTAGGTGGGGCCGCCGCTCATCGGTTGCGGCTCTGCATGAACACCAGCTTCTCGAACAGGGTCAGGTCTTGTTCGTTCTTCAGCAGGGCGCCCACCAGCGGCGGGATCGCGACCCCATTGCCGTTGCCGTCGGCGCTCTGCAGCGCCCCGGTCGGGATGTCCTCGGCCAGCAGCAGCTTGAGCCAGTCCAGCAGCTCGCTGGTGGAGGGCTTCTTCTTCAGGCCCGGCAGGTTGCGCACCTCGAAGAAGGTCTTCATCGCGGCGCCCAGCAGTTCCTGCTTCAGGCCGGGGAAGTGCACGTCGACGATCTGCTGCATCGTGGTGGCGTCGGGGAACTTGATGAAGTGGAAGAAGCAGCGGCGCAGGAAGGCGTCGGGCAGCTCCTTCTCGTTGTTGGAGGTGATGAAGACCAGCGGGCGGTGCTTGGCGCGAATGGTCTGGCGCGTCTCGTAGCAGTAGAACTCCATGCGGTCGAGTTCGCGCAGCAAATCGTTGGGGAACTCGATGTCGGCCTTGTCGATCTCGTCGATCAAGAGGGCCACCGGCTGGTCGGCCTCGAAGGCCTGCCACAGCACGCCCTTGACGATGTAGTTGTGGATGTCCCGGACCTTCTCGTCGCCAAGCTGCGAGTCGCGCAGCCGGCTCACCGCGTCGTATTCGTACAGGCCCTGCTGCGCCTTGGTGGTGCTCTTCACATGCCATTGCAGCAGCGGCAGGTCGAGCGACTGGGCCACTTCCTCGGCCAGCATGGTCTTGCCGGTGCCGGGCTCGCCCTTGACCAGCAGGGGGCGCTTGAGCGTGATGGCGGCGTTGACCGCCAGCATCAGATCGGCGGTGGCGACGTACTGCTGCGAGCCTTGAAACTTCATGGGGTGTCGGGTGTTGCTGAGGTGCTGCGGGCCAGTATAGGGCCCGCCCGGGCGCCGCAAGGGCGGCCCCTATAATGCGCGCCGGCATCAGATTCAGACCCGTACAACACAAGTTCTTGGGGACCATGAAAAAACTTCTGCTGAAGATCTCGCTAGTTCTGTCCGCCATCGCGGGTGTCGCCCTGCCGGCACAGGCCCAGGATGTGGCCGCCGGGCAGAAGAAGGTGGCCATGTGCATCGGCTGCCACGGCATCCCGGGCTACCAGGCCAGCTTCCCCGAAGTGCACAAGGTGCCGATGATCTCGGGTCAGAACGCCAAGTACATCGCCAGTGCGCTGAACGCCTATGCCAAGGGCGAGCGCAAGCACCCGACGATGCGCGGCATCGCGCTGAGCCTGTCCGAGCAGGACGTCGCCGATGTGTCGGCCTACTACGAACAGCATGGCAAGGCCGCGTCCGCGCCCGAGTCGGTGCCGCAGGCCCCGGCCGATGTGGCCGCGCTGCTGGCCAAGGGCGCCTGCATCTCCTGTCATGGCGCCAACTTCAGCAAGCCCATCGACGGTGCCTATCCGAAGATTGGCGGTCAGCATGCCGACTACCTCTATGCGACGCTGAAGTCCTATCAGACCGAGGGTAATCCCGTGGTTGGCCGCGGCAACGCCATCATGGTGGGCCAGGTCAAGCAGTTCAGCCACGCCGAGCTGAAGGCCATGGCCAAGTACATCGCCTCGCTGCCGGGCGAGCTCCACACCGTGCCGCAATCGCGCCTGCGCTGAGCGCTGCCATTGCAAGTTCCGCATGACGGCCGCCTTCCCGCGAGGGAAGGCGGCCATTTTTTCCTTCCTGCGCCCCCATGGCCCGTGGCATCGCACCGCCACTGGACGCGGCTGCGCTGAGCGCAGCGGCGCTCGGTGCAAGCCCCATCAGGTGAATCCCCGGGAAGCCGCCCGGCCTGCGCTTCCCTACACTCGCGCCACCACCACAGTCCGGCGTTGGGAGCGATGTGATGATGAAGCAGCTGTTCGTTGTCGGCCTGGTCGCGGCCGTTTGTGGCCTGCAGGCCCAGACCCTGCGCTGGGCCAGCCAGGGCGACCCGCAGACCATGGACCCGCATTCGCAGAACGAGAGCATGACCAATATGGTCAACGGCCAGGTCTACGAGCGGCTGACTAAGCGCGACCGCAACCTCGCCATCGTGCCGGGTCTTGCCACCGAATGGAGCCAGCCCTCGCCGCTGGTCTGGCGCTTCAAGCTGCGCCCCGGCGTCAAGTTCCACGACGGCTCGCCCTTCGGCGCCGACGATGTGGTGTTCTCGATCAACCGTGCCAAGGAGCAGACCTCGCAGGTCGCGGTCTATGCCGCCGCGGTGGGCACGCCGAGGAAGATCGACGACCTGACGGTCGAATTCCAGCTGCAGAGCTTCAACCCGATCTTCCTGCAGCACCTGGACACCTTGTGGATCATGAGCAAGGGCTGGAGCGAGCAGCACAAGGTGACCCGCCCGCTGGACTTCAAGAACAAGGAGGAGTCCTACACCAGCCTGAACGCCAACGGCACCGGCCCCTACATGCTGGTGTCGCGCGCGCCCGGCGTGAAGACCGTCTACAAGCGCAACCCCAACTGGTGGGGCAAGTTCGACGGCAATGTGCAGGAGATCGTGCTGACGCCGATCGGCAACGATGCGACGCGCCTGGCCGCGCTGGTCTCGGGCGAGATCGACTTCGTGCTCGACCCGGCGCCGCGCGACGTGCCGCGCCTGCGCAATACCCAGGGGGTCAAGGTGATCGACGGGCCGGAGAACCGGCTGGTGATGATCGGCATGGACCAGGCGCGCGACAAGCTGCTCTACGGCAATGTGCCCGGCCCGAACGGTGAACGGAATCCCTTCAAGGACCAGCGCGTGCGCCGCGCCCTCTACCAGGCGATCGACGTCGAGACCATGCGCACGAAGCTGATGAACGGCCTGTCGCTGCCCACCGGCGGGCTGACGCCGTCGCCGCTGGGCTCCTACAACGACCCGGCGATCGAGACGCGCTACCCCTTCGACGTGGCCGCGGCCCGCAAGCTGATGGCCGACGCCGGCTTTGCCGACGGCTTCGAGGTGACGCTGGACTGCCCCAACAACCGCTACATCAACGACGAGGAAATCTGCCTGGCGCTGGCCACCATGTGGGCGCAGCTGAAGGTCAAGGTCAAGGTCAACGCGATGCCGCGCGTCACCTTCTTCCCCAAGGTGGAGAAGCTCGACACCAGCATGTACCTGTACGGCTGGGGCGGCGCCATCACCGACGCCGAGACCATGATGACCCCGGTGCTGCGCAACCGCGGCGAGAAGGGCGTGGGCTTCTACAACTACGGCAACTTCAGGAACGACAAGTTCGACGCGCTGGCCGCGCAGAGCAGCGTGGAGGCCGATCCGAAGAAGCGCGAGCAACTGATCAGGGCCGCGCTGGCCGAGGTCAAGGAGCAGGTCAACGTGATCCCGCTGCACCGCCAGATGATCCCCTGGGCCGCGCGCAGCAATGTCAGCGTCGTACACCGCGCCGACAACTGGTTCGAGGTGGGCTGGGTGACGATCGCCAAGTGAGCGGGCGCGGCGGAGGGCCGTCATCTGCGAGAAGCCCCCGCTGGTCCAAGCCGGCAGCGGCCGGACAGCGCCTCCGGATCCATCGATCGGTGCCAGGTCTTGTCTAGAGCCGCCCGGGCTCCAGGCTCATCTGGCGGAAACCACCGCGGCCACCACGATCAGCCCAAGCGCCAGATTGAGCGCGACGAGCCGGCGGATGCGATCGAGGACCTGGGCCGCCGCCGGCCAGGCCGACGCCTTGCAGTGGGCCCGCAGCCTCGGGAAGAGGACGAGATACACATGGCCGAAGACGGCGGCCATGACCAGGCCAAGCGCAAACATGGCGTGCCAGCCGATCGGCGCGGCCGCGAATCCCAGCGGCAGCAGCATGCTCAGCCCAGACCCCAGGATCAGCACCACGGCAACGGCCATACAGGGCAGGAAGCGGGCGAGGGCGGCCGACCAGAGCGGCAGCCGCTGGGGCGGTTGCAGGGTCTCGGCGGCGGCCGGGCGGAGGCAGAAGTAGGCGAAGAACATGCCGCCCAGCCAGCCGCTTACGCAGAACCATGCAGGTAACCCAAACTTTCGTGCGGCCTGGCAGACCGACCGACGCACTCAGAGCCAGATAGCAGCAGCTGCCTCGCGTGGGGGTGTACGGCAAATGCCCGGGACAACCGAAGCTCAGATCGAGCCTGGCCTCAAGGTCGCGCGGAAGACCTCGTACATCAGCGCAACCGCTTCCTTCGCGTCGGCCTCCATGACCGTCACAGGGTGTTCATCCAGCCGCCTGTAGCGAGCTCCCAGCGTATCTTTGTGACCCGGTGGCTTGAGGTGGGCGAAGGGGTTTCGAACCAACCTCAGCCGTTCTGTCCGATCCAGCATGCTCTCGGGCAGGATTTGCTTCGTTCGTGAGGTCATTACCATGCCAGCGAGCTTGTCGCCGTAGCTGGCAAGCTTCAAGTCGACCAGGCACTCGGCGATGGATTGCTCGACCACCGCAATCGCTAGCACCATGGCGGCGACGAAGTGGCCCGCGACGAATGAGCTGCGCGCTTCGTGGAGCATTTGCAGCGTCTCGGTGGGCCCCGCAATGAGTTCTGGCAGGGCGTCGTGCGAGCTGAGCCAAACGATGCGGTCAACCCGGTCGGCAAGGGTCCGCTCGTCATAGCCCCTCAAGGCGAGTGTGACCTGGTTCAATAGATCGTCGTCTGCTTGCATAACCTATTTTCGCTGGAGCCCTGCCGTAGAGGTAGTTCGGCCGCCACAGCGTTAGGCCCGGCCAGATGTACATGAAGACCATGCACAGGATCACGATCAGCATATAGGGCATCATGCCGGCGAAGATCTGGTTCAAGGTCACATGCGGCGGCGACACGCCCTTCAGGTAGAAAGCCGACATCGCCACCGGAGGCGACAGGAAAGCCGCCTGCAGGTTGACGAACACCAGCACGCCCCACAGCATCGGGTCGATCTGGAAATGCGTCAGCAGCGGCAGGAAGATCGGCACGAAGATCACGATGATCTCGGTCCATTCGAGCGGCCAGCCGCCGCCCAAGCTCTATCTCTTGACGAGCGATGCGCCGTGACAAGCCCAACGAGTGCGCCGAATTGATTGGAGGCACTCTTCCTCGGATGTGTAAAGCGTAGCTGAGCGCGCCAACTGGCAGCCATCTGCCGCCTCGAGTTCCCAGTACCAAGTGGCTTGGCTTGGGTTGCGAATGATGAAAAGCATGATCAAAAAGCCTATGCGGAGTCCTCGGATTCCCTTAGGCATCGACCGATATCGCGGTTTATAGTCGCGCTACGGGAGCGTGAAAGACGCAGTCGGACGTGCCCCGGGGCTCACTGTCGTGTGCCTGCCTAGGCCTCCTGTCCGCTCGTGCCCTGAGAAAGTTTGGGCGGATAGCGAGGCCTTAGCTTTGCTCGGGTTCGGCTACAGCAGGCAGCTTGCCGAACCCAGATCAATGGTCTTCATCGTGCTTCGACATAGTCATGTCGACCTTTAACGTCAGATCTTGGATAAGCTAGATTGGGTACAAGCGAAATTATCGCTAGCGGTTCGGGGACTTCAAGCACCACCGATAGCGTTCAACCCCTGTTGACTTAGAGGCAGGTTCTCGGCTACAGGGGATCGAACCCGCAAGTCAATCAGATCCGCTGGCACCATGGCTCGGGGCTCAGTTCTTGGGGCAGGCGCATGCCAAACTAAGAGCGGCTAACAGAACTCCGGCAATGCGCGAGCGCAAATGACGCAGCACGCCAGGCTCAGGAGTGCAACGTGAG